>NZ_CAACVB010000117.1 GCF_900659635.1 Actinomadura roseirufa | reverse complement strand
GATCTGCTGACGGCGGCGGCGGGCGCGGCGCTGGAGGCGGCGGCGCGCGAATGGCTGCGCTCGGACGGCGCCGCCGATCGCGCGGCCCTGCTGGACCGCGCGTTCGAGGTCCTGTCGCCCGGCCCGCCCGGCGCCTGACCCGCGCTCCGCGCCGCGTCATCACCGCCGCCGTGGTCGCCTGCGCCGTCGTCCCTGCGGCGATTCCGGCCCACGGCGCTCGCCCGGGGCTCGCTTCGTGACCGGTCCCGAGCGGGCACGGCGCCGCTTCGCGATCAACCCGCCGTCTCCGGCGCGCGGACGGGCTCGGCACTCCTTCCCGTCGCCCTCGGTGCCGGTGGCCGCTCGCCGCCGGGACGGCGCGGGTCAGGCGGGGCGGGTTCAGGCGGCGGGGAGGTCGAGGTCGCGGCGCAGCCGGTCGGCGCCGGTGAACAGGTGGGCGCGCAGTCCGGCGGCGCGGGCGCCGTCGACGTTGTCCTGGCGGTCGTCGACGAACACCAGGTCGGCGGGGTCGGCGCCGAGCCGCTCGCCGACGTGCCGGTAGATGCGCGGGTCGGGTTTGGCGAGCCGCAGGTCGGCGCTGAAGAAGCGGTGCCGGAACAGCGCGGCGAAGGGGCGCCGTTCGATGTCGCGGGCCAGTTCCAGGGGGGCGTTGGACAGCAGGGCGAGGGGGACGCGGCGGTCGGTGAGCTCGCGCAGGACGGCGAGGGTGCCCTCGTCCAGGTGCGACCACATGTCGACGTCGAGCCCGACGAGGGTATCGAGCAGGTCCTGCCCGGCGGCGCGGCCCAGGCGCCCGCACAGCTCGCCCCAGTATCCGGCGGCGTCGACGGTGCCGAGGTCGTAGGAGCGGCGGCCGTCCCAGTAGGCGTCCCAGAACGCGGCGGGATCGGCGCCCAGGGCCCGCGGTAGCCGGGCCGCGGCGTCCTCGGGCGGCGTGCGGGAGATCACTTCGCCGTAGTCGACGACGACCCACTGCATGACGGTCCTCCTCTGTCGGTCCCCGGTGTCCGTCCCATGGTCTTTCTAACATGTTCGGCGTTAGATTGAACATATGGAGGGTGCGGAAAGGGTGCTGGCGATCGTCGACCGGTTGCGGTCGGCGGAGCGGGTGACGGTGGCGGAGCTGGCGGAGCGGACGGGCTGTTCGGAGATGACCGTCCGGCGGGACCTGGACCGGCTCGCCGAGGAGGGGGTGCTGCGGCGGGTGCGGGGCGGCGCGGTGAGCCTGCTGCTGCGCGGGGAGGCCACGCCGTACGCGGTGCGGCTGCGGGAGTCTGTGCGGGCCAAGCGGCTGATCGCCGAGCGGGTGGGCGCGCTGGTCGCCGACGGCGAGTCGGTGATCCTGGACGGCGGGACGACGACGCTGGAGGTCGCGCGGGTCCTGGCCCGCCGCAGGCTGACGGTGGTGCCGCTGGACCTGCACGCGGCGAACGTGCTGGGCGGCGCGCCGCAGGTGACGCTGCTGGTGCCGGGCGGGCGGACGCTGCCGGGCGCGCTGTCGTTCACCGGTCACCTGGCCGAGACGTCGCTGCGGGCGCTAAGGGTGGACACGGTGGTGCTGGGGGTGTGCGGGCTGTCGCCGCGCGACGGGGTGACGGCGCACGACCTGGCCGAGGTGCCGGTGAAGCAGGCCGCGATCGCCGCGGCGCAGCGGGTGGTGGCGGTGGGCGACGCGGCCAAGTTCGGCCGGACGGGGCTGGGGCACGTGTGCCCGGTCACGGCCCTGGACGTGCTCGTCACCGACGCCGGTGCGCCACGCGACGCGGTCGCGGCGATCGAGGGGGCCGGGGTGACCGTCCACCACGTGTGACGCCTCCCGGGCGTCGCGGCGATGCGGGCCGAGCCCTGAACGCCGAGCCGCTCCGGCGCGGTGTCGTGCCGTCAGCCGGAGGTGTCGGCGGGGCCGTTGAGCAGGGCCGTTCCGAGGTCGGTGGTGGTGTAGCTGACCTCGCGCCTGTAGCGGTGGCTGCTCACCAGTCCGGCGTCGCGCAGGACGGCCAGGTGCTGGGAGACCGTGCCCAGGCTCAGGCCGGTGCGCTGGGCGAGCTGGGTGGTGGTGCTGGGCGAGGTGGTGCCGGCCAGCAGGAGCGCGCGGCTGGCGCCGAGCAGGCGGGCCAGTTCTCCTCCGCCGGGCGGGCGGCTCTGCCAGGCGGTGGCGGCGGCGCGAGCGGGGTAGATGACCGCCGGTGGTGTGGGGCCGGCGCCGTCCAGCAGGTGGCAACGGGTCGCGAAGACCGATGGCGTCAGGGTGATGCCGGTACCCGCGGGGGCGGTGCCGCCGGCGGGCAGGTCGGGTGAGGTGAGCGTGTCCGCCGCCCAGTGGACCCCGGGGTGCAGGTGGTCGAAGACCCGCTGGATGCCGTCCTCGGCGAGCTGGCGGGTGCGGTGGGCGATGTCGGCCTCCAGGACGGCGCGGATGCGCGGCCAGTGGGGCTCGATCGCGGCCTCCCACCAGGCCGATACCGCCTGGGCCAGCGCGGCGGTGGCCGCGGCGGGGTCGGCGGCGGGTGCGCCCAGGGCCAGCAGGTCCGCCTCCACGCGGCCGGGCGGGGTGGCGCGGACGACGGCGAGTTCGTGGTCGAGTTCGGTCAGCGGGCACCGCGGCGGCGGCGTCAGGAACCCGGGCAGCCCGCTGGGCGGACCATGCTGGGCGGCAGGACGGGCGGCGGCGCGCGCGGGCCGGAGAAGAGCCCGCAACGACGCGGTACGGGCGGCGAGCACGGGGTCGCGGTGCAGGGGGGCGGCCGTCCTGAGCCAGGGCAGGTGGGCGGCGTGCGCGCCGGGGTCGGCGGCCGCGCGGAAGCCGGCCAGCGTCTCCCACAGCGGTGAGACGGCGAAGCGGACGTTGACGACGTCGTCGATGGTGAAGCGCACCGAGCCCATCCGCACCTCCCGCTTGTTTCGGCCCAGACTAAAACAGTGGTGGTGGTCCTGGCCGCGTGGTGGTGTTGCCCGTCATGGTGCTTCGTTGTCCGCTTCCGCGTCGCCGTTGTTCTCCGCAGCTCCGCCCGGGGCCGCCGGACGCCGATTTCCGGTGCTTCTGGCTGGCCGACGCCGCCGGTCAGGCGGGGGCCGCGGTGACACTGGTCGCGCTGCCGTTGGTGGCCCTCGGCGTCCTTCACGCCTCGGCCCTGGAGGCGGGCCTGCTGGTGGTGCTGGAGTACGCGGCGTTCCTGCTGATCGGGCTGCCCGCCGGGGCGTGGGTGGACCGGACGCGGCGCCGTCCGGTGCTGTTGGCCGGGGCCGTGGGCCGCGCGCTGCTGCTGGGCTCGGTGCCGGTGGCGTACTGGCTGGACACGCTGACGCTGGCGCACCTGTACACGGTGGCGTTCGGGGTGTCGGTGTGCTCGGTGTTCTTCGACGTGGCGCACCAGAGTTACCTGCCGTCGCTGGTGGCGGCGGACCGGCTGGTGGAGGCCAACGTGCGGCTGGAGAGCACGCGCAGCCTGGTCCAGGTGGCCGGTCCGGGGGTGGGCGGCGCGCTGGTCGCGGTGGTGTCGGCGCCCGCCGCGGTCGCGGTGGACGCGGTGGGGTTCGTGGTGTCGGCGCTGTCGCTGTCGCGCATCGGCCGTGCCGAGCCTCGGCCGTCCGCGGACCCGGGGGCGGGGCTGCGCGCCGAGATCGCCGAGGGGTTGCGGTGGGTGTTCGGGCATCGGCTGCTGCGCCCCCTCACCCTCGCGGCGGCGATCTCCAACCTGTGCGGCACGGTCGGCGCGGCGATGCTGATGGTCCTGCTGAACCGGGAGCTGGGGCTGTCGCCGCTGCTGTGCGGGCTGGTGTTCACCGCCGAGGCGCTGGGCGACCTGCTGGGCGGGCTGCTCACCGGGCGGCTGGTGGCGCGGTTCGGGCAGGGCCGCGCGATGTGCGCCTCGGTGGTGACCAGCGGGCTGCTGTGGCTGGCGGCGGTGCCGCTGTTCCAGGCCGACGGGCGGTTCGCGGTGGCCGTGGCGCTCCAGGGGCTGGGCTGGACGGCGTTCATGACCTTCAAGATCAATGCGGTGGCGGTGCGGCAGCGGCTGTGCCCGGAGCGGCTGCTGGGGCGGATGAACGCCTCGGTGCGGTTCGTGGTGTGGGGCGCGATGCCGGTGGGCGCGCTGATCGGCAGCGTGCTCGGACAGGCCCTGGGAGCGCGGGCGGCGCTGTGGACAGGGGCGGTGGGCGAGTTGCTGGCGGTGGTCCCGATGCTGCTGTCGCCGCTGCGGAACTCCGATGACGGCGAGCTGCGCTGAGGCGGGCCGCCGTGGGAACCGCGTCCGGGCCGCGCGTCCGACGCCCGGGGCGGGCAGTGGCCTGCAGGCCATCATGTGCAAGGATCGGGCCATGGTCGTGTTCGGCGGTGAAGGGCGGCACCGGGTGGCGGTTCTGGTGCGCGACGGCGTGCTGCCGATGGAGCTGGGACTGGTGCACCAGCTGTTCGGGCGGGCGCGGTCGGCGGGCGGAGCGCCGCTGTACGAGGTGGTGTCGTGCGCGGTGGAGCCGGGCCGGGTGCGCACCGACGCCGACTTCGAGGTGACCGTGGGCCGCGGGCTGGAGGCGCTGCGGGAGGCCGAGACGGTGGTGGTCCCCGCCTCGCACGAACTGGACGAGCGGGACCCGGCGCGCGGCCCGGTCCCCGCGGCGCTGGCGGCGGCGCACGCGCGCGGCGCGCGGATCGCCTCGATCTGCACGGGCGCGTTCGTGCTGGCGGCGGCGGGCCTGCTGGAGGGACGGCGCGCGACGACGCACTGGCTGTCGGCCGCGCGGTTCGCCGAGCTGTTCCCCGGCGTGGACCTGGATCCGGCGGTGCTGTACGTCGACGAGGACGCGGTGCTGACCTCGGCGGGCGAGGCCGCCGGGATCGACCTGTGCCTGCACATGATCCGCCGCGATCACGGCGCCGCGGTGGCCGGGGACCTGGCGCGGCGGACGGTGGTGCCGCCGCACCGCGAGGGCGGGCAGGCGCAGTTCATCGTGCGCCCGGTGCCCGAGCCGCGGGTGTCCTCGACGGGCGCGGCGCGGGCGTGGGCGCTGGAGCGGCTGGACCGCCCGGTGACGCTGCGGGAGCTGGCGGCGCGCGAGTCGATGAGCGTGCGGACCTTCACCCGCCGGTTCCGGGAGGAGACGGGGCTGTCACCGGCGGTGTGGCTGGCGCGGCGGCGGGTGGAGCGGGCGCGGCAGCTGCTGGAGGAGACGGACCTGCCGGTGGAGCGGATCGCCGAGCGGGCCGGGTTCGGGACCGCGGCGTCACTGCGGCTGCGGCTGCAGGCGGAGCTGGGGGTCTCGCCCACCGCCTACCGGGCCGCGTTCCGCGGCCGCTGAGGGCCCCGCCCACGGCACGGCCCACGGCCTCACCACCGGCCGGTGCGATCCACGTCCCGGCGCAGGATCCCGTACAGCACCTCGTCGCGGAACCGGCCGTCGCGGAACCCCGTCCCCCGCATGACTCCCTCCCGGGTGAACCCGGCCTTCTCCAGCGCCCGCTGCTCGGCGATGTTGTCGACCTCGGTCTCGGCCTGCACGCGGTTGGCCTGGGTGTGGGCGAACAGGTAGGCCACCAGGAGCCGCTGGGCGCGCGTGCCGACCCCGCGGCCGCGCGCCTCGGGCAGCAGGCTGATCCCGATGCTCCAGCACGACGAACGCCGCCCGGTGACGACCCGGCGGTAGGACGTGTAGCCGACCGCGTCGTCCCCCCGCGCGACCACCAGGGTCCCCGTGTCCTCCCCGAGCAGCCCGTCCTCGGCCCACCGGCGCCGCACCCGGCCCGGGTCGGACCAGCCGCCCCACAGGAACGGCCCGGCCAGCTCGGGGTCACCGTTCAGCCGCTCGATGACCGGCAGGTCGTCCTCGGCGGCGGGACGCAGCTCAACTTGATCGGCCTTCACGGTGGATCACCGTAGGCCCCGCCCCGCCGCACCGCCCCGCCGGGGCCGCCGAAATCGCGTCGCGGCGAACCGGCGCCGTCACTAGGGTCGGGGAATGGACGCGATACCGGAGGCGGCGGAACCGGTCGTGGTGGAGCGCGCCACGGGACTCGGCGGAGAACTGGTCCTGCGCCGCGCGGGCGCCGACTACGAGATCATCAGCAACGGCGTGTTCCTGATGGACACCCGCAACGGCGAGTCCGAGCGGCTGCTGGCCGCCGCCGCCCTGGAG
Organism: Actinomadura roseirufa; assembly: GCF_900659635.1. Taxonomy (GTDB): domain Bacteria; phylum Actinomycetota; class Actinomycetes; order Streptosporangiales; family Streptosporangiaceae; genus Spirillospora; species Spirillospora roseirufa. The sequence continues at coordinate 18,836 of NZ_CAACVB010000117.1, read as the reverse complement.
GCGCTGGACGGCCCGGCGCGGCTGCTGATCGGCGGCCTGGGCGTCGGGTTCTCGCTCGCCGAGGCGCTGCGCCACCCCCGCGTCACGGCCGTCACCGTCGTGGAACGCGAACCCGCGGTGATCGCCTGGCACGCCACGGCGCTGCGGCCCTGGTCGCGCGGCGCGCTGGAGGACCCGCGCGTCACCGTCGCGCGCGCCGACCTGCTGGACGTCCTCGCCGACCCCGCGACCGGCGCGTTCGACGTCCTGTGCCTGGACATCGACAACGGCCCCGGCTGGACGGTCACCCCCGGCAACGCCCGCCTCTACGGCCCGGCGGGCCTGGACCTGCTCACCGCGCGGCTGGCACCCGGCGGCGTCCTGGCGGTGTGGAGCGCCGCCGCCGACCCGGCCTTCGAGACGCGGCTACGGCGCCGGTTCTCCGACGTCCGCGCCGTTGCCGTACCCGTACCGCGCGGCGAGCCCGACATGGTGTACCTCGCACGCCGTCCCCTCCCCCGGCGCGGCTGACCGCACGACGCCCCGCGAGCGGCACCCCACAATTCGGCCCGCTCATTTCTGTACACCGGGTGGCCCGGTCCTCAAGGGCGGTTCGCTAGGTTTCGGGCTGACAACACCTTTTTGGGAGGAATTGTGGCCACCGCTCCTGCCGCGCCGCGGCACCCCGCCGTCCTGGGCGATCTCCTGCCCGGTTCCCTGGCCCGCGACGCCGCCCTCGTCGCCGGAGCCGCCGCCCTCGTCGGCGCCGCCGCGCAGCTGTCGCTCCCGCTGCCCGGCACACCCGTCCCCGTCACCGGCCAGACCTTCGCGGTCCTGCTGGCGGGCGCCGCCCTCGGCTTCGGCCGCGCCGGACTCGGCATGGTCGTCTACCTGCTGGCGGGCATGGCGGGCGTGCCCTGGTTCACCGACGGCGCCTCCGGCACGAGCGCGCCCAGCCTCGGCTACGTCATCGGGTTCGTCGTCGCGGCCGCCGTGGTGGGCCGGCTCGCCGAACGGGGCGGCGACCGCACCCCCGCCCGCACGGTCGCGACCATGCTGCTCGGCACGGCCATCATGTACGCGGCGGGCGTCCCGTACCTGATGGCCTCGTTGCACGTGAGCCTCGGCCGCGCGATCGACCTGGGCCTCACCCCCTTCCTGGCGGGCGACGCGCTCAAGGTCGCACTGGCCGCGGCGCTTCTCCCGGCGGCGTGGAAGCTGACCGGAAAGGCCCACGACCACAGGGCCTGACCCGCACCCGGCCCGGGGCGAGTTTGAGCCCCGGCCACCGGGTACGAGCCTTAGCCGCCACGACGACGGGCCGGCCGGCAGGCGCGAGCACCGGCGCCTGGAAGCCGGCCCACCCGGGCGCGCGAGGCATGACCACGGCGGGGCAGCGGCGAAGCGAAGATCAGAAGCCGCCCCACGCGAATACCCGGCCCCTACTGTTTGAACGGGTTCAACTCTCCCGTACAGTGGCATGCGTGAAGCTCGCCGTGACCGCCCCGGATCGCCTGTCCGTCCGCACCGTCCCGGTCGCCGACCCCGGCGATCTCCTCGCCGGCCTACCGCACCCCACCGCACTGGCCTGGGTCCGGCACGGCGAGGGCATCGTCGGCTGGGGCGAGGCCGCCCGCATCACCCTGCCCCCCGGCCCCGACCGGTTCACCGAAGCCGCCCGCCGCCTCGGCGACCTGTTCGACGCCGCCGGCGTCGACGACCCCGTCGGCGTCCCCGGCTCCGGCCCCGTCGCCTTCGGCGGATTCGGCTTCGACCCCGCCTCCCCCGGCTCCGTCCTCATCGTCCCCCGCCAGATCCTCGGCCGCCGCGACGGCCACGCCTGGCTCACCACCATCGGCGACGCCCCCGGCCCCCTCACACCCGCACGCCCGCCCACCCCGCCCACCGGCCTCACCTGGACCGACGGCGCGCTCACCGCCACCGCCTGGCAGAAAGCCGTCGCCACCGCCGTCCACCGGATCCGCACCGGAACACTCGGCAAGGTCGTCCTGGCCCGCGACCTGCACGCCCGCGCCACCGCCCCCATCGACGCCCGCGTCCTGCTCCGCCGCCTCGCCGGCCGCTTCCCCGCCTGCTACACCTTCTCCGTCGACGGCCTCGTCGGCGCCACCCCCGAACTCCTCATCCGCCGCACCGGCGGCGACATCGAGTCACTGGTCCTGGCCGGCACCACCGCCCGCGGCACCGACCCCCGCGACGACACCGACCGCGCCGCACGCCTGTTCACCTCCGCCAAGGACCGCGAAGAGCACCGCTACGCCGCCGAAATGGTCCGCGACGCCCTCGCCCCCCTCTGCGCCCCGCTGCACGTCCCCGCCGAACCCGAACTGCTCACCCTCCCCAACCTCATCCACCTGGCCTCCCCCATCCGCGGCCGGCTCGCCGCAGACCGCTCCGTCCTCGATGTCCTCGCCGCCCTGCACCCCACACCCGCCGTCTGCGGCACCCCCACCGACGGCGCCATGAACCTCATCCGCGAACTGGAGGGCATGGACCGCGGCCGCTACGCCGGCCCCGTCGGCTGGGTCGACGCCCGCGGCGACGGCGAATGGGGCATCGCCCTGCGCTGCGCCCAGATCGACGGCGACCGCGCCCGCCTCTTCGCCGGATGCGGAATCGTCGCCGACTCCGACCCCGCCGCCGAACTCGCCGAAGCCCACACCAAGTTCGGCGCCATGCGGCACGCCCTCGAAGGCCGCCCCCGCCCCTGACCCGCCCACGGCGCGACCACCCCACGACCCCCGTCACACTGGTCACGTGCGCGCGAGCCGACTCCTGTCCCTCCTTCTGCTCCTGCAGACCCGAGGCCACCTCACCGCACGGCAACTCGCCGACGAACTCGACGTCTCCGTCCGCACCATCTACCGCGACGTCGAATCCCTCAACGCCGCAGGCGTCCCCATCTACGCCGACCGCGGACCCGACGGCGGCTACCGCCTCCTCGCCGGCTACCGCACCCGCCTCACCGGCCTCACCACCGGCGAAGCCGAATCGCTCTTCCTCACCGGCATGCCCGGCCCCGCCTCCCAGCTCGGCCTCGGCACCGTCCTCGCCGCCGCCGAACTCAAACTCATGGCCGCGCTCCCCCCGGACGTCCGCTCACGCGCCGCCACCATCCGCGAACGCTTCCACCTCGACGCCCCCGGCTGGTTCCGCACCCCCGACGACGTCCCCCACCTGCACGCCACCGCCGACGCCGTCTGGAACCAGCAGCGCATCCAGATCCGCTACCGCCGCTGGCAGCACCCCCAAGAGGTCACCCGCGTCCTCGACCCCCTCGGCATCGTCCTCAAAGCCGGATCGTGGTACCTCATCGCCCGATCAGACGACACCCTCCGCGCCTACCGCGTCGCCCGCATCCACACCATCCGGCCCCTCCCCGAACGCTTCGACCGTCCCCCCGACTTCGACCTCGCCACCTACTGGGACGACTACACCGAACGCTTCGAAGCCGACTCCTACCCCGACCACGCCACCATCCGCCTGACCCCCGACGGCCTACGCCGCTCCCAGGTCCTCCTGCCACCCGTCATGGCCCGCGCCGCACAACAACAGGCACACCACGCCACCACCGGCAACGGACCGACCGACGGATGGATCCAGATGACCCTCCCCATCGAATCCACCCGCCACGCCCACATCGAGTTCCTCAAACTCGGCGCCGACGTCGAAGTCCTCCACCCACCCGAACTCCGCGCCGCGATGACGGCCACCGCCCACGCCCTCGCGGCCCGCTACCCCACCTGAGCCGACGGCGGCTGGCACACCGGACACCAGAACAGGTTCCGCGCCGCCACCTCCACCGTCCGCACCTCACCCCCGCACACCAGGCACGGCAGCCCCGCACGCCGGTACACGTACACCTCGCCCCCATGACCGTCCACCCGCGGCGGCCGCCCCATCGCCTCCGGCGTGTGCTCCGGCCGCACCGTATCGATCCGCCCCACCCGGACGCCCTCACCCATCAACACCACGAGGTCGTCCCAGATCGCACCCCACTGAGCGCGGCTCAGCGACCGGCCCGGCAACCGCGGATCGATCCCCTGCCGGAACAGCACCTCCGCCCGGTAGATGTTCCCCGGCCCCGCGATCACCGACTGGTCCATCAGCAGCACCGCCACCGGCGTCCGCGTCCGCGACACCCGGCGCCACGCCACCTCCGGATCACCATCGGCCCGCAGCGGATCCGGCCCCAGCCGATCCCGCAGCACCTTCACCTCACCCGGATCCAGCAGCTCGCACCGGTTCGGACCGCGCAGATCCGCGTACTCGGCCCCGCCCACCAACCGCAACCGCACCGCCCCCTCCGGAGCGGGCGCCGGCACCGGACCGAACCCGTACTTGCCATAGATCCCGAGATGGACGTGCAGAACCCGCTCGTCCTCGAACTCCAGCAGCAGATGCTTGCCATGCGCGCCCGCCGACACCAGCACCCGCCCGTCCAGCCACCGCGCCCCCTCGGCGAAACGACCCTGCGGACTGCCGGCGCCAACGGCACGGCCGCCGAACATCCGCTGATGTTCGACGGCCAGACGATGAATGGTGTGTCCCTCAGGCACCACGCCAGCATAGGGCCGGCATCACCGCAGCGGCGCCCCCACCTCACGCATGTGCCCCAGCGCCAGACGATACGACTCCAGCAGCCCCGTCTCCGTGAACGGCAACCCCACCCGCGCGCAATGCTCACGCACCATCGGCTGCACACGCCGCAAGTTACACCGCGGAATCGACGGGAACAGATGATGCTCCACCTGATAGTTCAGGCCGCCCATCAGCCAATCCGTCACCGCACCACCGCGAACGTTCCGCGACGTCAGCACCTGCCGCCGCAGATGCCCCCACCGCTCACCCGGCTCCGGCATCGCCATCCCCTTGTGGTTCGGCGCGAACACGCTCCCCAGATGCACCCCGAACAACGCCTGGTGCAACGCCATCAGCACCAGCGCCTTCCCCGGCGACAGCAACGCGAACGCCAGCGCCGCGTACCCCACCGCGTGCAACGCCAGCAGCCCGCCCTCGACGACCTGCTCACGCCGAGCCCGCCCCCGCAGGAACAGCGCACTGCCCACCTTCAGGTTCAGCCCCTCCAGCGTCAGCAGCGGAAAGAACAACCACGCCTGATGCCGCGTCACCCACCGCAGCACCCCCTCCTTCCGCCCCGCCTGCTCATACGTCCACGACAGGACGCCCTCACCGACATCAGGGTCCTTGCCCACATGATTGGGATTGGCGTGATGACGATTGTGCTTATCGCTCCACCACCCGTGCCCCATCCCCAGCAGCAGATTCCCCAGCAGCAGCCCCAGCCACCGGTTCACCCCAGCCGACCGCGCGATCTGCCGGTGCCCCGCGTCATGCCCCAGGAACGCCGTCCGCGCCGACACCACCGCCAGCGGCACCGCCAGCAGCACCGACCACCACGACCCCCCGGCCCAGGCCACCGCCCCCCACAGGCCGGCCGTCGCCGCCAGGTTCAGCCCGACCGCCCGCACGTAGTACCCGACGCGCCGATCCAGCAGCCCGCTCGCACGGACCTGCCGCGCCAGCGGCGCGAAGTCGCTACCGGCCGTCCGGCCGGAAGCGCCCGGCGCGGCGGGCTGGGCATCGAGGGTCACGGGCATGAAGCCTCCATTCGGAGACGGCCCCTCAAGGCCGTCGTTTTGGAACGTCTACAGAACGCCTCGAAAGCTACAGAGCCCATAACCGAAAAGTCACCATGCTGCGGAGCCATGCTGCCCGTGGCTCGCAGGTCCCGGTCACCACCACCCCGGCTCGCTCACCCGGCCCACTTCTCACCCGGCCGGCCTCCACCCGCCGGCGCGACCCGGACCCTGCGCACCAGAAGGGACAGCACCGTTAGATAGGCTCACAATTCATGAGCGAAGGCACACGGTGGATCGAACTGGACGGCGCGGTGAACGCCCGCGACCTCGGCGGGCTCCCCACCACCGACGGCCGCACCACACGACGCGGACGCGTTCTGCGCGCCGACAACCTCCAGGGGCTGACCGTCGCCGACGTCCGGACCCTGCTCGACGACTACGACCTCAAGAATGTCATCGACCTGCGCAGCGACGCCGAGGTCCGCCTGGAGGGCCCCGCCCCCCTCACCCGCGTCGCCGCCGTCACCGTCCACCACCTCTCCCTGTTCGCCGAAGGCGGCCGCAACACCGACGTCACCGCCGACACCCCCGAGACGCCGCCCGCCGGAATCGACGCCGACAAGATCCTGCCCTGGCAGAACCGGGACGCCGACGAGCCCGAGCAGGAACGCCTGATCGGTCACTACACCGGCTACATCACCGACCGCCCCGACTCCATCGTCGCCGCCCTGCGCGTCATGACCCGCACCGACGGCTCCGCGCTCGTGCACTGCGCGGCCGGCAAGGACCGCACCGGCGTCGTCTGCGCCTTCGCCCTCGACGTCGCCGGCGTGACCCGCGAGGCGATCCTCACCGACTACACCGACAGCGGTGAGCGCCTGGAGGCGATCCTGCGCCGCCTGCGCGCCAGCGACACCTACGCCGCCGACCTCGACTCCCGCCCCGCCGACTCCCACCTGCCCCGCGCAGCGATCATGGAGAAGTTCCTCGCCCGCGTGGACGAGGAGTTCGGCGGCCCCACCGGCTGGCTCACCGCCCACGGCTGGACACCCGAGGACACCGACGCCCTCCGCGACCGCCTCCTCAGCTGACACCGCCCGCCCGCACCCGATCGCGGCATCGGGCACCCGGTGCCGCGATCGGTTCTGGCGTCGGTGTGTAGTTGTGTTAGGGGGCTCTGTGTGGTGCACCGGCCCGGCGCCTTTACGTTGTAAATTAAAGCTTGAACGAGTCGCCGGGTCTGCCCGAAGCCGCGCGTCGTGGCGGTCAGAGCGACAGGACGTCGCGGACGGCCGCGTGCGCGGCCTTGCGCATCTCGGCGTGCAGGACCGCGTTCGCGTCCCGGTCGGTCCGCGCCTCGATGATCCGCAGCCCCTCCCCCGCGATCGCCTTGGGCAGGTCCGCCGCGGCCTCGAGCCGGCGGTACGGCACACCGTGGGCGGCCGCCACCACCTCCAGGTCCACCTGGTGCGGCGTGCCGAAGACGCGCTCGAACGGGCCGCGCAACGCGGCCTGCGGCAGCAGCGAGAAGATGCCGCCGCCCTGGTTGTTCACGACCACGACCGCGAGGTCGGGCCGGCGGTCGCGCGGGCCGATGACGAGCCCGTTCTGGTCGTGCAGGAACGCCAGGTCCCCCAGCAGCGCGTAGGAGCGGCCACTGTGCGCGAGCGCCGCCCCGATCGCCGTGGAGACCAGCCCGTCGATCCCGCTCGCCCCCCGGTTCGCCATGATCCGGATACCGCGGCGCGGGCGCATGACCTGGTCCAGGTCGCGGATCGGCATGCTCGCCGCCGAGAACAGCAGAGACCCGCCCGGCAGCGACGACACCAGATCGCGGGCGAGCCGCGGCTCGCTCACCCCGGGGACCGCGTCCAGCACCGCGTCCACCGCCGTGGCCGCCGCCAGGTCCGCCGTCCGCCACGACTTCAGCCACGCGTCGTCGCCCGAGACCACGGGGATCTCCACCTCCGGCGCGACCTGGGTCGCCGAGCGGACGGGGTCGGGCCAGTGCGCCAGATCCGGCGCCAGGACGATGTGCTCCTCGGCCCGCCGCAGCAGCGACAGCAGCGGACGCGACAGCCCCGGCTTCCCCAGCGTCACCACCACCTCCGGCCGGTGCCGCTCCACGAACTCCGGGACGCCCAGCAGGAAATGGTGCGAGGACAGCGCGTGGTCCCCGTACCGGGCGTTGCCGCTGGGCTCGGCCAGCACCGGCCAGCCCGCCATCGACGCCGCCGCCACGTAACGCTTCACGTTGGCCGCGCCGTCACCGACCACCAGCACCCCGCGGCGCGTCGGCGGGACGTGCAGGACCGAGCCCGGCGTCGCCGCCCGCACCTTCGTCCACGCGCCCGTCACGTCGCCGTCCAGCGGCTCGCACCACGACTCGTCCCCGTCGGGGACCAGCGGCTCGCGGAACGCGGCGTTCAGGTGCACCGGCCCCGGTGCCGGCGCCTGCGCCAGCCCCCACGCCCGGCTCACCAGCGACCGCCAGTACGCCACCATCCCCGGCCGGTTCTCCGGCACCCCGATCTCGGTGCTCCACCGCGCCGCCGTACCGAACAGCTTCACCTGGTCGATCGTCTGGTTGGCGCCGGTGTCGCGGAGCTCGGGCGGACGATCGGCGGTCAGCACGATCAGCGGGACACCCGACTCGTGCGCCTCGATCACCGCCGGATGGAAGTTCGCCGCCGCCGTCCCCGAGGTGCACACCAGCGCCACCGGACGCCCGGACCGCTTCGCCATGCCGAGCCCGAGGAACGACGCCGACCGCTCGTCGATCCGCACGTGCAGCCGCAGCCGCCCGTCCTCCTCCGCCGCGTGCAGCGCCAGCGCCAGCGGCGCCGACCGCGACCCCGGCGCCAGCACCACGTCGGTCATGCCGCACCGCGTCAGCTCGTCGACCAGGACGGTGGCCAGCGCCGTCGCCGGGTTCACCGGTCCGCCCCGAGCACCGGCGGGCCGCCCAGATGGGCCTGCGTCTCCAGCACCCGGCGCCGCCACGGCCCGGGGTCGGCGCTCTCGTGACGGCGCAGCGCCGCCTCGTCGGGGACGGGCCGCCGCACCGCGATCTCCCCGCCCACCGGGCGCAGCGGACCATGGACGACGTCGCCGCCCAGCAGCGGCAGCGTGCCCAGCCCGCACGCGTACGGAAGCTCCGGCAGCGCGGCGGCCAGCGCCACGCCCGCCGCCAGCCCCACCGACGTCTCGACGGCGCTCGACACCACCACCGGGAGCCCGCACGCCTCCGCCACCCGCAGCGCCTCGGCCACCCCGCCGAGCGGCTGCACCTTCAGCACCGCCACGTCGGCGGCCCCGGCGGCGCGCACCCGCAGCGGATCCTCGGCGCGGCGGATCGATTCGTCCGCCGCGATCGGCACGTCCACCCGCCGCCGCACCAGGGCCAGCTCCGCCAGCGTCGCGCAGGGCTGCTCGACGTACTCCAGCTCCCACCGGTCCAGCGCCCGGATCATCCGGGCGGCGTGGTCGACGTCCCAGCGCCCGTTGACGTCCACGCGCACCCGGCCGTCCGCGCCGAGCGCGTCGCGGACGGCCTCGACCCGGGCCATGTCCTCGGCGTCGCCCTGCCCCCGCTCGGCGACCTTCACCTTCGCCGTCCGGCAGCCCGACATCTTCGCCATCGCGAACGCCTCGTCCGGGCCGACCGCCGGAATGGTCACGTTCACCGGGATACGGTCGCGCAGCGGCGCGGGCCACCCGGTGTGCGCGGCCTCCCGGGCAGCCGCCAGCCAGCGGGCGCACTCCGCCGGGCCGTACTCGGCGAACGGCGAGAACTCCCCCCAGCCGGCGGGCCCCTGAAGCAGGACGCCCTCCCGCCGCGTGAGACCGCGGAACCGCGTCCGCATCGGGATGGAGTAGACCCGCACCCGCTGACCCCCTGCCCTGCTGCGACCACCACCGAACCACGACATTCCGGACGACACGCCGAGCGTCGAACCATTAGTAGTACCACGGGAACCGTGACCAATCGGGGTCGCGCTTCTCCAGGAAGGAGTCACGCCCCTCGGTGGCCTCGTCGGTCCCGTACGCCAGCCGCGTCGCCTCCCCGGCGAACACCTGCTGCCCCACCAGCCCGTCGTCCACCAGGTTGAAGGCGAACTTCAGCATCCGCTGCGCCGTCGGGCTCTTCCCGTTGATCTTGCGGGCCCAGTCCAGCGCGGTCGCCTCCAGCTCGGCGTGCGGGACGACGGCGTTCACCATGCCCATCCGGTGCGCGGCCTCGGCGTCGTAGACGTCACCCAGGAAGAAGATCTCCCGGGCGAACTTCTGGCCCACCTGCCGCGCCAGGTACGCCGACCCGAACCCCCCGTCGAAGCTCGCGACGTCCGCGTCGGTCTGCTTGAAGCGGGCGTGCTCGCGGCTCGCCAGCGTGAGATCGCACACCACGTGCAGGCTGTGCCCGCCGCCCGCGGCCCACCCCGGCACCACGCAGATCACGACCTTGCCCATGAAGCGGATCAGCCGCTGCACCTCCAGGATGTGCAGCCGCCCCGCCCGCGCCGGGTCGATCGTGTCGGACGTCTCGCCCTCGGCGTACTTGTACCCGTCCTTGCCGCGGATCCGCTGGTCGCCACCGGAGCAGAACGCCCAGCCGCCATCGCGGGGGGACGGCCCGTTGCCCGTCAGCAGGACGCAGCCGACGTCACTGGACATCCGCGCGTGGTCCAGCGCCCGGTACAGCTCGTCCACCGTGTGCGGGCGGAACGCGTTGCGCACCTCCGGCCGGTTGAACGCCACCCGGACCGTGCCGTGATCGACGGCCCGGTGGTAGGTGATGTCGGTGAACCCGAACCCCTCGACCTCTTTCCACGCGTCCGCGTCGAACAGCTCCGAGACCATGGCGACCTTCCCGTCGGCGAGCGCCCGCCGCCGGCGTCGCGGCGGACGTGCCCCATTCAACCGCCCCGCCGTTTGAACGCGTTCAGCGGGGTCGTCTACGCTGGCGTGACCATGGACCGCCGCCTGCACGCCGTCGTCCTCCCACCGGGCCCCCGCCTGCTGGGAGCGCTCGCCGCCGCCCTGGACGGCACCGGACCCGCGATCTGCCCCCTGTCCCCCGACCTGCCCGCACCGGCGCTGCGCACCCTCCTGGACGCCCTCGTCCCGGACGCGGTCGAGACCGCGGACGGCGTCACCGCCCGCCGCGGGCCCGCGCCCGCCGTCCCCGTCGCGCCCGGCACCGCCGTGCTGATCGCCACGTCCGGCTCCACCGGTGCGCCCAAGTTCGTCGAGCTCACCGCCGCCGCCCTGCGCCACTCCGCGACCGCCACCCTCGCCCGCATCGGCGCGGCCCCGGGCGACCGGTGGCTGTGCTGCCTGCCCACCAGCCACATCGCGGGCGTCCAGGTCCTCGTGCGGTCCCTGGTCGCCGGCAGCGACCCGGTGATCCTGCCTCACTTCGACCTCGCCGCCGTGACCGCCGAGCACGACGTCCACATCGCGATGGTCCCGACCCAGTTGCGCCGCCTGCTGGACGCCGGAACGGACCTGTCGCGCCTCGGCACGGTCGTGCTCGGCGGGGCCGCGGCGGCGCCGGGCCTGCTCGCCGAGGCCCGTGCCCGCGGCGGGCGGATCGTCACCACCTACGGCATGAGCGAGACCTGCGGCGGCTGCGTCTACGACGGCGTCCCCCTGGACGGGACGCGCGTCGCCCTCGGGCCGGACGGCCGGATCCGGCTGGCCGGGCCGGCGCTCTTCTCCGGCTACCGGTTGCGCCCCGAGGAGAGCGCCGCGGCGCGCGACGGGGAATGGTTCGTCACCCGCGACCTCGGCGCGCTGGAGGACGGCCGGCTGCGGGTCCGCGGCCGGCTGGACGACGTGATCAACACCGGCGGCGAGAAGGTCGTCGCGGGCGAGGTCGCCGCCGCGCTGTCGCGCCACCCCCGCGTCCATGACGTCGTGGTCGTGGGCCGTCCCGACCCCGAATGGGGCGAGCGCGTGACCGCCGTGATCGTGCCCGTCCCCGGCGCGGCCACCGCCCCCGGCCTTCCGGAGCTGCGCGCCCTCGTCCGCGAGACGATGCCGGCCTACGCGGCGCCGCACGAGGTGGAGCTCGTCGAGGCCATCCCCCTGCTGGCCTCGGGAAAGCCCGACCGGGCCCGCCTGCGCTCCTCCTCGGCCGCGGGCGCGTGATCCCACCGGCGCACGGTCCCGCGCTTGGCGGGCCGTTGGCAGGGGGAGGACGTCCAGCATGGCGGAACAGGGCCGCGCGGCGGGTGAAGAGAGCGTCCTGACCGTCCTGCTCGCGCTGGCGGCCAACCTCGGCATCGCCGTCGCCAAGATCGTCGCGGCCCTGATCACCGGCTCGGCGTCGCTGGCCGCCGAGGCGGCGCACTCGGTCGCCGACACCGTCAACGAGGTGCTGCTGCTCGTCGGCCTGCGCCGCAGCGGCCGCCCCGCCGACCGGCGTCATCCGCTCGGCTACGGCAAGGAGCGCTACATCTGGACCCTCCTGGTCGCCGTCGCGATCTTCGGAATGGGCGCGCTGTTCGCGTTCTACCAGGGCGTCCAGACGTTCACCGGGCGCCATGCCGCCGAGGCCGGATCCGCGGTCGGGTACGCCGTCCTCGGGGTGTCGTTCGCGCTGGAGGGGATCTCCTGGCGCCAGGCGGTACGGCAGGTGCGGGCCGCGGCGCGCGCCGAGGACCTCCCTCTCGCCGCCTACATCCGCCGGACGGACGAGCCCACCGCGGTCAGCGTCCTGCTGGAGGACTCGGCCGCGCTGGTGGGGCTGCTGCTGGCCTTCGCCGGGCTCGGCCTCCACCAGCTCACCGGCGTGGCGGCCTGGGACGGCGCCGGGTCGGTGCTCATCGGCGTGCTGCTCACCGCCGTCGCGCTGGTCCTCGGGCGGATCAACCTCAACCTGCTGATCGGCAACCAGGCCGATCCGCGGCTGGTCGCCGGCGTCCGGGAACGGCTCGGCGCGGCCCCCGAGGTCGAGCAGGTCGTGGACCTCGTCACGCTGACGGTCGGCGCCGACCGGGTGCTGGTCTGCGCCCGCCTGGACTTCCGCGACTCCCTCAGGGCCGGGGACGTGGAGCGCGCCTGCGTCCGGATGGGGCGGGAGCTGCGCGCGGCGCACGAGGAGATCGACGAGGTCTTCCTCGAACCGGTCCCCCGGGACGACCCTGAGCTGCGAGAACGCGTTATGGCGCGCTATGGTCGGACAATGCGGCCGCAGGGCCCGGACCAGCGGTGATATCGGTCACGTTTCAGCCGCCCCGGCCCTTTACACAGTAAGGTCGCGCCGGAGGACCGGACGGTGTGACCGGCCCTCCAGGAGCAGCGTCGCTCCGGGCCATCCCCGCTGGACCGTTCCCCGACGGCCGGGTGCGCGCCCGGCCGATCCGGGCGTTCGGGAACAACGGACCCGCCGTGCGACGTTCCGATAAGTGCGCGCGCCACCAGCGAACGACAATCCGCGTCGCACCCACACCACCGAAGGGAGGGGGGTGTCCCCATGCCGCGAACCGCCGCTGAGACCCCGCTCACGGAGTCGACGAGCCCCGCACTCGACGAGCTCCTCGAGCGTGGCCGTGTCCAAGGGCACCTCTCGCTCGACGAGGTGAGGGCGGCCTTCGAATGCGCCGGGATCAGCCCGGCCCAGGGGCGCTCCATCCTCCGCGAGCTCTCCGACTCCGGCATCAGCCTCGCGGGCGAGGGCGACCCCGCCCGGCGGGCCGCCGCCAACCGCCCCGCCGGCCGCACCCCCGACCGCGCCGGCGACGAGACCGCGCGAGCGGGCGAGGCCCCCGCGGCCAAGGGCCGCAAGCGCACCGCGAAGAAGACCGCCACGGCCGCCGAGCGGCGCGCCACCGGGAAGTCCACCACCGGGAAGTCCGCCCCCGCCGAGCCCGCGGCCCCCGCCGACTCCCCGGCCGACTCCCCCGCCGAGGACGAGGCGTTCGACGTCGCCGAGGTCGAGGTCGAGTCCCCCGCCGATCTCGACGACCACTCGACCACCATGGGCGACTCCGTCCACACCTACCTCAAGGCGATCGGGCGGCGCCAGCTCCTCACCGCCGAGCAGGAGGTCGACCTCGCCAAGCGCATCGAGGCCGGCCTGTACGCCGAGCACAAGCTCGAAACGCAGAAGCTCAGCCCCCGGATGCGCGTCGACCTGGAGTGGGTCGCCGCCGACGGCCACCGCGCCAAGGCCCACATGCTGGAGGCCAACCTGCGCCTCGTGGTGTCGGTCGCGAAGAAGTACTCCGACCGCGGCCTGTCGCTCCTGGACGTCGTCCAGGAGGGCAACCTCGGCCTGATCCGCGCCGTCGAGAAGTTCGACTACTCCAAGGGCTACAAGTTCTCCACCTACGCGATGTGGTGGATCCGGCAGGCGATCCAGCGCGGCTTCGCCGACTCGGCCCGCACGATCCGGCTGCCCGTCCACGTGCTGGAGATGCTGAGCAAGCTCAGCCGGGTGGAGCGGGACATGCACCAGCGCCTCGGCCGCGAGCCCACCCCCGAGGAACTGGCCGTCGAGCTGGACAAGAGCCCCGACCAGATCCGCGAGCTGCTGCGCACCAGCCGCCAGCCGATCAGCCTGGACTCCACGATCGGCGAGGACGGCGAGACCCGCATCGGCGACCTCATCGAGGACACCGACAGCCCCGAGGCCGCCGAGCTGGTGGACCGCCAGCTGATGGCCGACCAGCTCCGCCGCACCCTGGACGTCCTGTCGCCCCGCGAGGCCAAGATCATGGCGATGCGGTTCGGGCTGTACGACGGCACGCCCCGCACGCTGGACGAGATCGGCCGGGCGCTCGGGCTGACCCGGGAGCGGATCCGCCAGCTGGAGAAGGAGTCGCTGTCCAAGCTGCGGCACCCCAGCAACGCCAGGCCGCTGCTGGACTTCGCCGTCTGAGTCGTCCGCCGGGCCTCGCGCCCGGACACGACGTGAGAGGGGCCCGCCGGAGATCGGCGGGCCCCTCTCACGTTCCCGGGTCGTGCCAGGACGGCGCCGGCCCCGGGGTCAGCAGCCCCGGACGGCGAACGCCAGGAACTGGGTGACCTCGCGGGCGTCGAAGTTGTCGTCGGAGCCCACCACCAGGGAGCACTCCCCCGACCTCAGCCGAGGCCCCCAGGCCAGGCCCTCCAGGTTCTGCACGGGGTCGCTGAACCGCCCGAGGTCGGCGACGAGCCGCTTGGTCACCGGACGGTACCGCCGGTCACCGGCCAGCGCGTCCACCGCCAGCACGTTCGTCGCGCCGCGCACGTCGAACTCGTACAGCTTCACCTTGTAGTTCACGCCCTCGATCCACGAGCGTTCCAGCGCCAGGTACCGGTGACCGTCGACCGCGAGGATCTCCGACACCCCGCTGTCGGTCGTGCCCGTGGGCGGGACGGGCGCCGCGGGCAGCCGGTCCACCGGGTAGGCGTACTGCGCCCGCAGCCGCCCGCGCCGGTTCCACAGGGTGAGCCTGGTCACGGCGCCGTGCTCGGTGGTCGGCGGCTCGCCGTCCTCGTAGCGCGGGCCCTCGACCATGGCGGCGACGCCGTGCGGAGTGAAGGTGAGCCCTTCGAAGCCGAAGTTGCGGCGCGGTCCCCGGTGGCCCGTGGTGAGCCTCAGGTTCGCGGGGAGCGGCAGCCCGCCCTCGAAGCGGCCGTCCCGCCCGGACCAGCGGACGAACAGGTCCGACAGCGGGATGCCCTCGTGCGTCTCGTCCGGGCGGTCGCCCTCGTGGCCCCACAGCAGCCGCCCGCCGTGCCGGTCGAAGCGGATCGTCTCCGGGTCGGCCGAGTCCGGCTTGCCGTAGCCGGGGTAGGGGGTGCCGTCGGGACGCTTCAGCGTGGTCACGCCGGTGAGCCGGACCCCGGTGAAGGCTCCCGTGGCGGGGTCGATGTCCAGGCGGCCGCTGTAGAAGCGGGCGGGGTCGTACCTCCACCGGTCGTCGGAGATGAAGTACCAGGTGCCGGTGCGCGGGTCGCGGTCGAAGCCCGAGAGCCCGCCGACCGTGGTGCCCTGGAACTTCATCAGGTGCGGCAGGCGCCGCTCACCCAGGAACCGGGTGATCCGCACCCCCCGCGGCGCGGCCTGCGCCGGACCCGCGGGCGTCCCGGCGCGCCCGGCGGACGCCCGCGCCGGGGGCGTCCGCCCGTCCATGACGACGGCGGCCGGAACCACCGCCAGGACGGCCGCGACCGCCGCACACCCACGCCTGCCGACCTTGTGCATACTTGAGCGCATGTCACCCTCTGCAAGGACTTGGATCCGACCCGTAGGCACAGGGTAGCGGGCGCGCTCAGTCCGCCCGGCGGAACTCCAGGATCGCCACGCCCATGAGTCCGAAGCCCATCGCGAGCACGATGAGGATCTCCAGCCAGACCGGAACGACCCAGCCGTTCCAGGTGACGCCGGGGTTGAAGGTCCTCTCCAGCGCGGGCGAGACGTCCAGGTGCGCGAACACCGCCTGGCGCAGCGGGTCGACGGCATAGGTGAGCGGGTTGAAGCGGGTGAGGATGGTCAGCCAGGTCGGAAGCCCGTTCAGCGGGTAGAGCGCGCCGGACAGGAACATCATCGGCATCATCGCCATCTGCATGAGGCCGAAGAACGACTGCATCGTCTTGATGCGCGCGGCCATCATCACGCCGAACCCGGTCAGCGCGAACGCCCCGACGAACATCAGGCCCAGCAGTTGCAGCAGCAGAAGGGGGTCGTAGGGAACGCCCGCCAGCCCCGCCAGTGCGACGATCACGGCCCCCTGCACGGTCGCCACGAACGCGCCGCCGATGCACTTGCCCACCACGATCGCGCTGCGGCTGACGGGCGCGACGAGCATCTCGCGCAGGAAGCCGAACTCGCGGTCCCACACGATCGACCCGGCGGAGAACATCGCGGTGAACATCACCGACATCGCGCAGACGCCGGGGAAGATGAACGTCTTGAGGTCGACCCCGCCGCGGGCGCCGCCGCTGGTGATCAGGTTGGACAGGCCGGTGCCCATCACCAGCAGCCACAGCACCGGCTGGATGAGCCCGGACACCATCCGCAGCTTGTCGCGCCAGAACCGGATCAGCTCCCGGTGCAGCACGATCTTCACGGCGCGCAGGTCGTGCCGGACGCTGCGCTCGGGCACCCGGACCCCCGCCACGCCGGGGGCCGGCGCGGCCGTCTCCACCCCGCTCGTCACTCTCATCTCCTCGCCGCGCGCATCATCATGCGCAGCCGGTCGCTCGTGGTGGACTCGGCGTCGCGGATCGTCGACCCGGTGAAGGACATGAACACGTCGTCCAGCGACGGCCGGGACACGCTCACCGACCGGATCGGCACGCCCAGCCCGCCGAACAGCCGCGGCACGAACTCCTCACCGGCGGGCACGGAGAAGGTCACCGCGCCCTCCGACACGACCGCGGCCAGGCCGAACCGGTCGGCGAGCGCCGCGATCGCGGCGGTGTCGTCGGCGGTCTGGATCCGCACCCGGTCCTCGCCGACACCGGCCTTGAGCGCCTCGGGGGTGTCCAGCGCGACGATGCCGCCGGAGTCCATGATGGCGATCCGGTCGCAGTACTCCGCCTCGTCCATGTAGTGGGTCGTCATGAAGATGGTGATCTCCTCGGACTCCTTCAGCTGGCGGATGTACTCCCAGATCGACGCCCGGGTCTGCGGGTCCAGGCCGACCGTGGGCTCGTCCAGGAACAGCACCCGGGGCGAGTGGAGCAGGCCGCGCGCGATCTCCAGCCGCCGCTTCATCCCGCCGGAGTAGGTCTGCGCCAGGTCGCCGCGCCGGTCCCACAGCCCGACCATCTCCAGCACCTGCCGGATCCGGGGACCGGTCACCTGCCGCGGCACGCCGTACAGCTCGGCGTGGAAGCGCAGGTTCTGCTCGCCGGACAGGTAGCCGTCGAGCGTGGGGTCCTGGAAGACCAGGCCGATGTTGCGGCGCACGTCGTCGCGCTCGGTCACGATGTCGTACCCGGCGACCCGCGCCTTGCCGCCGGAGGGGCGCAGCAGCGTGCAGAGCATGTTGATGGTCGTCGACTTGCCCGCCCCGTTCGGGCCGAGGAACCCGAAGATCTCCCCCGGGCGGACGGCGAACGCGATCCCCCGCACGGCCTCCACCTCGCCGAACCGCTTGATCAGGCCGTCGACCTCGACGGCGGACTCCCCGTCCGGCATGGATCCCCTCATTCTGCATTATTTGGGCATTCCAACAATAGGGGTACCCTATCTTTTACGTCAAGAGACATTGGACCGTCCAAGGAGTCGCCGTGCCGGACCGGCCGGACCCGCTGCGCGGGTCGCCCTCCTACCTGCTGTTCGAACTGGTCAGGCTCATGCGCCGCACCTCGATCGAGGCGGCGCCCGAGAACGGCATGCGGCTCCCCCACCTGTTCGTGCTGTCCTGCGTGGCGCGCCTCGGGCCGCTGTCGCAGCGCGAGGTCAGCGAGCACCTGCGCATCGACCCCGGCGACCTGGTCGGCATCGTGGACGCGCTGGAGGACGCCGGGCACGTCCGGCGCAGCCGCGACCCCCGGGACCGCCGCCGCTACGCGCTCGAGGTCACCGAGGCCGGGCGGCTGTCCCTCGGCCGCGGTCGCGCGCACCGGGACGAGCTGGACGAGCGGCTCTTCGCGGCGCTGGCGCCGGACGAGCTGGAGGGGTTCAAGGAGATGATGCTGCGAATCCTCTCCCGGCACGACCCCCGGTTCGCCGCGGCGGCCGGCTCCTCCCCCGAACCGGGCTCCGGCTCCGGCTCCGGCGATGAGCCGCGG
Organism: Actinomadura roseirufa; assembly: GCF_900659635.1. Classification (GTDB taxonomy): domain Bacteria; phylum Actinomycetota; class Actinomycetes; order Streptosporangiales; family Streptosporangiaceae; genus Spirillospora; species Spirillospora roseirufa. The sequence continues at coordinate 498 of NZ_CAACVB010000117.1, read as the reverse complement.
CCCCGCGTCGTGTCCCCCCGCGTGGAGGCCGAAGCGGTGAGGATCATGGCCACCGCCCTGGAGGACGAGATCACCGGCACGGGGGCGCGCACCGCCACCGAGGCGGCCCGTTCGGGAACCGGCCGCCCGCCCCCGCCCCGCTGACCGCGCGTCAGCCTCTCCCAGACGGCCTCAGACGACGCGGACCAGAAGACCCCACAAAGCCCCACGGCGCCCGTCATGACCGCGCGCCAAACTCATACACACCGGCCGGGACACGCTGTCCACGCCGCGAACCGACGCCCCGTCGCGCGTACGCTCTACGCCAGCGGCCAGACACCCCGAAGCGGTGGCCCGCCCGAGCGAAGGACCACCACAGCGGCAGCGGCGCCGCGAGCCGGGCCCGTCGCGCGTGCGGACCGGCACCGGCACCGGCGCCGGCGCCGGCGCCGGCAGCCAGGACACCACGAAGCGGCGGCCCGCAGTACCCTTCGAGCCCCGTCGTGAGCCGGCCGGGGG
>NZ_CAACVB010000116.1 GCF_900659635.1 Actinomadura roseirufa | reverse complement strand
GGCGGCAGCCCCGCGCCGCCGAGGTCGAGCCGGCAGCGCCCGGACCCGCGGCGCCGGTTCGCACCGATGCCCTCCACGAGCCGCGCGCCCGCCCAGAGCAGGGCGCGCGCGCAGCCCAGCTGCGCCTCGGAGAGGCCGCCGGGCAGTTCCGCGGCCCCTTCGAGGATCACGCCGCCGCGCGCCATCTCGTCGAATCGCAGCATGTCCTCCCGCGCGGCACCGGTCTCCGGGTCGTGCGCGACGCCCGGTTTGACGAACGTCACCGCGTCCGCGAGCCGCCGGTTCCGGGCGATGGCGGGACCGAGATCGCCCGGCATCCGGAGCGGGCCGAGATAGAGGAACGCGGCGGGACGCGGATGCCGCGCGAGGTGCGCCGGCACGGCGTCCGCGGCGGCGGGGCGGGAGGCCGCCTGGTGCCCGAACAGGTAGTCCACCCATTCATGCCAGACCGGCCTTCCGCCGGTACCGGCGTCGAGGGCGCGGGCGGCGATCTCGCAGGCGTCCCGCAGGACGCCGTTGAGGGACTTGGCCGGGACGAACGGGAGCCGGTCCTCGTCGCGCAGCACCTGCCGGCTGAGATGCCCGTGCCGGCCGGTCCCGGCACCGATGTGCCAGTCGCTCAGCATGCGCAGGGTCAGGGAGACGGTGTGGCTCATGCGCGTTCCCCCGACCGCAGGAAAGGAGCGGCGTTCATGGCGTCCAGAAGGCCGCTTCGGCGGACGGCGTCGTCCCGCCAGAACAGCGAACCGTCGTCGGTCAGTCCCCTGACCGCTTCCTCTCCGAGCCATGTCGACGCCATCGCCAGCCGAGCGTCGGCGGCCTTGTGGCCCCTGAAAAGGGCCGACCGCAGTTCGTGCGCCTGGCTCGCGGAGATGACGAGCGTCCCGTCCCGCCTTTCGGTCAGCGCCGCGACACGTCTCTCCAGGTCGTCCCAGTGCCGGTACCGCGCCCACGGGGCGTCCCCCGCGTCCCCGACGACGTAGGGCTGGCCGGTCAGGCAGGTGCCCTCGTCGGCGAGGGTCTGCTGCTCGCGCAGCCGGCCCAGATCGGCGAAGGCGCTTTCGAAGAGGACGTGAAAGGCCAGAGCGCTCTTGTCCTGCCCCAGTTTCTTCTTCACCAGCTTCGCCTCACCGGTCAGTTCATCGGCGAGGTGGACGGCGCTGTGGAACGGATAGGCCCGTTTCACGATGGCGACCCCCGCACAAGCGCCGAGCCCGCGCAGCCCGTCCACCTCTTTCAGGACGCCGCCGACCGCGCCGCAGGCATTGGCGAGCCGCGTGAACTCCTCCAGATAATGGCGGGCGAACGGCAGGGCCAGCTCACCGTCGCAGACCACGGTGAGGTCGTCCCCGCCGAGAATGAGCGGAAGGATCGGCGGCACGGGCGTCTTCGCCGACCATCCGGCCTCGCGCAACCGGCCGCACGCCGACCGGAACGCCAGCCGTGCGCACTCGTCCACGCCCTCGGACAGACCGCGCAGGCGCTCGGTGAACTGGTCCGCGCTCCTGATCGAGGAGTCGCCGTTGACGGACGAGAACTCCTGGAAGACCTTCCCCAGGCCGTTGCCGTCGGCGTGGACGACCGCGACCCACTCCGCCTTGTCGTTCAGGTGGTCGACGACCCGGACGAGCTTCTCCGTCGCCGCCGTCCCCGCGTCGTCACCGAGGCCCATCGTGACCGCGAGCCGCCGAAGAGCGGGGTCGAAGGCGTCCAGCTTCGCCACGCTCGGCGCCGAACGCGCCTCCGGCGCCCGCTCCGCGGGGAACTCGACGACACGGTGCGCGGGCAGGCCGCTCGACCCGCACCGCGCCGCGAGCGGCACCCCCGGGAAACGCAGCCTCGGCCCGCGCCGCTTGGCCCTCGCCTCCACGAGCAGTTCGCGCGCGTCGGCGATGCCCTCGGCGACCTCCTTCGCGCCGCCCCAGCGGACCGGCCCCCCGACCGCGCCGCACACGTCCAGCCCCGGCGCCTCCCGCAGCGCCGCCTCCGTGATGACGCCGACGACCCGCCTGCCGATCTCCCTGTCCCCGACGAGCAGCGTCACACCGCCCGCGTTCGCGGTGACCACCTCGATGCCGTCGTCCTCGACGCGCCACCGGCGGCCGCCCCGCCCCGGCGCTGCGACCTCCGCCAGAGCCCTGTCGAGCCACTCCCCCTCGACACGGGTGATCAGATGCGACGCGCCCACGTTCTCGCGCCGCTTGTTCGAACCGAAAACGTAGTTCTGATTGCCCGCCGTGCTCAGCACGACCGCGTGCACTTCCACCCCGTCCCCCTTCGCGTCCACCGCACCGCGCCAAGGACAGATGGACGAAGTCGTGGAGACGCACCCTAGGCGCGTGCAGAGCCGAAGATCCGCTGAACGCCGCGTCCGCCTTTGACCGGCTCCGGCCCGGCCTCCGCCGCCGGGTGAGACGAGCGTGCCGGTTCGCGGCGGCCGTCCATCAGTACGTTGTGGTCAGCGACGACGGAAGAGAGAGGCCGGCAGTGACCGACACCTTGAACACACCGGCGATGACCGTCGTCGGCGGACCGTCCGCCACGCCGTCGGCGGCCCGCCGCGTGATCGCGGACGGCGCGGCCTGGAGCGGGGTCGGCGGCGTCCTCGCGGGCGGGTTCGGCATCGAGGCCGCCAAGTCGGTGCTGACCGGCGAACCGGCGGGACGCTGGTGGCTGTTCCTCGGGTGCCTCTGCGGGCTCGCGTTCATGGCGGTCGGTGCCCGGCTCCGCCTCCGCACGGCCGCCAAGACCCAGATCGGCCTCGTCGTGACGGCGGCGGACCCCGCGCGGGGCGCGCGGCGAGCGGAACTGCTGGAGGACAAGGCCGTCGAGTACAGCCAGAAGTACGCCATCACGGTGAAGACCCGCCTCGCCCTGCCCGCCGCGCACCCGTGGCCGAAGGAAGGCATCGACGCCCTCGCCGACGAGACGATCGCGGCGGCGCAGATAGCCGAACGCCTCGTCCACGGCGCGACCCGCGTCAACCTCGTCCCGACCATGCCGCTGCCCGCCGGGTTCCGGCTCGGCGCCCGGATCGGGCACACCCATCCGCGCGAGATCGTCCTGCACGCGATGCGGCAGCGGGACGGCGACCCCGCCTATTTTCCCGCCGTCAGCCTGCGTGAGAACCCGCTCACCACCGAACCGCTCACGGCGGAACCGGTCGAGATCTTCGATGGCGGAGACCCCTCGCGCGCCGCACTCGCCGTCGACCTGCAGAACCTCGGCCACGACTTCCTGCACCCCGTCCAGGAGACCTGCCGCAGGCACGGGATCGGCAACCTGCTTCTCCTGCACCGGACGGCCGCGGGCCCGTTGGAGGAGGACGCTTCGACCTACACCGCCATCGTCGAGCAGATATGCCGCACATGGCGTCAGGCCCCACTACAACCGGCAGCCCGCACAGGCCGTCACGCCGTCTTCCTCACCGGCCCCGTGGCCATTGCGGTCGCCTTGGGCGCACGCCTGGCGCACATCCAGCCGGACCGCTGGACGGCCTTCACCTTCGACAACACGTCCAGCGACTACGAGCCCTTCCCCGCCGAAGACGCGGGCAGGTAGGAACCACTCAGACGACCATGACCCGGCGTCCGCGCGTGTGACCGGCGTGGCTGTCGATGTGCGCCGCCGCGGCCTCGGCCAGCGTGTACGACTTCTCGACCGGAATGTGGAGCCTTCCCAGCGAGATGAGGCGGACGGCCTCGGCGAGCGCGTCCGGCACGCTTCCGGCGACGCCGGAGAACCGGACACCGAGCTTCGGCGCATCGAGATCGGCGATGGAGACCACCCTCCGCGGGTCGCCGGTCAGCTCGACGAGCTCGCCGATCACACCCGCCCCGGCCAGGTCGAGAGCCGCGTCGACCTCGCCGAGCCGCCGCACCCGCTCGACCCAGCCCTCGCCGTACGTCGTGGCGACGGCGCCCAGGCCGCGCAGATAGTCCTGGTTCGTGGCCCCGGCCGTGCCGATCACCGCGATGCCCCGGTCGCGGGCGATCTGCAGCACCGCCGATCCCACTCCCCCGGACGCGCCACTGACCAGCAGCGTCTCCCCGGGCCGCACGCCCACCTGGTGGATGACGCGCAGCGCGGTCTCCAAAACGGAGGGGTACCCGGCCGCCTCTTCGAACGTCAGCCCCTCGGGCATGCGGGCCCAGGCCGACAGCACGGCGAACTCGGCATAGGTGCTCGATCCTTCGCCGAACACGCGGTCACCGATCTCGATGCCTTCGACGCCCTCGCCGACCTCGTCCACCACTCCTGAGGCGTCCAGCCCGACTCCGGAGGGCATCTCGATCGGATGGGCCGCAAGGGACTGCCCTTCGCGGATCCTCCAGTCGACGGGGTTCACACCCGCCGCGCGCACGGCGACGCGCACCTGACCTGGGCCCGCGTGAGGCTCCTCGGCGTCCAGGAGTCGCAGGACGTCCGGACCGCCGAACTCGGCGAAGCTCACTCTCTTCATGACACCGAACGTAACACTAACCGATAGTGTTTACCAACGGCTTCATTTTTGCACCTGGTAGTCTTATGAAGGCGTTGGCCTCGGCACCCGGCGCGCATCGTCCGAGGTGGGACCGTGGGCGGCACGGTCGTGGACCGCCCACGGCACCGGGTGCCGTCGCGACCGTCCTAGATGCTCAGCCTGGCGGCCTCGGCCCGGCCGACGGAGACCTCCAGCGCGGCCGGGTGCAGCTCGACGGTTTCGGGGGCGCCGTCGATCAGGTCGATCAGCCGTGGAAGGTACGTGGACAGCGTGCCCGCGCCATGTGCTTCGAGCGCGGCGCGCGAGGCGTACTTCTCGATCACCGTTACCCGCAACGGGTCGGAGCCCGGCTCGACATAGAAGGCGTAGCGCAACGTCCCGGGTTCGCCGCGCAGCACCTCGGGGACCAGTTCGGAGAACAGCGCGAGCAACTCGGTGCCGCGCCCCTGCTTGGCCTGCATGCGGGCAATGACGACGATCTCCGACAAAGGGGCTCCTCCTGGTCGCCTGGGGCATGGCTGATGCGCCGAGCATCGGCGAGGGCATTGCCACTCCGCGATGCAGGGCCTGCCGGGCGACCACATCGTCGCCGCATGCCGAACTCTGGAACGATGCAAGTGTGCAGGTCGCGGTCGCGGGACGCCAGAGAGAAAAAAGCTAACAGTTAGCTTTTAAGAATTGATCTGTATTTGTATCTGATAGCATCATCGGATGACCGTGCCACCCGGACGCCGTGAGCGCAAGAAGGCCGCGACCCGCCAGAAGATCGCCGATTCCGCCCTGCGGCTCTTCCTGGAACGCGGATACGACGCGGTGGGCATCCGTGACGTGGCCGCCGAAGCCGACGTGGCCGTCACCACGCTCTTCTCCCACTTCGCCTCGAAAGAGGCCCTGGTGTTCGAGCAGGACGAAGACTTCGAGCAGCGCCTCACGCAGGCGGTCACCGACCGGGCCCCGCACGAGCCGCTCATCCCGGCATTGCGTCGCGAGATCCACGCTCTGGTGCGCCATTGCACGGGGGACGACGCCGGCCCGATCTGGCGCATGATCGTCGAATCCGCCGCCCTGCGGGAGTACGAGGAGTCGATGAGGCTGCGCCATGCGGAGTCGCTGGCGACGGCCATCGCCGCCGACCTCGACCTGCCACCGACCTCAACGGCCTCCCGGACGATCGCGAGGTTCGCGATCGACGCCTATTCACTGGCCCGGGAGGCGGACGACCCGGAGGCCGCGGTCGACGAGATCTTCCAAATGATCGAGGCCGCCTGGGAGGTCGCCGTCCCCTCTCAACGCGCACGAGAGACCGTCCCTCCAGATAAGACGGCGGCCGCTCAGACTGCCACCGGCCACTGAACGCTCCCGGCCGGTCCAGCTGAATCGACGGCAGCCCCGCCTCGCACCCGGAACCGCCGGACCACATCACCCACGTCCGCCGCCCCAGAATCCGGGGCGGGGCCCGCACCACCCTCGTCGCCACCCCCGGAACGCCCGGCGTCCGACCCGAGCAAGGCCGTCCACTGGGGCCAATGCGCCCATGGCACCGACTGCGTGTACTACGTCTACGACGAACTGCCGTACGACTTCCACCCTGCCGGCTGACATGAGGATCACCGAGGTTCAGCAGCTCGTAGAGCGGCTGAGCCTCGATAATGCCGAGAGGTCATGGCCCCGTTGACCTGGCACGGCCGTCACCTCGATCGAGAGACGCCCCCACAGTCGGGCCGGTGACGTCAGGCGTTCTTACGCCCACCCTGGGGCACGTCATCCGCCCGCAGGGCGTCCTCGGCCTCCCAGCGCAGCAGGTCGCCCGGCTGGCACTGGAGCACCTCGCAGAGTGCCGCCAGGGTCGTGAAGCGCACGGCCTTGGCGCGGCCGTTCTTGAGCACCGCCAGGTTGGCGGGCGTGATCCCCACGCGGTCCGCGAGCTCGCCCACGGACATCTTCCGCTTGGCCAGCATCACGTCGATGTCGACGGCGATCGGCATCAGATCACCTCGTCCAGCTCGGCCCGCATCTCCGTTGCTTCGACATCGCGGGCGACGGCCTGGGCGAGCAGCATCCGCAGCACCAGCACCAGGAGCGCGCCCCCCAGGATGGCCACGCCGATTCCGCCCATGATGACGGTGACGCCCGGGTCGTCCCGCTGGTCCGGCGCGTTGATGCCCGTGACCGCGAACCACACGAGGGCGGCGGCCACGATCGCGCCGATGATGACGTCCACGTACCGGAAGGCGGCGTGGGAGAACACGGTTCCCCGTCGCACCATCGCCACCAGCCGCCATACGCAGACCAGGGACACCTGGATCGTCCCGATGCCCAGGATCGTGATCACGCGCAGCGGGGTCAGCGGAAGCGACCCGTCCTCCGGGTCGGTGGCCAACGCCCACACCATCAGTGTCTGAACGAACACGGTGCCGGTGAGCAGCACCGCGAGCACAGCGCGCAGCGCGCGCACCGCCAGCGTTCCCATGGCTCACCCTTTCTATCGAGTTACGATGGCAATCTATCGAATTTCGATAGACCGAGCAAGGCTCGCCCCCGGGCACCGGGCGCGGCCACCGCCCGGCCCGTGGCCCCGGCGCACCGTCGGGGCCACGCTCCACCCCACAGGCCAGCGGGGGCGATCGCGCTGTTCCGCTCCGGTGGCAGCAGTTGGCCCGGCGGTCGGGGTAGCGGCGAATCACCGCTTGGTTATGGCAGCGTCCGGTCCGGAGTTTTATCGTCGGCTCGTGGTCAGGGGTCGAGGCCGTCGTCCCCGCACGTGCGGAGCATGTGGCGGCGAGTGTGGGTACTACGCGGCCCGCGTGGAGCGGGTCCGGGTGAAATGCACTGCCTGCGACGGATCGGGGCTGGTCTGATGCGCGATTGGGACGGCCCGGCCTGCGCGAAGTGCGGCGGTACCCGGCGGTTGGTGATGGTCGGACGCGGAGCGCGTTGGATCGAGGTCAATTGCTGGTACTGCGAGGGGACCGGCAACGAGGGCGGTCAGGCGCAGGAAGGCGAGCCGCCCAATCTGAGCGGGCATCGTTCGCCGGTCGGCCAGCACGTCGCCGTCGCCGGGACTGGTCTGTGCCCGGGATGCCTCGGCGCGGGTGAGGTCATAAGCCTTCAGGAAGGCATGCGCGGACGGGCGCCGTGCCCGCGATGCGCATCTCCGCAGGAGTGAGACACCCCAGTCGGCCCCGTGCGGCGTCAAGCACTGATCCAGCCCATGCCCGTGCTGTTGGCCTGGCCCAGACCCCACGAGTGCAGGGCCGAGAGCGTTTCCGGCGCGCCGGAAACGGCGACTTCGACGCAGGCCCCCGGCTTCTTTCCTCCCCCGCTGCTCCCCACGGCGAAGGAGCGCTTCGGCCCCACCCATCCGACGCGTTCCAAGGTGACGTCCGGGTCCAGGCCGAGGGCCGTCGCCTTGCGACGCAGGTTGCTCTGCACGTAGGTGTCCCACTCGGGCTCGCCGGGGAAGCACCACGCCTGCCGGCGGGCGCGGGCGCCGGACTCGTCACGTCCCGACCCCTTCATCACCACCGGCGTCTCCGTGCGGAAGACGGCCTTACCCGCCTTGAACGCCGGTGCCCACACCGGCTCGATCCTGTCGACGATGAACGCGGTCGCGCCCCACGCCAGCACCGGTATCGACGCCAGCGCCGCGGCCCAGCCCTCGACCACCGCGTGGAGCGGGCTCCCGAACTCCACGATCCCGGGCCCCTCGGCGGCGTACACGCCCCGGCGCCGCCGAGCCGCCGGGAAGACCGGCGCGCCGTACCCGAACGGGGCCAGCTTGTGCGGACCCCAACCGTCCTTGTGGAGGGCCTCCCCCAGTTGAGGCGCTCCCCGCCGCAACAGCGCGTACGACAGGGCCCGCCCAGGAGCCAGCACCTCGTCCCAGGCCAGTTCATGGGCCCCCGTATGGAACGTCAACCGCAAACGCATCGAACCCCGTCTTCCTCCGACGCCGGATGGCCTACGGGAGATACAGATGGACGACCCTCGCCGGGCACGTCCACGAGCGTGCGTCCGCTTGGACGACGGCGCCCATCCGGATCCGGATGGGTGCCGTTCTCGCACAGCCTGCGGCCGCGTTGGGAATCCGTCAGGGCGAGTCGGCAAAGGAGACACGACCGCCGGTGTCGGTGACGGACATCGGGCCGTCCTCACCGGCCGCCTTGGGAGCGGGTACCGGCGGTGCCGGGCGGTAGCGGCACGGGATGACCCGGCCGCTGACCAGATAGGTGCCGACGCTGGTCGCGGTGCCGGTGCGCCGGCCGTCCTGTTCGTAGACGCCGGAGGTGCTCAGCGTCCAGACCATGAACTGGCCGGGTTTGAAGTGGCCCGGGTTGATCGTCATCTTCCAGCCGCCGCCCGGCCGCGGCAGGTCGCTCGGCACGGTGTAGAGGCCGTCCGGCATGGAGTACACGTTCGGCGGGAGCTCGACCGTCCTGGCATGGGGCTGCGGGCATACCGTGTACTCGGGGACGGAGTACACGACGGCCGGCACGTCCAGCGAGCGCAGCTCACGCGAGAGCGCGTCGGCATCGCGCGAGTCCAGGGTCTTCTGGCCGACCCGGACCGTGACCAGGCCGGACGGATCCCGGGTCACCGCGTAGGCGGGCTGCGCGCTCCCCGTCCAGGCCAGCATCGCGACGACGGCCGCGGACGCCGCGGACGCCACCGCCGCGACGGCCCACACCGACCGCCGGTGAGCCGCCCCCGGCCGGCGCGACCGCTGAACCGCCGGTGCGCGGGCGCCCCGCTCCGCCCTGGCGGCGACCGCCGCGGTCAGCTCGGCCAGCCGCCGCTCCTGATAGCCCGCGAGGGGGGCGTCGTCGGTGGAGATGCCGCTCATGAGGGAGGCTCCTTTCGCCAGAGGGACCGTCGAACGCGCGGTGGACCACGCGGGTGCCGCCTGGACGGACGGGAACTCGGCCTTCAGCCGTTTACGGGCCCGGTGCAGCCGGACCCGGGCGGTGCCCTCGCGGACGCCCAGCACCGCGGCGGCCTCGGCCAGGGGCAGACCGTCCAGATCGACCAGCTCGATGACGCCACGTAGCCGCTCGGGCAGCACGGACAGCGTCGCGTGCAGGCCCCGCGCCACTCGCTGGGCGTCGATCTGCTCCTCCAGCCGAAGGATGTCGTCACCGTCCAGATGGCGATGACCTCCTGCCCGCCGCGCCTTGTCGAGCTCGCCGGCATGGCGCCGCCACTCGGCGGCCACCATGTTCCGGGCGATGCCCAGCTCCAGCGCCACCGGATCACGGCCGATCGCGATGACGTCCACCGGATCCGCGTCCACGACCGGCTTTTCCTCTTGCATGCAGGGGCCTCCCGCTCTCCGTGCCGTTTGCTCTTCTTGTCCGGAGAGCGGCGTCCTGTTACATCTCACCCGCCGTTCCGGGCGCGTCCGGGGGCGGGTCGCACAGGAAGCCCGCGGATCCGCTGACGCGGGCCTCGTGGAGGGCGGTGACCCGGGCGAAAAGGCGGGGGCTCATCACCGTCCTCCAAACGCTGAGCGGCCGCACCAGCCAGCCGGTGTGCTCGGACGGGTCCAGGACGATCCCGTCGAGCTCGGCGGCGGTGAGCGCTCCGCCGTCGAAGATGAAGCCGATCTTCGCGCAGGGCCACGCGGGGCGCGGCGGGATGTAGTGGGTGAGGAGGAGGCGCGGGGGCCGGACGACGTCGATGCCGGTCTCCTCCCGGCATTCCCGCACGGCCGTGGCGAACGGGGTGGGGTCTCCGTGTTCGACGTTTCCGCCCGGAAACTGCCAGGTCTCCACGCTGTACGCGGAGCGCAGCGCCAGGGGGTCGCCGTCGGTGTCGGTGAAGTACAGGGCCGCGTACATGGTGGCGTTCGGTAGCGTCCGGATGTACTCCTCCGGGGGCAGCCAGGTCACGGGCACTCACAATCGTGGTCGGGGGCCGGGGCCGTTCGGCTCCGGTGGTACCCAAAGTCTCGTCCGCCCGGTGGTGACGGGCTAAGGAGGGACATGAAGCGCACGGGTCCGGTGACGCGTTGGCGCCGCCGGTACGGCTTCGACCGCAACGACCTGCGGCGTGAGGTCGACCGGGTTCAGTGGCTCACCGGGCTGCTCCTGCTCGTGGCCGCCCTGGTGACCGTGCCGCCGCTGTCCCTGCACGCGGGACGTTCGGCGTACGCCTCGGGGACCCGCGCCGAACGCGCCGAGGCGGCCCATCGTCACCGCGTCGACGCGACGGTCGTCAAGGCCACGGCCTGGAAGGCGCGCAACGAGATCACCGTCACCTGGGACGAGCCGCGCGCGGTCCACCGGACGGGGACCTACACCACCTGGCGGGCGCCCGGGATAGGCGAGCACCCCAAGATCTGGGTGGGGCCCGGCGGGCCGTCCGACCGGGCGCCCCGGCCCCACTCCCGCACGATCGGCGACACCGTGACGGCCGGCGCCGGGACGGCGATGCCGCTGGGCGCGCCGCCGCTGGGCGCCTACCTCCTGGTGCGGCGGCGCTGTGACCGGCGGCGCCATGAGCGGTGGGACGCCGAATGGGAGGAGTTCGACCGCGGGCGGATCGGGCACTGACGCGCGGGCGGCCTACGAGCCGGACCCTCGCCGCGTCCCCGGAGGCTCCGGCCTCGCGTCACGCGGGACCACCGCGACCGTGCACCGGGCGTGGTGGAGCATCACGCTGCTGGTCGCGCCGAGCAGCAGCGGGTCGAGGCCGCCCACGCCGCGGTCGCCCACCACCAGGAGGCCGGCCTCCTCCGTGGCCTCCAGGAGCGCTTCGCGGGGGCGGTCCAGCGACAGCGCGGCCTCGACGTCGACGGCGGGGAACCGGTCGTACCACGGCGCGACGAGGCGTTCCAGGAAGTCCCTCTTCACGCGTTCGAGGCGGGGCCTGTCGGTGAACAGTTCCAGGTCCGGCTCCGCCGCCACCCCCGGCTCCCAGCACGCGTACAGGATGCGGAGGCTCCAGTCGCGCAGGCGCGCCTCCTCGAAGGCGAAGCCGAGTGCGGCGGCGCCTCCCGCGGACCCGTCCACGCCCACGACGATCTTCGGGACGGCGGCGGCGCGCCGGACGACGAACACCGGGCGGTGGGTCCGGGCCGGGAGCTGAAGGGCGGTGGACCCCACCGGGACGTAGTGGCGCTCGTGCGAGCCCACGACGATGACCTCGGCGGTGTCCGATTCGTGGAGCAGCCCCTCGGCCACGGGACCGCTCATCAGGCGCTTGTGGATCCCGCCCGTGGCGCCCAGTTCACGAGCGCGGCGCGCCCCCTGCGCGAGGATGTTGCGGCCCACCCGTTCGAGCACGTTCCCGATGGTCGGGTCCGCTTGCCCGTCCGGGTAGGGCCAGTACGCGGAGTGGGCGAGCAGCAGGTCCAGGCCGCGCAGCGCCGCCTCCTCGACGGCCCATTGCAGCGCCAGGTCGTTGTTCTCGGTGCCGTCATAGCCGAAGAGGACGTTCGGCAGTGGGTCCGATGCCATCTCATTCACAGGTCTGCCCTCCCCCAGGCGAACCGCTTACCCGATTCCAGTCTGTGTATGACGACGCTGTCCTCTGGATGGGGCTTAGGTCCTCAGGCGGCGGGTCACTCGGCCCTGACCTGCGGCGGGCGGCGGCCGAGCCTCCGCGGGCGCGGCTCTCCCGGTCAGTGCTCGGCGGGGACGACCAGGACGGGCCGCCGCGCCTCCTTCAGGACGCGGGCGGCCCACGGGGCGACGCCGCCGGGGGCGCGGCCGACGATGATCATCGAGGGCCGGGCGTGCTCGGCCTCGGCCAGGACGCGGGGGGCGGTCTCGCCGAAGATCTCCACGGTCTCCAGCTTGATCTCCTCAAGATGGGCGAGACGCCTGACGTGGCCGAGGGCGGGGAACGCGCCCGCCGAGCAGGGCCCGCGGACGCCGTCGCGGTCGTCGGACGGTCCGTCCTGGGGAACGCCGACCGCGCGGACGCCGGCGTCGAGGCGATGGGCCAGCGCCATGGCGTACCGGGCGGCGGCGAGCGCGGCGTCGGAGTCGTCCACGACGAGCAGCAGGCAGGGGTGCATCGATCTTCTCCAGTCGCGGCGGAGACGGCGGGCCGTCTCCGGGGGGGCTTCCTCTGGTCTTGAGACTCCCCCGCCGACCGCCGCCGTCCCAGGGCCGGACGTCCGCCATGCCGGGACGAACGTCCCGCACCCCCTGCCGACCGTCACCCGGCGCGGCCGTTGTCAGGGATCAGTCAATGCTCCGCGCCCGGACGGCGGCAGGTCCGTTGGCCCCCGCCGCGGGGGACCTCCGTCCCGGTGACGGGCGAGCCTCAGCCGCGCGCCGGCGGGACCCTCCAGAGCAGGACGGTGCCGCCGCCCTGGCGGGGCCGCGTGGTGAAGGAGCCGCCCAGTTCCTCCGCCCGCTCCCGCAGGTTGCGCAGGCCGCTGCGCCGGCCGCCCTCGGGGATGCCGACGCCGTCGTCCTCCACGCGCAGGGTGAGGTCGTCGCCGACGTCGATCACCACGGTGACCTCGGTGGCGCGGGCGTGCCGGGCGGTGTTGGACAGGGCCTCCCGGACGACCGCGAGCAGGTGCTCGCCCGTGGCGTCGTCCACGGCCGTGTCCAGCAGGCCGTCCAGCCGGACGGACGGCGCGAAGCCCAGGCCCTGCGCGGCGCCGTCCACCAGGGCGTGCACGCGGGCGCGCAGCGACTCCTCCTCGCCCGCCGCCTGCAGCGCGAAGATCGAGGAGCGGATCTGCCGGATGGTCTCGTCGAGGTCGTCGACCGCCCCCTGGACGCGGCTCGCGACGTCCGGCCGCCGCGTGATCTTGATGGCGCTCATCAGCGTCATGGCGGTGGCGAACAGCCGCTGGATCACGGTGTCGTGCAGGTCGCGGGCGATGCGGTCGCGGTCCTCCAGCAGCGCCAGCCGCTCGGCGTCGCGGCGCCGGTCGGCCAGCTCCAGGGCCACCGCCGCCTGCCCCGCGAACGCCTCCAGCAGCCGCCGGTTCCCCTCGGAGAACACCGCGCCGCCCGGCGGGTTCACGACGGCGATGACGCCCCGCGCCGAGTTCCCCACCCCCAGCGGCACCACCAGCAGCGGCCCCACCTTCACCTGGTCCGGCAGGCCCGCCTCGGCGGCGGCCTCCCGGCCGTCCTCCATCCGCGCGGCGGCGCCTTCGCCGAAGACCCTGCCCGCGACCGAGCCCTCCAGGGCGATCCGCGTCCCGCGCAGCCGGCCGGCCTCCACGCCGTCGGCCGCCTCCACCGAGAACACCCCCTCGGCGGGGTCGGCCAGCGCCACGGCCGCCAGGTCCGCGCCGGCGATCTGGCGGGCCCGCTCGGCGACCAGCGCGGTCACCCGGTGCGGGTCGGTGCCCGACAGCAGCGCGGTGGAGATCTCCGCCGACGCCTGCAGCCACCGCTCGCGGCGCCGGGTCTCCTCGTACAGCCGCGCGTTCTCGATCGCGACGCCCGCGGCCGTGGCCAGCGCGGTGACCACCACCTCGTCCTCCTCCTCGAACAGCTCGCCGCCGGCCTTCTCGGTGAGGTAGAGGTTGCCGAACACCTCGTCGCGGATCCGGATCGGGACGCCCAGGAACGTGCGCATCGGCGGGTGCCCCGGCGGGAAGCCGTAGGACTCGGGGTGCCCGGACAGGTCCGGCAGCCGCAGCGGCCGGGGGTTCTTGATCAGCAGGCCGAGGATGCCGTGGCCGTGCGGCCAGTGCCCGATCTCCTCGATCTCCTCCTCGGTGACGCCCGTGGTGATGAACTCCACGAGCCGCTCACCCTCCTCGCCGATCACCCCCAGCGCCCCGTAGCGGGCGTCGACCAGGGTCGTGGCCGCGCGGATGATCCGGCGCAGCACCGTCTCCAGGTCGAGGTCACTGCCGATCGAGACGACGGCCTCCAGGAGCGCGTGCACCCGGTCGCGGGTGGCGCGCGCGGTCTCCAGCCGGGCCTGCAGCTCGGTGAGCAGGTCGTCGAGCCGCAACTGGGGAAGGATCGGCCGCGCGGGTTCCCCACCGGGGCCTGAATGCTGCGACATGACCGTCAGTATTCCCGGCCGCGGGGTCCCGCGATCACCGTCCGGACGGCCGATCTTGGTCGGCCGCGCCGCCCGGGGTACGGTCGGGAGCGGGGATCGAGCGACCGGGCGCACGACCGGGCACTCGACCGGGCACCCTGACGAAGGACGAGGCCATGACGACGGACGATCGGCGAGACGGAACCGCCATCCGGGTGTTCCTGCTGGACGATCACGAGGTCGTCCGCCGGGGCGTCGCGGCCCTGCTGTCCGCCGAGGACGACATCGAGATCGTCGGCGAGGCGGGCACGGCCGAGCACGCGCTGGCGCGCATCCCCGCGGCCCGTCCCGACGTCGCCGTCCTGGACGTGCGCCTGCCCGACGGCGACGGCATCACCGTGTGCCGCGAGGTCCGCTCCGCCATGCCGGACCTGGCCTGCCTCATGCTCACCAGCTTCGACGACGACGACGCGCTCTTCCAGGCCGTCATGGCGGGCGCCGCCGGGTACGTCCTCAAGCAGATCCACGGCTCCGACCTCGTCGGCGCCGTCCGCACCGTCGCCTCCGGCCAGTCGCTCCTCGACCCCCGCAGCACCGCCCGCATGCTGGAGCGCATCCGCCACCGCCAGGAGCGCAAGGATCCCCTCAAGGACCTCACCGACCAGGAACGGCGCATCCTCGACCTGATCGGCGAGGGCCTCACCAACCGGCAGATCGGCGAGCGACTCTTCCTCGCCGAGAAGACCGTCAAGAACTACATCTCCAACATCTTCGCCAAGCTCGGCATGAGCCGCCGCACCCAGGCCGCCGCGTTCGCCGCCCAGCTGAAGTCCGAGAAAGGCGGCCTCGCCCAACGGGACTTCTAGGGCGCGCGCGGCGGACGAGCGCCTCGGGACCGGTGTTTCCGCCGGGTCCTGGGTGACTCTAGGGCCATATTTCCGTGACGACGGACCTTGGTGGACTCACCCGGGACCTTCGTCCCTACGAGGGGCCGCACGGATCACGGAGTCTTGAGGGGACCGCCGACCATCGTCACGAAGGGAACCGGTCATGGGCGTCCACGCCGCCACGCTGAGCACGGGCCCGCCACCGCTCGTCACCACGGTCATGCGCGTCACCGGGGGGACGGTTCATATCGACGTCGCCGGTGAACTGGACATCGCCACGGCGGTGACGTTCCGCGTCGCGCTCGGGCGGGTGTTCCGCGAGCACGGCGCGCGGGTCGTGGTCGACGCCTCCGCCCTGACCTTCTGCGACGCGCGCGGCGTGGCGGCCATCGTCTCCACCGGCGAGCAGGCCGAGCGCCGCGGCGGCTCCCTCACCCTGACCGGGGTGCGCCCCCAGATGGCGAAGATCCTGCGTCTCACCGGCCTCTACGCGAAGTTCGTCCCCCTCGCCGTCACCGCTCCGCCGCGCTGACCGTCACGAGCCGGCCCGGTCGCGGGCGGATCGGAGCGTGACGCGGCCCGGGAGGCCCCGGCCGTCGCCGGGGCCTCCCGGGCTTCACGCCTGTCGTGTCAGTGGACGCTGTAGGCGCGGATGATGCGCTGGTCGATCCCGCTGCCCCGGTCGTCGGACGCGGCGACGCGCAGCGAGACGTTGCCGGAGGCCGGAAGAACGGCGGCGAAGCGGGCGCCGCCCAGGGGACGGGTCCCGGTCTTGGTCCAGGTGGCGCCGTCGTCGGCGGAGGTCCACAGCTGGAACGACCTCACCGTGGAGGATCCGGTGTAGGGGCTGACGGTGAAGACCGCTTCCTTTCCGGGGACGGGCTGGTTGCGCAGGTCCAGGCCGAGATCGTAGTCCACCAGCAGTAGCGGCAGCCGCTCGGAGGAGTGCCCCGGCGGAGCCTGTGAGGTGAACGTCCAGGCCGTGGACGTGCGGGTCGACACCGGCAGGATCGCCGACGCGTCGGAGTCGTACTCCAGCCGGTACCGCCCCCGGTCGGCCGGGACGATGAACTCGCCCCAGGGCCGCGTGTGCTCGGCGACCTTGGTGCCGCCGGCGAACAGCGCCAGCCGGTGCTTTATCGGGTCGTTGCCGAGGAACCCGCAGTCGAACCCGTCGATGCGCGTCTGCAACGGGACGAGCTGCACCCACACCGAGCCGCGCGTGCGTTCGGACGCCGCGGGCGCGCATTCGCTCAGCGACTTGCGCAGACGAGAGTACGGCCCGGGCCGGACCGGCTGCCGTCCCCACGTGAAGGACTCACGGCTCCCGGGGTTCACCGTCCGCACGGGCAGCTGATCGACCATTCCCCCCGCGACCATGCCGGGACCGGCTTCGTCCGTCCACTCGGTTTCCCCAGTCGACAGGTAGTCGGTCCGGGTGGTGCCCGGCCTCACGTCACTGCGCGCTTCGAAAAGCCAGAACCCGGACTTGTGATCGCCGTACCGCTTGTGGAACATCCGCCGCGTCAGGTCCCCGTCGAACGCGGCGAACCGCTGGTCGACGCGGGCCAGTCGCGGCCTGTCGGCGGGAGCCAGCCTGTACGCCGGGTCCTCGGGGAACCGGTCGCCGAACTCGCGCACCAGGTCGTACACCTCGCCCGGCGCGGTCAGCCGCAACCCCGCGAAGGCCTGGAATCCGCCCGCCGACACCTTCTTCGTGGACTGTACGAAGACCTTCTGACCGGCGCCCCAGGTGTAGACACCGTCGCCCAGGTAACCGTTCCGGGTCTGCTGGAGATAGGCGGCGCTTGCCATGTCCGTCTGCGTGGTCCGGTCCCCGACGCTCCCGTCGACCTCGTGCGCCCGAGCGGCGTCCAGCGTCACCGTGACATCGTCGTCCACCAGCACCTCCGGGTCGCCCGCGAGGACGAACATGGAATCGGTGCCGACCTTCCCCATCACGCTGTAGCGCCCTTCGGGCACCTTCAACGTCGCGGTCCCGTTGTCGAGCGTGACGCTCT
This sequence comes from Actinomadura roseirufa, assembly GCF_900659635.1. GTDB lineage: Bacteria > Actinomycetota > Actinomycetes > Streptosporangiales > Streptosporangiaceae > Spirillospora > Spirillospora roseirufa. The sequence goes on along the minus strand of NZ_CAACVB010000116.1, from coordinate 7,637 downwards.
GCGCCACCTCCGCGGGGTCCTGAAGGTTGACCACGTTGGCCGTCGCGTCGAACGTCGTCGTGCCGGGTGGCGGCGTGGCCTTGAGCGTGAGGGTGTGCATGCGCGGTTCGGCGCGAAAGGTCAGCGGTGTCCGCACAGCCGTGTCGCCGCCGCCGGCCACCAGCTCGATGCCGAAGAGCCCGCGTCCGGGCAGCGCGGCCGGGTCGACGCGCACGCCGACCTTGGCCGTGCCGTTCTGCGGGACCCGCACCGTGGACGCCGACAGCCGCACCGCCGAGGTGGCGTCGTGGCCCTCCCGGTCGGTCGCCTTCACCGACAGCGACAGGTCCGCTCCGGCGCGGCCGTTCCAGGTCACCTCGCCGTTCAGCGGCGCGGTGGCACCGAACGGGATGCTCCCGAGGTTGGTGATGTTCTGCGCGGAGACGACCGGCGCGGTGACGGCGGCGCCCGCGTTCAGCCGGCCGGAGCCGCGTTCGAAGACGTCGCCGCCCTTGGCCGGGTCCACCGCGCCGACCAGCGCGGCCTTCAGCTCGGCGGCCTTCCAGCGGGGGTGCCGCTGGGCCAGCAGCGCCGCCGCCCCCGCGACATGCGGCGCGGCCATCGAGGTACCGCTGAGCGAGGTGTAGCGGGCATCGACCGGAATGCCCAGCGAGGTGCCCGCCGCGCGGGCGGCGACGATGTCCACGCCGGGCGCGACGATCTCGGGCTTGGCGACGAAGCCGGCGCGGGGTCCACGGTTGGAGAAGCCCGCCAGCTCGTCCGAACCGTTCACGGCGCCGACCGTGAGCGCGGACGACGCCGCACCAGGAGAGGGGATCCCCCCTGAATACCCGCTGTTGCCCGAGGCCACCACGAACAACGTGCCGCGCTCCTGGCTGAGCCGGTCGAGCACGCTCGACAGCGGGTCGGTGCCATCGGAGGGGGCAACGTCGCTCAGGCTTATGTTGACGATGGGGGCGCGCTGAGCCGCCCATTCCATGCCGCCGATGACCGAGGAGTCGGTGCCGGCGCCGTTGTCGTCGAGGACCTTGCCGACCAGCAGCGAGGCGTTCGGCGCCACGCCCTTGCGCTCACCGCCCGACCCCTCACCGCTGCCCGCGATGGTCGCGGCGACATGGGTACCGTGCCCGAACTTGTCGGTGGTCGAGCCCGAGTCGGAGAAGTCCTGGCTCTCGGCGATCCGGCCCGCGAGGTCGGGGTGCGTGGCGTCGGCGCCGGTGTCCAGGACCGCGACCTTCGCGCCCTGACCCGTGACCCCGTCCCGCCAGGCTTCCGGAGCACCCACCTGCGTGAGGTTGCCGTCCAGCTCCGGTGTCCTGACCGGCCTGGGGACCGGCCTCGTCAGCGGTGCCGTGAGCGAGGTCGCCCTGACCCGGCGATCCAGCCAGATCTTGCGGATGCCCGTGGCGGTGCGCTGAGTGAGCGCACCGCCCAGCCGGTACGCCTCCCGCTTGGGCTGCCGCGCCGCGACCGCACCGAGCGTCTTCAGCCGCCGACCCTCGCGCAACGACCCGCCCAAGGCCGAAGCCGCCCGCACACCCGCGTCCCGCTGCACGATCAGCGGCACGTCCTTGGTGCCCGAATCGTCATAACCCTGCCGGATCAAGCCGGTGACATCGAACAGTGCCGGGTCCAGGGTGCGTCCGACCAGGCCGACCACGTCCGCCGGGACGACCCGGACGCTGCCGTCGGGCCGGATCGAAGTCGTGAAGGCCTTGTTCCGGCGCCCCCGGCCAGGGACGACCGACACCGTGGGGACCTTCCCGGCGGTCGTCCGCACCGTGGCCACGTCACCGGTGACGAGAGTGACGGTCCACGACCGGCCGGACGGAAGCCGGAACGCCGAACCGTTCCCGTCACCCCCCGGGGGCTTCTTGTCACCGCCGGGGGGATCGGCATGGGCTGGGGGCGCCGCGCCGAGGGCGGAGGCGGCCAGCAGGCCGGCCGCCGCCAGGCGGAGGGGTCTTCTCAAGGAAACTCCTTCGGCAAGAAGAGCTGTCCTTGACACTCCGCCGATGCCCTCGTGATCTTTCCCGCCCGCGTCCGGCGGCTCCCCACCACGGAATTCGCCCCTGGCGGGTGATGCCGGGAGCCCATCGGGCGCCGGATGCTCTCGATATCCGACAGCGGGACGAGCACCGCCGGGACGCGCCGCGAGGGCGGGCTCCCGCCGGGCCGAGTGCCGCGGCGAAGGGAGCCGGTGATGGACTATCCACTGCTCAACGCGTTCCTGACCATGATGTGGTTCTTCCTCTGGATTCTGTGGATCATGTTGCTGTTCCGTGTGATCGGCGACATCTTCCGCGACGACGGCCTGGGCGGCTGGGCCAAGGCGGGCTGGGCGGTCTTCGTGCTCGTCCTGCCGTTCCTCGGGGTGTTCGTCTACCTGATCGCGCGCGGCAAGGCCATGGGCGAGCGGGAGACGGCCCGGGAGCGGCGGCGCGAGGCCCGGCTGTACGGCGCGGCCCGTCCCGCCGACGAGGCCGGCAAGCTGGCGCAGCTCGCCGAGCTGAAGAACCACGGCGACCTCACGCAGGAGGAGTACGAGCGGGCCAAGAGCCGCGTTCTCGTCGGCTGAGGCGTTCCCCGGGCAAGGCCGGGCGGCAGGTCCCGGCCTGCTCGTCCGAGAGGACTCACCGGCGTGGGGCCCCGAAAGTGGGTGGGACCCCGGCGGTGACGCCGACGCAGGCCGGCCGGGCGCGCGCCGCCTGGAGCCGGTCCAGCATCACCGCGCCGAGCCGGGAGGTCAGCTCGTACCCGAGCTCGGGATCGGCGGCGCACAGTGTGCGGACGAGCCGCCCGTCGAAGCGGGTCGCCCGCAGCGGGTGGAGCGCCACCGCGCCGAGCCGCCACCGGTGCGGTGGGAACAGCCACGACAACCCGAGCACCGCGCCGGGCCCGAGCGTCTCCACGGTGACCTCGCCGCGGCCGGGCACGCGCAGGTCGAGCGCCACCACGCCGTCCTGGATCAGCCAGAACCGCTCGGCCGGTGCGCCCCCGGCGAACAGCCGCGTCCCGGCGGACGCCTCGACCGGCGCGGCGGCCGACGCGAGCCGGGCCAGGTGGCGCCGGCCCATGCCACGGAAGAAGGTCTCGTGCGCGAGCGCGTCCATCGTGGCCCGCACGGTCGTGGACTGCACGGTCACCATCACCTCTCCTCGATCGGCCCGCCGCGACGGCAGATCGCCCGCGGAGCCACCGCGGGCGCCGCCTACTCCGCCATTCGACCGCCCGGTGCTCGCGCCCGGCCAGGGACCAACGGCCCGGCGCCGGGCCCCGTCCGTCCCGGCGGGTCCGACGGCGATCATGTCCCCGGGCCGGGTCGCGCGGGACGGGACCTTGGGCCCTAACGGGTCCGGCCGGGCTCCGCGAGCCTGGGGTGTATGCGTCAAGACCACAACGGGCTCGAGGTCCTCGACCTGAGCGAATGCCGGGCGCTGCTCGCGAACGCCGCGATCGGACGGATCGTCTTCACCGACCGGGCCCTGCCCGCGGTGCAGCCCGTCGGCTACGTGTTCGACGGCGAGGACGTCGTGATCAGGACGGCCCGCGACGGCCGGCTCGCGGGCGCCGTCAGCGACGCCGTCGTCGCCTTCGAGGTCGACGAGTTCGATACGGCCGCCCGCACCGGCTGGTCGGTGGTCATCGTCGGGCGGGCCCGCCCGGCGCTGTCCGACGAGCGGATCCGCGCCCTGAAGGACCTCACGCCGGAGTGCCGGGTCTCCGGAGACCGCGACCGCTTCATCACGATCCACCCGCAGATGATCTCGGGTCGGCGGATTTCCGCCGAGCAGGCCGCTTCAGGGGTCACCGCTCCGGATCCCGGGTGACCACAGGCCGGGGCGAATCCGGGGCGGGAAGCCAGTCGCGGCCTGGGTCGTGGTCCAGCCAGCGGCGCACGCGGCCCGTTTCGGCGAACCCGTCCAGGAGGGCGTCCAGGAGGGGGTGGCGGCGGGACTCGCGCCAGGCGAGGGACCACGCGTACAGCGGGGTCGGCGCGACGATCGGGATCGAGCGCAGGCCCCGGCGGTCGGGGGGCGCCGCGTCGGCGGGGAACAGCGTGAAGCACTCCGGGTCGGCGCGCAGGCGCCGGACGAGGTGATCGGGGCCCAGGTTGGGGCCGTCCTCGCGCCGCGTGATCCCGAACTCGTCGGCGAAGCGCCGCAGGAAGTCCAGCCGGGTCAGCTCCGCCGGGCACCACAGGGTGCCGCCGCGCAGGTCCGCGGGGCGCACCTCGGCCGCGCCGGCGAGCGGGTGCGACGCGCCGACCAGGGCGTCCACGGGTTCCAGCCGGACGAGACGCCGGGCGAGGCCCGCGTCACGGCCGCCGGGCAGCGGGTGCACGCGACCGAAGCCGACGTCGGCGTCCCCGCGCAGCAGCGCCTCCGCCGCCGAGGGCCAGTCGCGCGCGGGACCCGGCTCCCAGCGCACCGCGCCGAGGGTCTCCAGCACCGGCGCGACGGTGCGCATCGGGGCGTAGAGGTGGAAGGCGTTCTTCTTCGGTTCCCTCGACGCCGGGTCCTACATCACCGTCGACAAGCCGCCGATGTCGCTGTGGGTGATGGGCCTGTTCGCGCGGGTCCTGGGGTTCGGGACGTGGAGCCTGATGCTGCCCCAGGTGCTGGAGGGCGTGGCCGCGGTCGCGGTCCTGTACGCCGCCGTCCGCCGGGCCTTCGGCCTCCCGGCGGCGCTGATCGCCGCGGTCGTGCTGGCGCTGACGCCGATCACCGTGGCGATCAACCGTGACAACAACCCCGACACCCTGCTCGTCCTGCTGCTGGTGCTGGCCGCGTGGGCGTGCCAGCGGGCGGTGGAGACCGGGCGGGTGCGGCCGCTGGTGCTGGCGGCGTTCCTGGTCGGCTGCGGGTTCAACACCAAGATGCTCCAGGCCTTCCTGGTCGTGCCCGCGTTCGCCCTCGCCTACCTGGTCGCGGGGCGGGCGGGCCTCGTGCGGCGCGTCGTGCACCTGCTGGCGGCGGGCGCCGCGCTGGCGCTGTCGTCGGGCTGGTGGGCGCTCGCGGTGGACGCCGTCCCGTCCGGTGACCGCCCGTTCATCGGCGGCAGCACCGACGGAAGCGCCTGGGATCTGATCATCGGGTACAACGGCCTCGGCCGAATCTTCGGCCAGGGCGGGGGCGGGCCCGGGGGACCCGCCATGCGCGGCGGGGGGTTCGGCGGCGAGGCCGGGGCGGGCCGGATGTTCGAGGACGTCATCGGCGGCCAGATCTCCTGGCTGCTCCCGTTCGCGGTGATCGCCTTCGTCGCCGGGCTCGTGCTGCTGCGCGGACGGCCTCGGACCGACCTCGCACGCGCCGCGCTGCTGCTGTGGGGAACCTGGCTGGCCGTCCACTATGTCGTCTTCAGCTTCGCTCAGGGCATCTTCCACCCCTACTACACCACCGCGATGGCCCCGGCGATCGCGGCGCTCACCGGTGCGGGCGCCGTGCTGCTGTTCGAGGCTCACCGGCGCTCGGCGGCCTGGGCCTGGATCCTGCCCGCCGGTGTGGCGGTCACCGGGGTGTGGGCGTTCGTGCTGCTGGACCGCACCCCGTCGTGGAACCCGTGGCTGCGCTGGCTGGTCGCCTCGGCCACGGTCCTGGCCGTCGCGATCCTGGCGGCCGGCCGGCTGAGCCGCCGGGCTGGCCTGCCGGTCACGGCCGGGGGCCTCGTCCTCGCCGTCACGGCGGGGCTGGCCGGGCCGGGCGCGTTCGCGGTGTCGGCGGCGTCCGCGTCGTCCGGCGGCGGCAATCCGCTGGCCGGACCCGCGTCCGCGGCCGGACCCGCGGGCGGGCCCGGGGGCCGTTTCCTGGGTCCCGGTGTGCCGCCGGGCATGCGGGGTGAGCTGCGGGGCTCCCCGCCGCCCGGTGGCGCGCCGCCAGGGGGCGGGCGGTTCCCGGGCTCGGGCCAGGACGGCCGGACGCCGCGTCTCGGTGGGGGTCCCGGCGGTCCCGGCGACATGGTGGACCCGAAGATGATCTCCTACCTGGAGCGGAACCAGGGGTCGGCCGCCTGGATGGTGGCGGTGCCCGGTGCGCAGGAGGCGGGCTCGATGATCTTGCGGACCGGACGGCCCGTCATCGCCATGGGGGGCTTCACCGGCCGCGATCCCGCCATGACCGTCGCCAAGCTCCAGCGCTATGTCCGGGAGGGCAAGCTCCGCTACGTCCTCTTCGGCGGTGGGGGCCTCATGGGCGCGGACCGGGGGAACTCCGCCGCCACGGAGTGGGTGCGGCGGAACGGGACCGCCGTGCCGTCCGCCGAGTACGGCGGCTCCTCCTCGTCCGGCGCGCAGCTCTACCGGCTGGGTTGATGGGGGTGACCACGATGCCGACGAGGCTCCTGCGCGGCGGGCGGGACGATCCGCCGTGGGCGCGGTCCGCGCTGCTGACACTGCTGGCCGCGACGGGTGTGCTGTACGCGTGGGGCCTGGGCTCCTCCGGGTGGGCGAACGCGTTCTACTCGGCGGCGGTCCAGGCGGGGGCGACGAGCTGGAAGGCGTTCTTCTTCGGGTCCTCGGACGCGGCGAACGCCATCACCGTCGACAAGACCCCCGGCGCGCTGTGGCCGATGGCGCTGGCGGCGCGGGTGTTCGGGGTGAACTCCTGGAGCATCCTCCTCCCGCAGGCGCTGATGGGCGTGGCCACGGTCGCCGTCCTGTACGCGGCGGTGCGGCGCCGGTTCCCGGCCTGGGCGGCGCTGCTGTCGGGGACGGCGCTGGCGCTGACGCCGGTGGCGGCGCTGATGTTCCGCTTCAACAACCCGGACGCGCTTTTGGTGCTGCTGTTGACGCTCGGCGCCTATGGGATGGTCCGCGCGCAGGAGGACGCGAGCACGCGCTGGCTGGTGTTCGCGGCGGCCTGCGTGGGGACGGGGTTTCTGGCCAAGATGCTCCAGGCGTTCCTGGTGGTGCCGGGGTTCGCGCTGGTGTACCTGGTCACGGCGCCCACGCCGGTGAGGCGGCGGCTGTGGCAGCTCGTCCTCGCCGGGGGCGCGCTGCTGGTCGCGGCGGGCTGGTGGGTGGCGGTGGTCGCGCTGGTGCCCGCCTCGTCGCGTCCCTACATCGGAGGTTCGCAGCACAACTCGGTCATGGAGCTGGCCTTCGGCTACAACGGTCTCGGCCGTCTCAACGGCGAGGAGACCGGCGGCCTGGGGAACCTCGACCGGGACGCGGGGTGGGGCCGCATGTTCGGGCCTGTGATCGGCGGCCAGGTCTCCTGGCTGCTGCCCGCCGCGCTCGTGCTGCTCGCGGCCGGGTCGTGGGCGACGCGGCGGGCGCCGCGCGCCGATCCGGCGCGGGCGGCGTTGGCGCTGTGGGGCGGCTGGCTGCTGGTCACCGCCGTGACCTTCAGCCTGATGCGCGGGATCTTCCACGAGTACTACACGGTGGCGCTGGCCCCGGCCGTCGCCGCCCTGGTGGGGACGGGCGCGGCGGTGCTGTGGGAGCGCCGCCGCACGCGGGCGGGGGCCGCGATCTTGGCCGTGGCGGTCGCGGTGACGGCGGTGTGGGCGTTCGTGCTGCTGGGCCGCACGCCCGGCTGGTATCCGTGGCTCCGCCCGGTGGTCGTCGTCGCCGGGCTCGCGGCGGCGGCGGGCCTGGCGGGGGCGCGGGTGCTGCGCGGCGCGGTCCTGGCCGGGGT
>NZ_CAACVB010000115.1 GCF_900659635.1 Actinomadura roseirufa | reverse complement strand
ATCCCGATCGCGCGCGCCGCCGGGGGCACCCGGGTGACGTCGCGGCCGTCGATCAGCACCTCGCCCTGGTCGGGGGCGAGGAACCCGGCGACGAGCGCGGCGACCTCGGCGGGCGACGGGTCGCCCCGGACGATCCGCAGGAACGGCGTGTCTTCGGCGGTCATGGCTTCTCCTCGCCTCCGTGACCGGGCATCGTGGGAGGGCCGGGTCAGAGCGGGATGTTCCCGTGCTTCTTGGGCGGCAGGGTCGTGCGCTTGTCGCGCAGCGCCCGCAGCGCCCGGACGACCTGCCCGCGCGTCTCGGACGGCTTGATCACGCTGTCGACGTAACCGCGCTCGGCCGCGATGTAGGGGTTGGCGAGGGTGTCCTCGTACTCGGTGATCAGCTCGGCGCGGCGGACGTCGGGGTCCTCGGCCGCGGCCAGCTCGCGCCGGTACAGGATGTTGACGGCGCCCTGCGCGCCCATGACGGCGATCTGCGCGGTCGGCCAGGCGAGGTTGACGTCGGCGCCGAGGTGCTTGGAGCCCATGACGTCGTAGGCGCCGCCGTACGCCTTGCGGGTGATCACCGTGACGAGCGGGACGGTGGCCTCGGCGTAGGCGTACAGCAGCTTGGCGCCGCGCCGGATGATCCCGTTCCACTCCTGGTCGGTGCCGGGCAGGAAGCCCGGGACGTCCACGAAGGTCAGCACGGGGACGTTGAACGCGTCGCAGGTGCGGACGAACCGCGCGGCCTTCTCCGAGGCGTCGATGTCGAGCGTGCCGGCGAACTGCATCGGCTGGTTCGCGACGATGCCGACCGAGTGCCCCTCGACCCGGCCGAAGCCGACGATGATGTTGGGCGCGAACTGCTCCTGGACCTCCAGGAACTCGCCGTCGTCCAGCACGTGCTCGATGGCGGTGTGCATGTCGTAGGGCTGGTTCGGCGAGTCGGGGACGAGGGCGTCCAGCTCCTCGTCGAGCTCGGCCGGGTCGGTGGGCGCGTCGAGCGCGGGCGCGTCGGACAGGTTGTTGGACGGCAGGTACGACAGCAGCGCCTTGACGTACTCGATCGCGTCGTCCTCGTCCGAGCCCTGGTAGTGGGCGACGCCGGAGCGGGAGTTGTGCGAGTGGGCGCCGCCGAGCTCCTCCATCGTCACCTCCTCGCCGGTGACCGTCTTGATCACGTCGGGGCCGGTGATGAACATGTGCGAGGTCTTGTCGACCATGACGATGAAGTCGGTGATCGCCGGGGAGTACACCGCGCCGCCCGCGCACGGGCCCATGACCAGGGAGATCTGCGGGATGACGCCGGAGGCGTGCACGTTGCGCTTGAAGATCTCGGCGTAGAGGCCGAGGGCGACCACGCCCTCCTGGATCCGCGCGCCGCCCGAGTCGTTGATGCCGACCACCGGGCAGCCGGTCTTCAGCGCGTGGTCCATGACCTTGCAGATCTTCTCGCCGAAGACCTCGCCGAGCGAGCCGCCGGAGACGGTGAAGTCCTGGCTGAACACCGCGACGGGCCGGCCGTCGACGGTGCCGTGGCCGGTGACGACGCCGTCGCCGTAGGGCCGGTTGCGCTCCATCCCGAAACTGGTGGAGCGGTGCCGGGCCAGCTCGTCGAACTCGACGAACGAGCCGGGGTCCAAGAGTGCGTCGATCCGCTCACGGGCCGTCATCTTGCCCTTGGCGTGCTGCTTCTCGACGGCGCGCGCCGATCCGGCGTGCACGGCCTCGTGCCGGCGCCGCTCCAGGTCCGCGATCTTTCCCGCGGTCGTGTGGACGTCGATGCCGGCCGGGGGTTCAGGGGCTTCCATCGCCATGCGGGCCAGGGTAACCACATCCCGATCCCGCGCTCGCGACCGGGGCGCCCTGACCGGGGTGAACGCGCGCCGGGGCCGCTCACTACGCTGGGGCGGGTGGCTACTGAGACGCGTGAGACCGTCCGGCGGGACATGCCGGAACCGCTGCGCCGCGACGTGCGGCTGCTGGGGGCCATGCTCGGCGACGCCCTCGTGGAGTACGGCGGCCGGGACCTGCTGGACGACGTCGAGCGGCTGCGCCGCGCGGTGATCGCGGCCCGGCTGGGCGAGACGGACGGCGCCGAGGCCGCCGCCCTGGTCGACGGATGGACGCTGGAACGTGCCGAGCAGGTCGCGCGCGCGTTCACCGTCTACTTCCACCTGACGAACCTGGCCGAGGAGCACCACCGGATCCGGACGCTGCGCGAGCGCGACACCGGCGGCGTCGTCCCCGGCTCGGTGGCGGCGGCCGTCGAGCGGATCCGCGCCGAGGGGGACGGGCGGCTCGCGGAGGTCGTCGAGGGGCTGGAGTTCCGGCCGGTCTTCACCGCCCACCCGACCGAGGCCCGCCGCCGCGCCGTGGTCACCGCCATCCAGCGGATCAGCGACCTGCTCGCGGCGCTGAACGCCGGGACGGGCGCGGGGGAGCGGGAGGAGGCCGGGCGGCGGCTCCGCGAGGAGATCGACCTGCTGTGGCGGACTGCGCTGCGCCGCGGCGCGCAGATGGACCCGCTGGACGAGGTCCGCACCGCGATGGCCGCGTTCGACGAGACGATCTTCCGGGTCGTCCCGGACGTCTACCGGGCGCTCGACCAGGCCCTCGACGATGACACGGCCGAGGACACCGCCGAGGGCGGGGACGGCGCCAGCGGGGCGCGTCCGCCGCGGGTCCGCCCGTACCTGCGGTTCGGCAGCTGGATCGGCGGGGACCGGGACGGCAACCCCTACGTCACGGCCCGGGTCACCCGGGACGCGGTGATGATCCAGGCCGACCACGTGCTGCGGGCGCTGGAGGCGGCCTGCGGGCGGATCGGCCGGGAGCTGACCGTCCACGAGGCCACGACGCCCGCGTCGCCGGAGCTGCGCGGCGCGCTCGCCGCGGCCCGCACCGCGCAGCCGGGCCGGACCGGCGAGCTGGCCCAGCGCTCGCCGGGCGAGCCGCACCGCCAGTTCCTGCTGTACGCGGCGGCGCGGATCGCCGCGACCCGTGAGCGGGACGCCGATCTCGCCTACGGCTCGCCCGAGGAGCTGCTGGACGACCTGCGGACCGTCCAGGACTCGCTGGCGCGGGCGGGCGCCGTCCGGCAGGCGTACGGGCGCGTCCAGCATCTGATCTGGCAGGTCGAGACGTTCGGATTCCACCTGGCCGAGCTGGAGATCCGCCAGCATTCGGAGCTGCACGAGAAGGCCCTGGCCGAGGTCCGCTCCGGCGGGGAACTGAGTGAGATGACGGAGGAGATCCTTGAGACCCTCCGCGTCGTGGCGTGGATCCAGCGGCGCTTCGGCGTCCGCGCCTGCCACCGCTACGTCGTGTCGTTCACCCGCTCGGCCGAGGACATCGCGAACGTCCACGAGCTGGCGGCCTCGCTGGGCGACGGCGCGCCCGTCCTGGACGTCGTCCCGCTGTTCGAGACCGGCGAGGACCTGGAGCGCGCCCCGCGGGTGCTGGAGGGGATGCTGGAGATCCCGGCCGTCCGGCGCCGGCTGGACGACACCGGCCGCCGGCTGGAGGTCATGCTCGGCTACTCCGACTCGGCCAAGCAGCTCGGCCCGGCCAGCGCCACCCTGCGCCTGTACGACACGCAGGAGGCGCTCACCGCGTGGGCCGCGCGGAGCGACGTCACGCTGACGCTCTTCCATGGCCGCGGCGGCTCGCTCGGCCGGGGCGGCGGCCCCGCGAACCGGGCGATCCTGGCGCAGGCGCCGGGATCGGTCGCGGGCCGGTTCAAGGTCACCGAGCAGGGCGAGGTGATCTTCGCCCGGTACGGCCACCCGCAGATCGCCCGCCGCCACGTCGAGCAGGTGACCAGCGCGGTGCTGCTGGCCTCGACCGGCCCCGTCCAGGACCGGGCGCGCCAGGCCGCGGCCCGGTTCCGCCCGCTCGCCGACAAGATCGGTGAGGCGGCGAAGGCGGCGTTCCGGGCGCTGATCGAGACCGACGGGTTCGCCGCCTGGTTCGCCCGCGTCAGCCCATTGGAGGAGATCGCCGAGCTGCGCATCGGCTCGCGTCCGGCGCGCCGCAAGGCCGCCCGGGACCTGGACGACCTGCGGGCGATCCCGTGGGTGTTCGCCTGGACGCAGACGCGGGTGAACCTTCCCGGCTGGTACGGCCTCGGCAGCGGTCTCGCGGCCGTGTCCGACGACGGCCGGGACGTGTCGGAGCTGCGCGAGGCGTACGAGGCGTGGCCGCTGTTCAACACGCTCCTCGACAACGCCGAGATGAGCCTGGCCAAGTCCGACCGGGCGATTGCCGAGCGCTACCTGGCGCTGGGCGGGCGTCCCGAGATGACCGCGACCGTCCTGGCGGAGTACGACCGGACCCGCGCGCTGGTGCTCGCGGTCACGGGCCACGAACGGCTGCTGGAGAACCGCCGCGTCCTGTCGAGGGCGGTGGAGCTGCGCGACCCGTACGTGGACGCCCTGTCGCATCTCCAACTGCGGGCCCTGGCCGCGCTGCGCGCCGGGGTCGACGACGAGGAGGAGCGTGGCCGGATGGAGTCGTTGCTGCTGCTCTCGGTGAACGGCGTCGCCGCCGGTCTCCAGAACACCGGCTGATGGCGCCCGTCAGGCGCCACATCGAGACCCTCTGAGGGCCGTCCTCCCCGGTCAGGACGGCCAGTCGGGCTTGCGTTTGGCGTTGAAGGCGGCGATGCCCTCGCGCCGGTCGGGGGAGAGCGCGGCGGTCCGCCAGGCGTTGTCCTCCAGGTCGAGGGCGGCGTCCAGGGACACGCCGCCGCCGAGCCGCAGGGCGCGCTTGGCGGCGCGGACGGCGATGGGCGAGTTCCGGGCGATCTGCCCGGCGATCGCGAGGGCCTCCTCGCGGGCGGTGCCGCCGGCGACCTTCCGGTCGGCCAGGCCGAGGTCCAGGGCCTCGTCCACGCCCACCCGGCGGCCGGTGAGGACCAGGTCGGCGGCCCTGCCGGGGCCGAGCCGGCGCAGCGCGAGCTGGGTCCCGCCGCCGCCGGGGACGAGCCCGACGCCGACCTCGGGCAGCCCGAAAACCGCCGTCGCGTCCGCGACGATGATGTCGGCGGACAGCGCGAACTCGCAGCCGCCGCCGAGCGCGTAGCCGTGCACGGCCGCGACCACCGGCTGCGGCAGGTTCAGCACGCCGCCGAACGCGGCCCGGAACACCGGCCGCTGCGCCATCAGCTCGTCATCGGTCATCCCGTTGCGCTCTTTGAGATCGGCGCCCACGCAGAACGCCTTCTCGCCCGCGGCGCTCAGCACCACGGCCCGCGCGGAGGCGTCCGCGGCCACCTCGGCGCAGACGGCGGCGAGGCGCCGCGCCATGGCGGTGGAGAGGGCGTTCAGGGCCTCCGGCCGATCCAGAACGATCTCCGCGACGTGCTCGTCGGGGGCCCCGCGCCGCAGCGTCACGCCCTCCAGGGTCACTCCATCCACATCCGCACCCTATGCGCTGAACCGGCCGTGGAAGGAGGTCGCCCGGCGCCCGGTGACGCGCGCCATGCAAGATGACTGTGTGAGCGATTCACCTTATGGAGATCTGGAGAGGCCGCCGCTGCACGGGGAGGCGCTGCGGCGCTCGCTCGTCCGGCCGGACGGGCTGTGGCGCGACGTCCGCGTCGTGGCCGAGACCGGGTCGACCAACGCCGATCTCGCCGAGGCGGTCCGGGCCGGAGAACCGGAGGGGACCGTGCTGGCCACCGAGGTCCAGACCGCGGGCCGGGGCCGGCTGGGCCGCTCCTGGGCCGCGCCGCCGCGCTCCGGGCTGATGTTCTCGCTGCTGCTGCGGCCCGCGGTGCCGGTGCCGCTGCTCGGCTGGGCGCCGCTGCTGACCGGGGTCGTGGTGGCGACCGCCGTCCGCCGGATGACCGCCCGGAACGAGCGCGAGGAGGGCGTCCCGGCCGTGGACGCCCGCCTCAAGTGGCCCAACGACGTGCTGGTGGGCGACCGGAAGCTGGCCGGGATCCTGGTCGAGAAGGTCGAGGACGCGATCGTCGTCGGCGTCGGGCTGAACGTCGGCCTGCGGGAGGAGGAGCTGCCGGTGCCCGCGGCCACGTCGCTGGCGATCGAGGGGGCCCTGCTCAGCGACCGGGCGCCGCTGCTGCGCGCGATCCTGCGCGAGTTCGAGACGTGGTACCGGGAGTGGACCGCGCTCGGCGGCGACCCGGAGACCAGCGGCCTGCGCACCGCCTACAAGGACCTGTGCGCGACGCTCGGCCGTCAGGTGCGGGTCGAGCTGCCCGGCGCCCAGGCGCTCGGGGGGACGGCCCGGGACGTCGACGGCGCGGGCCGGCTGGTCGTCGCCGGGCCGGCCGGCGAGCGCGCGGTGAGCGCCGGTGACGTGGTGCACGTCCGATGAACACCCCGTGCCGAACACCGAAACGCCGTCGGATCTGCAACGATATGTCGTGGTACCGGGCCACGACACCGCCGACGGGGCCCACGGCGACGGTGGACTGAGGGGCGGGCAGATGGCGGCCGGATTGCCGGATCCGAAGGAGATCGAGGAGCTTCTCCTCGGGGGCGAGCTGCGCTACACGCGCGTCGACGCCGTCCGTCTCTCGGGGGTCACCCGGGAGTTCTCCGGCCGGCTGTGGCGGGCGTTCGGGTACCCGTCGATGCCGGACGACGCCGTCGCCTACACCGAGGGCGACATCGCCGCGCTGTGCCGCATCCGCGGGCTGATGGAGGACGGCGTCCTGGACGAGGACGGGGTCATCCGGCTCGTCCGCGCGTTCGGGCAGACGATGACGCGGCTCGCCGAGTGGCAGGTGAACCTCCTGCGCAGCATGCTCGGCCATGATCTCGGCGACCAGCAGCCGTCCGCCCAGGCCGTGGACACGATCGTCGACATCGCCGAGCGGCACGTCGAGGAGTTCGAACCGCTGGTGGTGCACGCGTGGCGGCGCCAGCTCGCCGCCGCCGGGACCCGCGCGATGGCGGCGGCCGCGACCCGCGAGAACGGCGACCCCTCGGGCCGCCCGATGACCACCGTCGGGTTCGCCGACATGGTGTCGTTCACGCAGGTCAGCCGGGAGCTGGAGGAGATCGAGCTGGCCCGGGTGGTGGAGTGGTTCGAGGAGACCGCCGCCGACATCATCGCCTCCTGCGGCGGGCGGCTGGTGAAGACGCTCGGCGACGAGGTCCTGTTCAGCGCCGAGACCCCGCGGATCGGCGCGGAGATCGCGCTGACCGTCGCCGCCGCCATCCAGGACGAGACCGAGGTGCCGGACGTGCGGGTCGGCGTGGCCTACGGGCCGGTGCTGCCCCTGATGGGCGACGTGTTCGGGACCACCGTGAACCTCGCGGCCCGGCTGACCTCGCTGGCCCGGCCGGGCGCCGTGGTGATCGACACCGAGCTGGCCGCGCAGCTGGAGAAGGAACCGGCCTACGAGGTGACCCGCATCGTGCGCCGCCCGGTCCGCGGCCTCGGCATCGTGCAGCCGTACGTCCTGCGCCGCAACCCCAAGCCGCCGGACGGCTCCGGCGTCGAGACCCTGCACCTGCCGCCCACCGCGTAGCCCGCCCGCACGGGCCCACCTAGGCGGGGTCCGCCCGCGGTGGCGCGCACCGCCGCGCCGTGACGCCCCCGCGCCGTGACGGCGGGGGCGGAACGGGCGGGAGCGTCAGACGGCGCTGGGCGTGCCCTCTCCGGGGGCGTCGGTGAGGCGCTGCAGGTAGTTCTGCTCGCCCAGGGCCCGGACGAGGGCGATCTCGGTTTCGAGGTAGTCGATGTGCTCCTCCTCGTCGGCGAGGATGTCCTCGAAGATCCGGGCGGAGGTCACGTCGCCGCGCGAGCGCATCAGCTCGATGCCGGGCCGCAGCCGGGCCACGGCCTCCATCTCGACCTGAAGGTCGGCCTCGAGCTGCTCGAAGACGGTCTGGCCGATGCGCAGCGTCCCGAGCCGCTGGTAGTTCGGGAGCCCTTCGAGGAACAGGATCCGGTCGGTCAGCCGCTCGGCGTGCCGCATCTCGTCGATGGACTCTTCCCGGGTGTGCCGGGCGATCCGGGTGTAGCCCCAGTTCTGCTGCATCTTGGAGTGCAGGAAGTACTGGTTGATCGCGGTCAGCTCGGCGGTGAGCTGCTCGTTCAGCAGCGCGATGATGTCCTTGTCCCCATCCATACCGCCCCATGCTTCCACGGCGCCCCGGAAGTAAACAGCACTGACCCCCGTACGGCGAGTGCTCACCCCTCATGGGCGGGCCGTACGGGGACCTGGATCGCGGGTCAGGCGGCCGTCTGCGGGGCGGTTCCCCTTTCGCCGTCGCCGAGGACGAGGGCGTCCCCGGCCGCGGGCCGTGTCTCGAAGGCCGGTGCGTCGAAGGCCGGTGCGTCGAAGACGGGCGCGCCGGTGGTCCGGTGCGCGGGTCCGGGCACGGCCGTGAGGGAGGCGGGGCCGCCGGTGAGGGCGTCGGCCAGGTCGCTCGCGGTGCGGTACTCGCTGATCATCGCGTGCAACCGCTTCGTGCAGTTGCCGCAGCCGGGCTTCATGCCGCAGGCCGCCCTGACGTCCTTGGCGGTGACGCAGGCGCCGCTCGCCATGCAGCCGTGAACGTCGTCCTCGGTGACGGCGTTGCAGATGCAGACGTACATCCGGTGGGGAACCTTCCCTGCGACGATGACGGACATTGAGCACCTGACCTGGGCTCTTAGGCTGCCCTCAATAAGGTTAGGCTCCCCTAAGGTAGCTCACGTCCGTCCGTTCTGGCCAGAGACCTCCCCAATGGTGTGATCCAACCCTCAGGGGGAAAGGGTCCCGTCGCATTGGACGGGAGGACGGGACATTGGCGCAGGTATGGCCGGGCGACGCATATCCGCTCGGGGCCCGCTTCGACGGAGCGGGGACGAACTTCGCCGTGTTCTCCGAGGCGGCCGAACGGGTGGAGCTGTGCCTGTTCGACGGGCCCGCGGGGGACGACGAGGAGACGAGGCTGACGCTGCCGGAGGTCGACGCCTTCGTGTGGCACGCGTACCTGCCGGGGGTGATGCCGGGGCGGCGGTACGGGTACCGGGTGCACGGGCCGTACGAGCCGCGCCTGGGGCAGCGGTGCAATCCGGCGAAGCTCCTCCTCGATCCGTACGCGATGGCGATGGAGGGGACGGTCGACTGGGACGAGTCGTGCTTCGGCTACCGGTTCGGGGACCCCTGGTCGCTGAACGACCGTGACTCGGCGGGGCACACGATGCGGTCGGTGGTGGTCAGCCCGTACTTCGACTGGGGCGACGACCGTCCGCCCCGGATCCCCTACCACGAGACGGTGATCTACGAGGCGCACGTCAAGGGCCTGACCGCCCGTCATCCGGAGGTGCCGCGCGCGCTTCGCGGGACGTACGCGGGCCTCGCCCATCCGGTGATCACCGATCATCTGCGCTCTATCGGCGTGACGGCGGTGGAGCTGATGCCCGTCCACCAGTTCGTGCACGACGACGCGCTCGTCCGCCGCGGGCTGCGCAACTACTGGGGCTACAACACCATCGGCTTCTTCGCCCCGCACGCCGAGTACTCCTCCTCGGGACACCGGGGCGAGCAGGTGCTGGAGTTCAAGGCGATGGTGAAGGCGCTGCACGAGGCGGGTATCGAGGTGATCCTCGACGTCGTCTACAACCACACCGCCGAGGGCAACCACCTGGGGCCGACGCTGTCGTTCCGGGGGATCGACAACGCCTCCTACTACCGGCTCGTGGAGGACGACGCCCGCTACTACATGGACACGACCGGTACCGGGAACAGCCTGCTGATGCGCGGCCCGCACGTCCTGCAGATGATCATGGACTCGCTGCGGTACTGGGTGACGGAGATGCACGTGGACGGGTTCCGCTTCGACCTCGCCGCGACGCTGGCCCGCGAGCTGCACGAGGTGGACCGGCTGTCGGCGTTCTTCGACCTCGTCCAGCAGGACCCGGTGGTGTCGCAGGTGAAGCTGATCGCCGAGCCGTGGGACGTCGGCGAGGGCGGCTACCAGGTCGGCAACTTCCCGCCGCTGTGGACGGAGTGGAACGGCAAGTACCGCGACACGATGCGCGACTTCTGGCGCGGCCGGCCGGGGTCGATGCCGGAGTTCGGGTCGCGGCTGACCGGCTCGTCCGACCTGTACGCCGACGACGGCCGCCGCCCCAACGCCTCGATCAACTTCGTGACCTGCCACGACGGGTTCACCCTGCACGACCTCGTGTCCTACGACCACAAGCACAACGAGGCCAACGGCGAGGGCGGCGCCGACGGCAGCGACGACAACCGGTCATGGAACGGCGGTCACGAGGGCCCCACGGACGACCTGGACCTCATCTCGCTCCGTGAGCGCCAGAAGCGCAACTTCCTCACCACGCTGTTCCTGTCCCAGGGCGTCCCCATGCTCTCCCACGGCGACGAACTGGGACGGACCCAGAACGGCAACAACAACGCCTACTGCCAGGACGGCGAACTGTCCTGGGTGGACTGGACGGGCCTGCGCGAGGACACGTTCTTCGACGAGCGCGGCCCGCTGCTGGACTTCGTCCGCCGGGTGTCCAAGCTGCGCACCGAGCATCCGGTGTTCCGGCGACGGCGCTTCTTCCGCGGCAATCAGCTGAGCGCCGACCAGATGAGCCTCGGCCCGCGGAGCGGGCCCGGAGCGCGCGCGGGCACCGACCCGCCGGCGCAGGAGCTGCCCGACCTGGTGTGGTTCACCCCCGGCGGCGACGAGATGGCCGACACGGACTGGTCGGCCGGCTTCAACAAGTCGCTGATCGTGTTCCTGAACGGCGACGCGATCGGCGAGCCGGACCGGCGCGGCCGGCGGATCCGGGACGACTCGTTCCTGCTGCTGGTCAACGCGCACGACGGGGACCTGGCGTTCGTGCTCCCGGCCGCCGTGCACGGCCAAATGTGGATCAAGGTGCTCGACACCGCCGACCCGCTGCTGGCGGAGGAGGAGTCCCCCGTGGTCAAGGCCCGCGAGACCGTCCCGGTCGGTGCCCGCTCCATCCAGGTGCTGCGCCGTGTCTGACCCCGTCCAACCCCCCGCCCCCGCCCAGCCCCCCACCGTCCCGGATGCCACCACCCCCATGCCAGATGTCCCCGACGTGCCCGTCGTTCCCCCGGTTCCGGCGCCCGCCGTCCCCGACGCCTCCCCGCACGCCGCCGGACCGGAGGCGGCCGAGCCCGCCACCGCGGAGCCGCCGCCCGGCGGCCCGGCCGGCGCGCTTCCCGGCGAGCCGGCGGCCGAGGAGCGGCGCGCCGACGAGCCGATGCCCGACCCCGCCTTCGCGGCGCCCCCCTCCGGCACCTACCGGCTCCAGCTCCGCGCCACGCCGGAGGACCGCTTCGGGTTCGCGGAGGCCGCCGAGCTCGCCCCGTACCTGGCGGCGCTCGGCGTGTCCCACGTGTACCTGTCGCCGATCCTGCAGGCGGCCCCGGGTTCCGCCCACGGCTACGACGTGGTCGACCACGGCCGTCTCTCGGACGAGCTGGGCGGGGCGGAGGCGTTCGGCGCGATGGCGGCCCGGTTCCGCGCGCACGGCCTGCGGCTGCTGGCCGACGTCGTGCCCAACCACATGGCGATCCCGGAGCCGCGCGAGCTGAACGCGCCGTTCGCCGCCGTGCTGGCGGACGGCCCGTCCTCGCCGTACGCGCGGTGGTTCGACGTCGACTGGGAGGCGGGCGGCGGACGGCTCGTCCCGCCCGGCGAGGGCGAGCCCAACTACCGGCGCTTCTTCGACATCTCCGGGCTGATCGGGCTGCGCCAGGAGGAGCGTGAGGTGTTCGACCGCACGCACGGGCTGCTGCTGGGCCTGGTCGAGGAGGGCCTGGTGGACGGGCTGCGGATCGACCACCCGGACGGCCTGGCCGACCCGCGCGGGTACCTGCGGTGGCTGGAGGCGGCGGCGCCGGGCCGCTGGGTGCTGGTGGAGAAGATCACCGAGGGGACCGAGCGGCCGCCGGCGGACTGGCCGTGCGCGGGCACCACCGGCTACGACTCGCTCGGCGCGGTCGGCGGCCTGTTCCTCGACCCGGCGGGCGAAGAGCCCCTGACCGCCCTCTACACGGCGCTGACGGGCGGCCCCCGGTCCTTCGGCGAGGTCGTGCGCGAGGCCCGCCGGCACGTGGCCGGGCACGGCCTGAAGCCCGAGGTCGACCGGCTGGCGCGGGTGCTGCGCCGCACCGCGGGCGAGCGTCCCGGGCTGGAGCGGGCGCTGGTGGAGCTGCTCGTGGCGATGCCGGTCTACCGGGCCTACGTGGTGCCGGGGGAGGACGCGCCGCGGGAGGCGGCCGAGGTGCTGGAGGAGGCCGCCGGCCGCGCTCGGGCGAGTCTGCCGGAGGATCTGCACGCCGACCTGGACGCCGTCGTGCGGCTGGCCCTGGGCCGCGGCATGAGCCAGGACCCGGAGTTCATCATCCGGTTCCAGCAGACCACGGCGCCGCTGGCGGCCAAGGGCGTGGAGGACACCGCGTTCTACCGCTGGAACCGGATGGCCGCCCTGAACGAGGTGGGCGGCGACCCGGGCCGGTTCGCGGTGAGCCCCGTGGACTTCCATTCCCACTGCATGCGGCTGGCCCGGGGCCGCCCGTTGACGATGACGACGCTGTCCACGCACGACACGAAACGCCAGGAGGACGTCCGCGCCCGCTTGGCGGTTCTGACGGAGCTTCCACGCGAGTGGGCGGAAGCGGTGGAACGGTGGCGTGGATGGTGGGGGCCTGACGAATCACCCCTGGAACCCGATCTCGACTACCTGTTCTGGCAGACGCTCGTCGGCGCTTGGCCGCTCACCGAGGAGCGGTTGACCGAGTTCCTCGTCAAGGCGATGCGGGAGGCGAAGACACGCACGGACTGGGTGGAAGTGGACGCCGCCTACGAGGAGTCCGTCCTCGCCCACGCGCGGCGCGTCCTCGGCGATGCGGGCCTGATCGCCGACCTCGCGGCCTTCGTGGCGCGGCTGGAGCCCTACGCGCGGGTGAACTCCCTCGGGCAGAAGCTCCTCCAGCTCACCATGCCCGGCGTTCCGGACGTGTACCAGGGCTGCGAGCTGACCGGCCGGGCGCTGGTCGACCCCGACAACCGGCGCCCCGTCGGCTACGGGCGGCGCCGCGAGCGCCTGCTGCGGCTGGACGACGGCGCCCCGCCCCGGGACGTGGACGACGAGAAGCTGCTGGTCACCTCGCGTGCGCTGCGCCTGCGCAGGTCGCGCCCCGAGTGGTACGGCCCGGCCGGGCGGCATGAGCCGGTCGGCGCGCTGGGGCCCGGCGCGGAGCACGTGGTGGCGTTCCTGCGCGGCGCGGCCGTCACGCTCGCCACGCGCCTGCCCATGGGGCTGGAGCGCCGGGGCGGCTGGGCCGGGACGCAGGTGGAGCTCGGCGGCCAGGGCTGGCGGGACGTCCTGTCCGGAGCCGAGCACGAGGGCTCCGTGCTCGACGCGGGCGCCGTCTTCGAGCGCCTGCCGGTCGCGCTGCTCGTCCCGTCCGTCCGTCCCTGAGAGAGGCCCCCGTTGAGCGCATGGTTCGAGGTATGGGCGCCCGCCGCCGGGCGGGTGGACGTCGAGACCGGCCACGGCACCGGCGTCGCCAGGCACCCGCTCGCCCACCTGGACGGGCGCCCCGGATGGTGGGGCGCCGAGGTACAGGCGGCCGCCCACGGTACGGACTATGGCTTCGTCCTGGACGGAGGCGAGCCGCTGCCCGACCCTAGATCCCCGTGGCAGCCGGACGGCGTCCACGGCCGGAGCCGCGTCTACGACCACGGCGAGTTCACCTGGACGGACCAGCAGTGGCACGGGCGTCCCTTCCCCGGCAGCGTCCTGTACGAACTGCATGTCGGGACGTTCACCCCGGAAGGGACCTTCGACGCCGCCGCCCGCCGTCTTCCCCACCTGACCTCGCTCGGGATCGACGCCGTCGAGATCATGCCCGTCGCCTCCTTCCCCGGCCACCACGGCTGGGGGTACGACGGGGTCCACCTGTGGGCGCCCCACGAGCCCTACGGCGGCCCGGACGGGCTGAAACGCCTCGTGGACGACGCCCACGCCCACGGGCTGGCCGTCATCCTGGACGTCGTCTACAACCACCTGGGGCCCGACGGGAACCGCCTGGGCGAGTACGGCCCGTACTTCACCGACGCCCACACCACCCCCTGGGGCGACGCCGTGAACTTCGACCAGGAGGGCTCGGACGAGGTCCGCGCCTTCGTCGTCCAGAACGCGCTCATGTGGCTACGGGACTACCACGTGGACGGGCTCCGGCTCGATGCCGTCCACGCCATCGCCGACCAGCGCGCCGTCCACGTCCTGGAAGAACTGGAAGGCGCGGTGGCGAGCCTTTCCGCTCACCTGGGACGGGAACTGTTCCTCATCGCCGAGTCCGACCTGAACGACCCCCGCATGGTCACCTCACGGGACGCGGGCGGATACGGCCTCGACGCGCAATGGAGCGACGATTTCCACCACGCCCTGCATGCGGCTCTCACAGGAGAGCGGCAGGGCTATTACTGCGACTTCGGTTCCCTGGAGACGCTGGAGAAGGCTCTGACACGCGTGTTCGTCCACGACGGGACCATGTCGTCCTACCGGGGACGACATCACGGCCGCCCAGTGGACGTGCAGGTCACTCCCGCACATCGCTTCGTGGGGTTCTTGCAGAACCACGACCAGATCGGGAACCGCGCCTCCGGCGACCGGATCGCGGCCACGCTCACCCCTGCCCAGCTCAAAGTGGGAGCGGCACTCCTCCTTCTCGCACCGTTCACCCCCATGCTCTTCATGGGAGAGGAATGGGGAGCGACAACGCCGTGGTGCTACTTCACCGACCACGTTGACCCCGGCCTGGCGCGAGCGGTGAGTGAAGGCCGCCGCCGTGAGTTCGCCAGGCACGGCTGGAAGGGAGATGTCCCCGACCCTCAGGCCGAGGACACTTTCCGCGCCTCCGTGCTCGACTGGGTCGAACCCGCCAAGGCGCCCCACCGCGAGCTGCTGGACTGGCACCGCTCCCTCATCGGGCTCCGCCGCTCCCGTCCGGAGGCGAACGACCCGCGCCTGTCCGCGACCAGTGTCCTGACCGGTGAGCGAGGCTGGCTGATGATGTGGCGCGGCGGCCTCGGCGTGGCCGCGAACCTCGGCGGCGATCCCGTCCGAATTCCGGCCGGGGGACCCACCGGCCGGGAGCCGGAACCGCGGCTGCTGCTGGCCTCGGACCAGGCGGTCCACCTCGAACCGGACGCCGACGGCGATTCCGGAACCGCGATCCTGGTGCTCCCGCCGGCGTCGGCCGCGGTCCTCGGCTGAGCCCGGGGACGCGCGACCGGGCGAGATGCCGATCACCTCCCGCTCTATCCGGGAATCGGGGTGTTCGAGGATGTACTACGAGTGGCAAACCGCAGGTCAAGAGCGTGGCGGCGACCGGGCAATGTTCAAGAATGGTCATACGATCGGTCCATGACCTCAGTACTGCTCGCCGAGGACGACACGTCCATCTCCGAGCCTCTCGCCCGCGCGCTCCGCCGTGAGGGGTACACCGTCGAAGTCAGCCCGGACGGACCGCAGGCGCTGGAGCGGGCGCTCGGCGGCGGTGTGGACCTCATCGTCCTCGATCTGGGCCTGCCCGAACTCGACGGCCTCGAAGTGGCCCGCCGGGTGCGTGCCGAGGGGCATGGAGTCCCCATACTGATCCTCACCGCCCGGGCCGACGAGGTCGACACCGTCGTCGGGCTCGACGCGGGTGCCGACGACTATGTGACCAAGCCGTTCCGGCTCGCCGAACTGCTCGCCCGGGTGCGCGCGCTGCTGCGCCGGGGCAGCACCGAGACCCCGATCGTCCAGGGGGTGCGGATCGACGCCGAGTCGCGCCGCGCCTGGATGGGCGACCAGGAGCTCCAGCTCACCACCAAGGAGTTCGACCTGCTGCGCGTGCTCGTCCGCGACGCGGGCAAGGTCGTCACCCGCGAGCAGATCATGCGCGAGGTGTGGGACACGAACTGGTGGGGCTCCACCAAGACGCTCGACATGCACATTTCCTGGCTGCGCCGCAAGCTCGGCGACGACGCCGGCAGCCCCCGCTACATCACGACGGTGCGGGGCGTCGGCTTCCGGTTCGAGCGCGGCGACTAGTCGCCGGCCACCACGGCCGTGCGGTCCTTCCCCGCGCCTCGCGAGGCCGCCGGGGCGGTTCCGCACGGGCGTGGCCACATCTTCGAAGGAGCCCCTGATGAGGCGCCGACTCCTCCTGTCGACGCTCGCGGTGGCGGTCGTCGCGATCCTGCTGCTCGGCATTCCCCTCGCCTTCGCCACCCACAAGCTCATCTACGAGGAGGCCGGGCAGTCGCTGGACCGGGAGGCGGCCGCCATCGTCGGCGGCGTCGGCTACAGCATCGAGTCGCATCGGCCGCTGACCGGCGAGAAGATCGCCCAGGAGTACCCCGGCCGGCACATCACGGTGACGCTGCCGGACGGCCGGACGGTCACCGCGGGCCGCTCGCCCGGCCGCGGTGAGCGGCTGCTCACCGCCACCGGCGCGGGCGACGGGGTCCGGGTGCGGATCGCCCGCCCGGCCGCCGAGGTGCGTGCCGAGGCGCTGCGGCCGCTGCTGCTCATCGGCAGCCTGGCGCTGCTCGGCGTCGCCGTCACCGTCGGCCTGGCGATGGTCCAGGCCCGCAAGCTGACCCTCCCGCTCATCGACCTCGCCGAGACCGCCGACCGGCTCGGCACCGGCAACGCCCGGCCGCGCCGCCGCCGCTACGGCATCGCCGAGGTCGACCGGGTCGCCGAGGTGCTGGACCGCAGCGCCGTCCGGATCGCCGACCTGCTCGCCGCGAGCCGCGAGTTCGCCTCCGACGCCAGCCACCAGCTCCGCACCCCGCTGACCGCGCTGTCGATGCGGCTGGAGGAGATGATCGAGGCGGCCGA
Source organism: Actinomadura roseirufa (assembly GCF_900659635.1). Lineage (GTDB taxonomy): Bacteria > Actinomycetota > Actinomycetes > Streptosporangiales > Streptosporangiaceae > Spirillospora > Spirillospora roseirufa. The sequence goes on along the minus strand of NZ_CAACVB010000115.1, from coordinate 8,285 downwards.
CTATCCCGACGTCGTCCGGGAGGAGGGCGCCGCGGCGGTCGCCCAGACCGAGCGCCTCGTCGCGGTCGTGGAGCAGCTGCTGGCCCGCGCCCGGCACGACCGCACCGGCGGCGCGGTCGCCTCGCCGGTGGACGACATCATCGCCCAGCAGGTCGAGGAGTGGCGGCCGATCTTCCGGCGGGACGGCCGGGACGTGCGGATCACCGGCGAGCCGGGCCTGGTCGGCATGACCAACCCCGAGGGGCTCTCCCAGATCGTCGCCACCCTGCTGGACAACTCGCTGATGCACGGCGCGGGCACCGTCACGATCAACACCAAGCCGGGGGCGAGCTCGGTGGTGGTCGAGGTCGGCGACGAGGGCGCCGGGATCCCGCCGGAGCTGGAGCCGCGCATCTTCGAGCGCAGCGTGAGCGGCGGGAAGGGCACCGGGCTCGGGCTCTACCTGGCCCGCTCGCTCGCCGTGGTGGACGGGGGGCGGCTGGAGCTGATCCAGGCCCGCCCCGCCGTGTTCGGCGTGTTCCTCCGCCAGGCCGCCGAGGCGCGGCTGGCGTCCGAGCGGGTCGTCATCGGCCCCGCCTGACGCCCCGCCCTTTCCGGAGGGCTCACGGGCGCGGCGGGGCCGGGCGAGTTCGGTGCCGGTCCGTGCCGGTCCGGGGGCCGGGTGATCAGTGCGTCTGGGTGAACGGGGCGTCCGCGTCGAGCGGGTGCCCGAGCCTCGGGGCCGTGCCCGGCCGGCCGGCGTGCCGGCCGTTCGCCCGGTGCGCGCCGGGCAGGTGGTCGGGCGCCCCGTGCGCCGCGTCGCCCCCCGCGCCGTCCACCGCTCCGCCCGGGCGGCCGGGAACGGCCTCGGCGGGCGGGCCGGACGGGGCCTCCGGCAGGCCGGACGCCGGGTCGACCTGCGGGGCGGTCGGCGGCAGGAACACCCACTTCTTGTACGCCCAGTAGCGGAACAGGGTGGCGACCCCGGTGCCGACCACCAGCGAGGCGTTGAAGGGGATCGGGCCGGACAGTTCCAGCACGTAGCTGGTGAAGCCCACGAACAGCTGCGTGATCGCCAGGCCGACGCCGTTCAGCGCGAAGAACAGCACGTACTCGCGGCCGAGGCCGGTGCGGTCGCGGTGCCGGAACGTCCAGTACCGGTTGGCCGCGTAGGAGAACGTCGTGGCGACCACCGTGGCGACCCCGTTGGACGTCAGCGGGCCCACGCCGAGCCCCGTGTGCAGGGCGTTCGCGAGTGCGAAGGTGATCACGAAAGCGATCGCGCCGACGCTGCCGAACTTCGCGAGCTCGCGCACGAGGTGCGCGAACCGCCGTTGGATAGAGGCGACGAGGCTCACGAAGAGGAACCGTCCTTCCGGACTTCGGCTACGGCCGCGGTACCGCCGGTGATGGCGCGGCGGCCACTGCAAAGGCACGAACGAGGATAGACGCACGTGACCCGGGGAGGTCGGAACATGAACGTTTCACGCCGTCCGTGCCGTTCCCTCCACGCCTCCCTCCCCCCGTGCGCGCCGTCCACACACCGATCGGGCCGCCCCGATCCGGTGTCCTCCCGATAGGACGCGGGGGGCGGCCGATTCGTTCGGCGCGAATCGGCCGATAGCCTCTGAGCGTGACAGATCCAGCTCAGATGCCGGCCGTCGGGATGGCGGGCGGCGGCCAACTGGCCCGGATGACGCAGCAGGCGGCGATCGCGCTCGGCGTCCGGCTGCGCGTGCTCGCTGGCGCCGCCGCCGATTCGGCGGCCACGGTCGTCTCGGACGCCCGGGTCGGGGACGACCGGTCCCTGGACGACCTGGCCGCGTTCGCCAAGGGATGCGACGTGGTGACGTTCGACCACGAGCACGTACCCGGCGCCCATATCCGGGAGCTGGAGGACGCGGGCGTGGCGTGCCGTCCCGGATCCGCGGCTCTGGCCCACGCACAGGACAAGCTCGTCATGCGCGAGCGTCTCTCCGAAATGGGCGTGCCCTGCCCCGCCTACGCGCACGTGCCCGCCGAGGAGCCGCTGGCCTTCCTGGAGGAGTTCGCCGGAGAACACGGCTGGCCGGTGGTCCTCAAGGCCACCCGCGGCGGCTACGACGGCAAGGGCGTCTGGATCGTCCGCGGCCTCGGCGACGAGGACGCCGAGACCGTCCGGCGGCTGTCGGCGGAGGGCGTCGACCTGATGGCCGAGGCGCACGTCCCGTTCCGGCGCGAGCTGGCCGCGCTCGTCGCGCGCTCCCCCTACGGGCAGGGCGCCGCGTACCCGATCGTGGAGACCGTCCAGGAGGACGGCATCTGCGTGGAGGTCCTCTCGCCCGCTCCCGGCCTGTCCCGGGACCTCGCCGCCGAGGCGCAGAGCCTCGCCCTGCGCGTCGCGGACGAGCTCGGCGTCGTGGGGCTGCTGGCCGTCGAGCTGTTCGAGACCGCGCCGGACGGCCCGTCCGGCGGGCACGGGCTGGTGGTGAACGAGCTGGCCATGCGCCCGCACAACTCCGGCCACTGGACGATCGAAGGCGCCCGCACGTCCCAGTTCGAGCAGCACCTGCGCGCCGTCCTGGACCTGCCGCTCGGCTCCACCGAGCCCACCGCGCCCTATACGGTCATGGCGAACGTCCTGGGCGGCGACGACCCGGACGTCTACTCCCGCTATATCCACGTGATGGCGCACGATCCGGCCGTGAAGGTCCACTTCTACGGCAAGGAGGTGCGGCCCGGCCGCAAGATCGGGCACGTGACCGCGCTCGGCGGCGACCTCGCCGAGCTGCGCGAGCGCGCCCGGCACGCCGCCGACTACCTGCGGTGGGGGCCGGCCATGAAGGAGGAGCGATGACCGGGGGACCGGAGGCGCCGCTCGTCGGCGTGGTGATGGGCAGCGACTCGGACTGGCCGGTCATGAAGGCCGCCGCCGAGGCGCTGGAGGAGTTCGGCGTGCCCCATGAGGCCGACGTCGTCTCTGCCCACCGGATGCCGCACGACATGATCGACTACGGCGAGACCGCCGCGGGCCGCGGGCTGCGCGTGATCATCGCGGGGGCCGGCGGCGCCGCGCACCTGCCGGGCATGCTCGCCGCGGTGACGCCGCTGCCGGTGATCGGCGTGCCCGTCCCGCTGAAGTACCTGGACGGCATGGACTCGCTGCTGTCGATCGTGCAGATGCCCGCGGGCGTTCCGGTCGCCACGGTCGCCGTCGGCGCCGCGCGCAACGCGGGCCTGCTCGCGGTCCGGATCCTCGCCGCGTCGGACCCGGCCCTCCAGGAGCGGATGCGCGACTTCCAGCAGGATCTGTACGACCAGGCCAGGGCCAAGGGACAACGGTTGCGACAGGCCCGCTGAGCCGCCCGGCGCCCTCCGGCCGCCGGCCCAGTGCCAGCCTCAGTGCCGGCGCAGGGCCCACTCCACCGCGGGGCACCGGTTCATGACCACGTCGAGCCCGGCGTCGCGGGCGCGCCGCGCGGCCGCCTCGTCGATCACCTGGAGGGGCAGCCACACCGCCCGCGCGCCGGCGGCGATCGCCTCGTCCACGGCGGCGCCCGCGTGCTCGGACCGGCGGTACACGCCCACCACGTCCACGGCGGACGGGTCGGGCAGCTCGGCCAGCGACCGGTAGCCCGGCTCGCCGAGGACCTCCGCCCCGGCCGGGTGCACGGGAATGATCCGCTTCCCGCGCTGCTGCATCAGCCGGGCCTGGGCGTGGACCTCCCGGCCGGGATTGTCGCCCAGTCCCACGAACGCCCACGTCCGGGACTCGTTCAGCAGCCGCCGGATCACGTCCGGGTCGGCGTAGGCATCGGTCATGCCCACCACAACATCATCGGCGTCCGGTTCGTTCCCGCCCGGCGGGTCAGGGGCGGCCGAGGGCCCGGTAGTTCCACCCGGCGGCCCGCCACCGCTCGGGGTCCAGGGCGTTGCGGCCGTCGACGATGTTGCGTTCGGCGACCGCGCCGGCCAGCGCGGCGGGGTCCATGTCGCGGAACTCGGCCCACTCGGTGAGCAGCAGCACGACGTGCGCCCCGGCGGCGGCGTCCAGCGCCGACTCCCCGAAGTCCAGCTCCGGCTGGGCGCGGCGGGCGTTGCCCATGGCCTTCGGGTCGTAGACCGTCACCCGCCCGCCCTGGGCCCGGATGGACGCGGCCACGTCCAGCGCCGGGGAGTCGCGGACGTCGTCGGAGTTCGGCTTGAACGCCGCGCCCAGCACGCCGACCGTCCGGCCGGCGAACGATCCGCCGAGCAGCTGCCGGGCGAGGTCCACCATCCGGACGCGGCGGCGCATGTTGATCTGGTCGACCTCGCGCAGGAACGTCAGCGCCTGGTCGGCGCCGAGCTCGCCCGCGCGCGCCATGAACGCCCGGATGTCCTTGGGCAGGCAGCCGCCGCCGAAGCCGAGCCCGGGGCCGAGGAACCGGCCGCCGATCCGGTCGTCGTACGCCAGCGCCTCGGAGAGCTTGGTCACGTCGGCGTGCGCGGCCTCGCACACCTCCGCCATCGCGTTGATGAAGGAGATCTTGGTGGCCAGGAACGCGTTCGCCGACACCTTCACCAGCTCGGCGGTCGGCAGGTCGGTGGTGAGGAAGGGGACGCCCGCGCCGATCATCCCCGCGTAGAGCTCGCGCAGCAGCTTCTCGGCGTGGTCGGCGGCGCCCTGCTCGGCGGGGAGCCCCGCCACGATCCGGTCGGGGTGCAGGGTGTCCTGGACGGCGAACCCCTCGCGCAGGAACTCGGGGTTCCAGACGAGGACCGCGTCGCCCCCCGCCGGGGCCGCCCCGGCGAGCGCCGCCGCGAGCCGGGCCGCCGTCCCGACCGGCACGGTCGACTTGCCGACGACCAGGCACGGCCGGTGCAGCAGCGGCGCCAGGGCGGCGACCGCGGCGTCGACGTAGGTCAGGTCCGCGGCGTACTCCCCGGCCTTCTGCGGCGTCCCGACGCACAGGAAGTGGACGTCGCCGAACCCGGCGGCCTCGCCGTAGGACGTGGTGAACCGCAGCCGCCCGCTCGCCAGCCCCCGGCGCAGCATCGGTTCCAGGCCCGGCTCGTAGAAGGGCAGGTCGCCGGCCGACAGGCGGGCGATCCGTTCCTCGTCGACGTCCAGGCCGAGCACCTCGAACCCCAGGTCCGCCATGCACGCCGCGTGCGTGGCGCCGAGGTAACCGGTACCGATGATCGTGAGGCGTTGGGTCAAGGCGGGCTCCTTTCGGTTCACTGCGCCGCCGCGGCCTCCAGTGAACCCTCACGTGCACTCTGCCCCATTCGAGGCGGCGTCCGCATCGGCCAGGGGCCCGTACCGGCCGGTAGCACCGCGGCCGTCCAGGGACCTTAGCGAGACTCAAGCCCTTCTCCAGCGTTCCCGGTCACCTTTGCCGGGAACTTCGTCCTGGAGGCTGCCGTGGGTCTTGCCGCTGCTCCCGTCGCGCCGCTGAGCTCGCATCAGCTGCTCGTGTTCCTGCTCCAGGTGGCGGTCCTGCTCATCCTGGCACTGGCGATGGGACGCCTGGGCATGCGCCTGGGCATGCCCGCCGTCGTCGGGGAGCTGTGCGCGGGCGTCGTCCTGGGGCCGTCCCTGCTCGACCATCTCGCGCCGGACCTGACCGGCTGGCTGCTGCCGAAACAGCCCGTCCAGTACCACCTCATGGACGCCTTCGGGCAGATAGGCGTGCTGCTGCTCGTCGGCCTCACCGGGATCCAGCTTGACCTCACGCTGGTCCGCCGCAGAGGGCTCGCCGCCGCGAAGATCAGCCTTTTCGGGCTGCTGGTGCCGCTCGTCCTCGGGGTCGCCTGCGGCCTGACGCTGCCCGGGTCGCTGTTCGCCGCGGGGGCCGAGCGCGGCGTCTGCGTCTCCTTCCTCGCCGTCGCGATGTGCGTCAGCGCGATCCCGGTGATCGCCAAGACCCTGATGGACATGAACCTGCTGCACCGCAACATCGGGCAGCTCACGCTGACCGCCGGGATGATCGACGACGCGGTCGGCTGGCTGATGCTGTCGATCGTCTCGGCGATGGCGACGGTCGGCGTCAGCACCGGGAAGGTCGCCACGTCCATCGGCTACCTGCTGCTGGTGCTGGTCGCGGCGGTGCTGCTGCGGGCGCCGATCGGCGCGCTGCTGCGCCGCGTCGTCGCGCGGGGCGAGCCGGCCCTCACGATCGGCGTGATGATCGCGATGATGCTGCTGGCCGCGGCGGCCTCCCACCGGCTCGGGCTGGAGTCCATCTTCGGCGGCTTCGTCTGCGGCATCGTCATCGGGTCCACCGGCGCCGTCGAGGCGTCCCACCTGGCCCCGCTGCGCACCATCGTCCTCGGCTTCATGGCCCCGGTGTTCTTCGCCACCGCCGGGCTCCGGATGGACCTCACCGCCCTCGGCCGGCCCTCGGTGCTGCTCGCCGCGGTCGTGGTGCTGGTGGTGGCCATCGCGGGCAAGTTCACCGGCGCCTTCGCCGGCGCCCGGCTCAGCCGCCTGGACCGCTGGGAGGCGCTGGCCCTCGGCGCCGGGATGAACGCCCGGGGGGTGGTCGAGGTCGTCGTGGCCATGGCGGGCCTGCGGCTCGGCGTGCTGAGCACCGAGACCTACACCATCATCGTCCTCGTCGCGATCGTCACCTCGCTGATGGCGCCGCCCATCCTGCGCCTGGCGATGCGGCGGGTCGAGCTGACCGCGGAGGAGGACCTGCGGGAACGGGCGTTCACCTGGCACGAGCCCGTCCGGCCGGAGTCTCCGGACGGGGTCGCCTGACGCGCGCGCCGGCGCGGGCGCGCGCGAAGGCCCCCGCCCGGTCGCCCGGACGGGGGCCTTCGCCGGCGCTCCCGAACGGTCAGGAACGCGAGATCGCGACGATGAGCTTGCCGTTCTTGTCGACGCGCGGCCGCAGCGTGAGTCCGCCGTAGGTCGCCTTGGCCTTGCCCGAACGAGGGTCGAGAGAGGTCTGCATGATCGACTGCTTGTCCCGCAGGGTGAAGGTCGCGCGGGAGCCGTCGTAGGTGACCTCGATCGGCTCCAGGCCGTTCTTCCCCTCCACCGGGATCTTGTCGCCGTCCTTCACCTCCACCTCACAGCTCGCGCTCCGGCACGCCGCGAGGTCGGTGCCGTTCTTGGCCTCCGACGCGGCGCCGGGCGCGGCGGCCTGCTGAGCCTTCGGCTCCTCGGCCGTCTTCGGAGCGGCGTCCGGTGCCTTCGAGCCGGCCTTCGAGTCGGCGTTCGTGTCGGGCTTCGTGTCGGGCTTCGACTCGGGCTTCGCGTCGGTCTTGCCGTCGGTGCCGGGCGCCTGCGGGCTGGTGCCGGTGGCCTGCGGGTCGCCGCTGGGCGCCTGCGTGCCGGTGTTCGTCGCCTGCGGATCGCCGTTCGGCGTCTGCGGGCCGGCGGCCCGCGGGTCGTTGTTGTTCTGCGGATCGGTGTTGGGCGCCTGCTGGTTCGCGTTGGCGGCCTGCGGGTCGCCGTTCGCCGCCTGCGGGTCGCTGTTCGGCGCCTGCGCGTGGGCGTCGGGCGTCTGCGGGTCGCTGTTCGGTGACTGCGGCTGCTGAGCGGCCGCCGGCTCCTGCGCGGCCTGCGGCGCCTCGGCCTGGCCCTGCCCCGGGCGCGGCGCGGCCGCTCCCGGATCGGGCGCCTCGCCCGCGGGGGGCGCGGGCGCCCCGGACGCGGGAGGCGCCGGCGCCTCGGTGGCGCCGAGCGCTTCGCCGCTGAAGGCCGTGAGGGCCAGCGCGGCGGCGACGGTCGTGGTCAGCAGGGTGAGAACCCGGTTCGACATCCTGTGAACTCCTGACGATCGTTCGTCATTTCCCTCCGTTACCTATCACTACGGAGAGTGAACGATCAACGACGCCGCGCCATGGGAGCGGAGAGGCGTCCCAGGTCAGGCGGGGGGCGGCTCGTCCACGAGGAGTGTCTGCAGCACGCGGCCGAACTCTCCCGAGGCGTCCGCGAGCGTCGCCTCGCACAGCGCGCTTCCGTGCGGCGAGGCGTGCAGGGCGGCGCCCATGCAGAGCCACTCCCCGGCGGGGTCGCGGTGCAGCGCGACCGTCAGATCCGTGTTGATGATCAGCCACGCGGACGGGTCGATCTGGCTGCCGATGCCGGACGCGCTGTCGGCCAGGACGAGCGCGCGCACCAGCGGCGTGTCGGCCTCCCCGGCGACGAGCGGGACCTTCGCCCGCGCCCACGTGCGGCCGGGCCCCGGGTCGGCCATGGAGCCCTCCAGCAGCCGCCACTCCATCGCCGCGAGGTAGCCCTCGGTGAAGGCGCCCGCCCAGGCCCTGAACGGCGCGGGGGAGGCGGGCACCGGCGGCGGCGCGGGCGCGTGCGCGGCGGCCGGCAGCCG
>NZ_CAACVB010000114.1 GCF_900659635.1 Actinomadura roseirufa | reverse complement strand
TGTTTTTTTTTTTAATGATACGGCGACCACCGAGATCTACACTCTTTCCCCTACACGACGCTCTTCCGATCTCGTTCACCGCCACGAGGATCCGTTCCCGCACGTCCGCGACGGTCCGCAGCGGGACGCCGCCGAAGCCCACCTCGCCGGGCGCGTACCGGCCGAGCCGGTCGGCGATCGCCTGCGCGTCGCGCGGGTCGGCCGCCGCGACGGCGGTGACCCGGCCCGGCCGGACCACCAGCCCGGACTCCACGTCGACCAGGTCCCCGCCCGGCGCCGGACGGGCCGTCCCGGTGGCCGGCATCTCCGGCTCGATCTTCAGCATCCGGACCACCCGGCCCGCCGCCACCAGGCCCTTGGTGATCTTGCCGGCGGCCTCGCCGAGCGTCTTCAGCGGCGTGATCAGGAACACCGCGTAGCCGTAGAAGGCGACCAGCTCGCCGACGCTGATCCGCCCGTCCGCGGCGAACCGGGCGCCGGCCCAGGTCACCAGGGCGATCAGCAGACCCGGCAGCAGCACCTCGGCGCCGCTCAGCCGCGACTCCGCGCGGGCCACCGCGACCCCGGCGGCGCGGACCCGCTGCGAGTCGGCCCGGTAGCGGGCCGCGAACAGCCGCTCGCCGCCGATCCCGCGCAGCACCCGCAGGCCCGCCACGAGGTCGGTGGCGTGGGTGTTCAGCTCGCCGACCAGCTCGCGGTGGGCCTGCTCGCGCTCGCGGTAGGGACGCAGCAGCGGCGCCGCGGCCGCCAGGATCAGCGGGACGCCCACCAGGACGATGAGGCCGAGCGGCGGCGAGGTCGCCAGCAGGATCGCGGCCACCACCACGATCGCGACGACGGCGCCGGTGCCGCGCACCACGATGTCGAGCACGTCGCCGAGATGCGCGACGTCGGAGATGCCGACGCTCACCACCTCGCCCGCGCTCAGCCGCTTCGGCAGCGTCCCGCCGAGCCGGGTCGCCTGCCGGGTGACGACCTGGATCGTCCGGTACGCCGCCGCCAGCCAGTTGAACACCGCGAGCCGGTGCCGCAGGACGCCCGCGGCGGCCTGCGCCACGCCGAGGCCGAGCAGGACGGCCGACCAGGTGAGCAGGGCCGCCTCGTCCTTCGCCGCGACGCCCGCGTCGACGGCCCGGCCGACCACGGCGGGCGTGAGGGCCTGGCAGAGCATCCAGGCCACGCCGACGGCGGCGCCCGCGCTCGCGCTGCGCCACTGGACGCGCAGCAGCCACAGCAGGTACCGGGCGGGCGACCGGCCGTCCGGGCTGCCCGGATCTTTGACCGGCAACGATTTCACCGGACGACGATAGGCGGCAGGGAGTCCGGAGATCGAACGATTTTTCCGTCCTTGCTGGGGTTGGTCAGGGCGCCGGTCGACCCCCTTCCGGTCTGTCCGGAACGCCACCCGGAGCATGACCAGGGGGGTGCGTCGGGGCGAGCGGAGGCGCTAAGGTCGGACCGTACGGAGCGAAGCCTCACCGCTCCTTGAGCCGGGACCCTGGCGGCTAGGCCGATGCCGCTGCCCCGGCGCGGCCCGGTCCGCCCCGTCCTGCGCGTCCGCAGGAATAAACCGGAACGGTCCGGCCGTTGCCTGTGCCGTCGCCAGCCCCGACTTCCGGAAGCCCAGTGAGCACCATCAGTCACCAGACGCATACCCTCGCGCCAGGGGCAGAGGACAGGGTCGACCTGCTCCTCATCGACGACGACCCCACCGACATCCTCATGGTCGAGAAGATGCTGGCCGACAACGGCCTGGACATCCGCATCACCGTCGCCGCCGACCTCACGACCGCACGCCGCCGGCTGACCCGCCGCACCCAGTGCATCCTCGTGGACCTGTCCACCCCCGGCATCGACCGGCTGGAAGGGCTGCGGCACGTGCTGTCGATGTCCGGCGCCGCCGCCGTCGTCGTGCTGACCGGCCTGGACGACGCGCACCTCGGCGTCCGCGCCGTCGCCGCCGGCGCCGAGGACTACCTCGTCAAGCAGGAGGTCGACGGGCCGCTGCTGGCCCGCGCCATCCGCTACTCCATCGAGCGCAAGCGCGCCGAGGAGACCGAGCGGCGGCTGGTGGAGGCGCGCATCCTCGGCCGGGAGAACGCCCGGCTCGAACGCGGGCTGCTGCCCGTTCCGCTCATCGACGACCCCTCGCTGCGCCACCACACCCGGTACCGGCCCGGCCGCCGCCGGGCGCTGCTCGGCGGCGACTTCTACGACACCGTGCAGACCGAGGGCGGCGCGGTGCACCTGATGATCGGCGACGTGTGCGGGCACGGCCCGGACGAGGCGGCCCTCGGCGTCCAGCTCCGGATGGCCTGGCGCACCCTGGTCCTCGCCGGCCACACCGGCGAGCAGCTGCTCGGCACCCTCGACAGCGTCCTCGGGCACGAGCGGCGCAGCGAGGAGATCTTCACCACCCTGTGCATGATCACGATCGCGCCGTCCCGGCGGACCGCCCGGATGCACCTGGCCGGGCACCCGGCCCCGCTGCTGTTCCGCGACCGGCCCGGCGACGGCCCGTCCGTCGCCGCGCTGCCCGAGTACGCGCACGGCCCGGCGCTCGGGCTGGTCCCCGGTGCGGAGTGGCCGACCACCGAGATCGACCTCGGCGAGTCGTGGGGCCTCATGCTCTACACCGACGGCCTGATCGAGGGACGCGTCGGCGACGGCTCCGCGCGCCTGGGCACCGAGGGCCTGGTCCGGCTCGCGCGGGCCGCCCGCGCCAAGGGCGCGGCCGGCCGCTCGCTCATCGACGAGCTGGTCACCGAGGTCGAGCGGCTCAACGGCGACTCGCTGACCGACGACCTCGCCGTCCTGCTGCTGTCCCGGCAGGTCGCGGCCGCCTGACCGGACGCCCGTCAATGTCATCTGCGTCACCCGGCGGATGAGTTCCCGGACCGTCTGTGAGGTCGGCCACCTCGGACGGACGGGGCGACGGCCCGAAGGGGCCCCGCTGCATTGCTCATAGCCTGCGGCTATCGGAACGAGTTCCCCCATGACTTGGAACTCTTTCCCCAGGCAGTCGTACCGTGCGCGGTGTGGCTATAGCGATACCTGCGATCTACCGATCGACCGTCGGCAAGAAGGCCGTCATGGCCGTGACCGGCGGCGTCCTCGTGCTGTACCTGGTCGCGCACATGATCGGGAACCTGAAGATCTTCCTGGGCGAGGAGGACTTCAACCACTACGCGCACTGGCTGCGGACGATCGGTGAGCCCGCGGTGCCGCACCGCACCGTCCTGACGCTGATCGAGGTCGTGCTCGGCCTCTCGGTGGTGCTGCACATGTGGTCCGCGGTGTCGCTCGGCAAGCGCGCCTCCCACGCGCGCCCGGTGAAGTACCAGTCGAAGAAGAAGTCGCACGCGCAGGGCTATGCCGTCCACACCATGCGCTACGGCGGCGTCATCATCGCCCTGTACATCGTCTGGCACCTGCTGGACCTCACCTTCTTCGTGGTGAACCCCAAGAACTCCGACGCCACGCCGTACGAGCGGATGGTCTCCGACTTCGACCCGTCCCGCTGGTACATCACCGTCTGGTACGTCGTCGCGCTGCTCCTCGTCGGCCTGCACCTCAACCACGGCATCTGGAGCGCCTTCCAGACGCTGGGCCTGCGCACGCCCCGCAGCCACCGCGCCCTGCGCGGCCTGGCCGGGGCCGTCGCCGCCGTGGTGACCCTCGGCTTCATCTCCGTCCCCCTCTCCATCACCTTCGGTTGGGTGAGCTGAACATGAGCGACAGCTTCTACAAGTCCGGCGAGCCCGTCGCCGACGCCAAGGCCCCCGCCGGGCCGATCGAGGACCGCTGGACGACCCGCAAGTTCGAGGCCAAGCTCGTCAACCCGGCGAACAAGCGCAAGAAGAAGATCATCATCATCGGCACCGGGCTCGCGGGCGGCTCGGCCGGCGCCACCCTCGGCGAGGCCGGCTACCACGTCCAGCAGTTCTGCTTCCAGGACAGCCCGCGCCGCGCCCACTCGATCGCCGCGCAGGGCGGGATCAACGCCGCCAAGAACTACCGCAACGACGGCGACAGCGTGCACCGGCTGTTCTACGACACGGTCAAGGGCGGCGACTTCCGCTCCCGCGAGTCCAACGTCCACCGGCTCGCCGAGATCTCCACCCAGATCATCGACCAGTGCGTCGCGCAGGGCGTCCCGTTCGCCCGCGAGTACGGCGGCCTGCTCGACAACCGCTCCTTCGGCGGCACCCAGGTCTCGCGCACCTTCTACGCCCGCGGTCAGACGGGCCAGCAGCTGCTGCTCGGCGCCTACCAGGCGCTCATGCGGCAGGTCGAGGCCGGCAACGTCGAGCTGTACGCGCGGCACGAGATGCTCGACCTGATCATGGAGGACGGCCGGGCCCGCGGCGTCGTCGTCCGCGACCTGATCAACGGCGACGTCAAGCACTACACCGCCGACGCGGTGGTGCTGGCGTCCGGCGGCTACGGCAACGTGTACTTCCTGTCCACCAACGCGATGGGCTCGAACGTCACCGCGTCCTGGCGGGCGCACCGGCACGGCGCCCTGTTCGCCAACCCCTGCTACACCCAGATCCACCCGACCTGCATCCCGGTCAGCGGCGACCACCAGTCCAAGCTGACGCTGATGTCGGAGTCCCTGCGCAACGACGGCCGGGTGTGGGTGCCGACGAAGACCGGCGACGAGCGCCGCCCCGTCGACATCCCCGAGGACGAGCGCGACTACTACCTGGAGCGCATCTACCCGTCCTTCGGCAACCTCGTCCCCCGCGACATCGCCTCCCGGGCCGCGAAGAACGTCTGCGACGAGGGCCGCGGCGTCGGCCCCGGCGGCCTCGGCGTCTACCTCGACTTCGCCGACGCGATCGCCCGCCTCGGCCGCAAGACCGTCGAGGCCAAGTACGGCAACCTCTTCGAGATGTACGAGCGGATCACGGGCGAGAACCCGTACGAGACGCCCATGCGCATCTACCCCGCCGTGCACTACACCATGGGCGGCCTGTGGGTGGACTACGACCTCCAGTCCTCCATCCCGGGCCTGTTCGTCATCGGCGAGGCGAACTTCTCCGACCACGGCGCCAACCGGCTCGGCGCGTCCGCGCTGATGCAGGGCCTGGCGGACGGCTACTTCGTCCTGCCGAACACCATCGGCGACTACATCGCCCGCAACGACCTCGGCCCGGTCGACCCCACCGCCGTCGTCGCCGCCGAGGAGCGCGTCAAGGGCCAGATCGACAAGCTCCTGTCCATCGACGGCGACCGCTCCGTCGACTCCTTCCACCGCGAGCTCGGCCACATCATGTGGGAGTACTGCGGCATGGAGCGCACCGAGCAGGGCCTGCGCAAGGCGCTGGAGCTGATCCCCGCGCTGCGCGCCGAGTTCTGGGAGCGGGTCAAGGTCACCGGCAAGGGCGAGGAGCTCAACCAGCAGCTGGAGAAGGCCGGCCGCGTCGCCGACTTCCTGGAGCTGGGCGAGCTGATGGTCATCGACGCGCTGCACCGCGCGGAGTCCTGCGGCGGCCACTTCCGCGCCGAGAGCCAGGACGAGGACGGCGAGGCCAAGCGCGACGACGACAACTTCGCCTACGTCGCCGCCTGGGAATGGTCCGGGGAGGGCGAGCAGCCCGTCCTCCACAAGGAGGACCTCGAGTTCGATTACGTCAAGCCCACTCAGAGGTCGTACAAGTAATGAAGCTCACACTGCGCGTCTGGCGCCAGAGCGGCCCCCAGGACAAGGGCGCGATGGTCGAGTACAAGCTCGACGACATCTCCCCCGACGCCTCGTTCCTGGAGATGCTGGACGTCCTCAACGAGAAGCTGATCGCCGACGGCGGCGAGCCGATCGCCTTCGACCACGACTGCCGCGAGGGCATCTGCGGCATGTGCTCGCTGGTGATCAACGGCACGCCGCACGGCCCGGAGCGCGCCACCACCACGTGCCAGCTCCACATGCGCAAGTTCAAGGACGGCGAGGTCATCGACGTCGAGCCGTGGCGGGCCAAGGCGTTCCCGGTCGTCAAGGACCTGGTCGTCGACCGCTCCGCGTTCGACCGGATCGTCCAGTCCGGCGGCTTCATCTCCGCGCCGACCGGCACCGCCCCCGAGGCGCACTCCACGCCCGTCCCGAAGCCGGACGCCGACCGGGCCTTCGAGGCCGCCGAGTGCATCGGCTGCGGCGCCTGCGTCGCCGCCTGCCCGAACGGCTCGGCCGCGCTGTTCCTCGGCGCCAAGGTCACCCACCTCGGCCTCATGCCGCAGGGCCAGCCCGAACGCTGGGACCGCGTCGTGTCCATGCTCGACACCCACGACGAGGAGGGCTTCGGCGGCTGCACCAACACCGGCGAGTGCACCGTCGCGTGCCCGAAGGGCATCCCCCTCGATGTGATCGGCCGCCTGAACCACGACTACCTCAAGGCGACCGCGGGCGGCAAGAAGCGAGCTTAATTCAATCCCGGCCCACTTCGCTCGCTGGCGCTCGCTCCGTGACCGTTCTTGTGCGAGCGCGCTGTGTTGATTGCAAGCCCGGCCCACTTCGCTCGCTGGCGCTCACTCCGTGACCGTTCTTGTGCAAGCGCGAATCGCTTCGCGATCTTCCCGGCGGGGCTCGCCTCCGGCATTGCCCCGCCGGTCAGGTCGCGCGCTCGCGTGACGGCTGAAGTCCCCTGTCAGGCGGGCTCTTAGCCCTGTGAAAGCCCCGCCCGGTCCTGCCGGTGCGGGGCTTTCGCGTTCCGTGCTACGCCCGCACTCGGCCGCACCACCCACAATGGGGGCATGACGATCACTCTTGTGCCCTACCACCAAGACGAACGGCTGCCCGACGCGAGCTTCCCCCTCCCGTCGGCGGACGTCGTCACGATCACCCGCGACTTTCCCGAGGGTGACATCTGGACCCGCCTGGCGGCGCTGTACGAGCCGGTCGCCGACGAGGTCGCGGCGCAGATCGGCGCGGGCGGGGTGCCCACGGTCGTGTCGGGCGACTGCCTGGTGTCCCACGCCGTCCTCGCGGGCGTGCAGCGGGCGGGCGTGGACGCCTCGATCGTGTGGATCGACGCCCACGGGGACGTGCACACCCCCGAGACCTCCACGTCCGGCTACCTCGGCGGCATGCCGCTGCGGCAGATCGTCGGCGACCACCCCGAGCTGCTCACGGCCCGGCTCGGGCTGCGCCCGCTCCCGGAGGAGCGCGCCCTCCTCGTCGACGCCCGCGACCTCGACCCGGCCGAGGCCGCCTACCTGGCCACGGCGGGGATCCGGCGGGCGTCCGTGGCCGACGCCGCCGCGCCCGAGGGGCCGTTCGTCCTGCACGTGGACGTGGACGTCGTCGACCGTGCCGAGCTGCCCGGCCTGCGCTTCCCCGTCTCGGACGGCCCGACGGCCGAGACGGTGACCGCCACCGTCCGGCGGCTGCTGGCAACCGGACGCGTCGCCGCGCTCGACGTCGCCTGCCCCTGGCATCTCACCCAAGACGACGGCCCGCGCCGCCGGCTGCTGGCGGATCTGCTGCCAACGCCCTAGGCGAATCGAGATCATGCAATATCCTGTCCGCCATGCACGTGCATAAGGGCGTGCATCTGCATGGACAGATGCACTTGAATCGGGTCATTCCGGCACCCGCCCTCCACCAGGCCATCGTGTGCGCCGACGTGCAGGGCTACGGCGACCTGGAACGCACCGACTGGGACCGGATCACCGTCCGGGACGGCCTCTACGCGGCGCTCCGCGGGGCGTTCGACGCCTCCGGAGCGCCGTGGGCGTCCTGCTACCACGAGGACCGGGGCGACGGCGCGCTGATCCTCGTCCCGCCCACCGTGCCGAAGGAGCGGCTCGCGTGCCTGCTGCCCGGCCAGCTCGCCGCGCACCTCGACCGGCACAACGAGCGGGCGGACCCCGGCGCCCGCATCAGGCTGCGGCTCGCCGTCCACGCGGGCGAGGTCCACCAGGACGCGCACGGCGTCGTGGGCAGCGCGATCAACACCGCGTTCCGCCTGCTGGACTCGGCCCCGCTGAGGCGGGCGCTGCGCGGCGCGTCCGGGTCGCTCGCCCTCATCGCGTCCGACTGGTTCTACCGGGAGGTCGTCTGGCAGAGCCCGCTGTGCGACCCGGACACCTACCGCCGCGTCCCGGTCACGGTCAAGGAGACCCGGACCCAGGGCTGGATCCGGCTGCCGGAACCCCCCGACCGCACGCGCGCCCTGCTCGGCTCCCTGACTCTGGGCCAGATCTCCACCGGGAGTCTCCCGCCGTCCGGCGAGGACGAGGACGACATCTTCTCCTGCCTCCCCTTAGCCCTCTGGACGTTCTGTTTCCCCCGCAGACCCTGGGCCGATGTCATCGACGCCGTCCACGGCGCCCTGACCGCCGCCCGCGCGGGTGACGACGGCAAGACCGCGTACGCCCTGTGCGCCCTCGGCTACGCCCACGCCGGCCTGCGCCAGTTCACCGCGGCGCTCGACTGCTTCCAGCAGGCCCGCGACACCGCGCCCGCCACCGAGCGCCGCGCCACGGCCTGGGCCCTTCTCGGCCTGGGCTACGCCCACCACGGCCTCGACCAGATCCACCCCGCCATCGCCCGCTACCGCCACGCCGTCGCCGTCTTCGGCGACCTCGGCGAGCCCGCGGGCCAGGCCGAGACCCTGTACAACCTGGGCAGGGCGTACGTCCGGCTGGGCCGGTCGTCCTCCGCCCGCGACTCCTGGCTCACCTCCCTGGCCCTGTTCGAGACGCTCCAGAGCCCGCAGGCGAAGACCGTCCAGGCCCACCTGCAATCCCTGTCCCCCGTTCCGCTCTAGACCTCCGAGCACCGGAGAGGCCCCGGCGTTGACAATAGGCAGGTAAATACCTGCATAATGAGGGTGTGGCAGCAGAGACGGACGCGGTCTTCAAGGCGCTGGCCGACCCGACCCGCCGGCATCTTCTGGACAGGCTCCACGAGCGCAACGGCCAGACGCTGGGCGAGCTGTGCGAGCACGTCGACATGGCCCGCCAGTCGGTCAGCCAGCACGTGGCCCTCCTGGAGGCCGCCAACCTGATCAGCACGGTCCGGCGGGGACGAGAGAAGTTCCACTACCTCAATCCCGTCCCGCTCCACGAGATCCAGGAACGGTGGATCGACAAGTTCGAGCGCCCCCGGCTCCGGACGCTGAGCGCGCTCAAGAGACGAGCAGAGGAGCACGACATGACCGACCGGCCGACCTTCGTGTACGTCACCTACATCCAGAGCACGCCGGAGAAGGTCTGGCACGCCCTGACCGATGCCGACCTCACCGCCGAGTACTGGGGACACGCCAACATCTCGGACTGGCAGGCCGGTTCCGCCTGGGAACACCGCCGCACGGACGGTTCGGGCGTCGTCGACGTCACCGGAACGGTCCTGGAGGCCGCGCCGCCCAAGCGGCTGGTGCTGACCTTCGGCGAGCCGTCCCAGGTCACCTTCGACATCGAGCCCTACGAGGAGATCGTCCGGCTCACCGTCACCCACGAGAACCTGGCGACCCAGGCCGACTACGAGGCCATCTCCACCGGCTGGCCCGCGGTGCTGGCCAACCTCAAGTCGCTCCTGGAGACCGGTCACGCCCTCCCGCAGGCCCCCTGGACCATGCACGCGGCCCTCCGCGACGCGCAGATGGCCAAGAACGACCCCCGTTAACGGCTCCGCCGGAACCCGTTCTCGCGGGCCGGCCGGCAGAGGACGGACGGCGCCGTGGCGTCGCGAGCGTGAATCGGCGGTTCACCGTGTTCCCTATGCTCAGGGGGCATGACCATTCAGCGGATGGACAACGTCGCCATCGTCGTCGAGGACCTCGATGCGGCCATCGCGTTCTTCACCGAGCTCGGCATGGAACTGGAGGGCAGGGGGCAGATCGAGGGTCTCTGGGCGGAGCGCGTCGTCGGACTGGACGGTCTCCGAAGCGAGATCGCGATGATGCGGACCCCGGACGGCCACGGCAAGCTGGAGCTCACCACGTACCACGCCCCGGCGGCGTCCGCCCCTGAGCCCGCGAACCCGCCGCCCAACACGCTGGGCCTGCACCGCGTCATGTTCGCCGTGGACGACATCGACGACACCGTCGCGCGCCTGCGCGGTCACGGCGCCGAACTCCTCGGCGAGGTCGCGCAATACGAGAGCATTCTCCGGCTCTGCTATCTCCGCGGGCCCTCCGGCATCATCGTCGCCCTGGCCGAGCAGATCGGCTGAGGCGGGCCCGCCGGGATCGGGCGGCGTGCCGGGAATCCCGGCACGCCGCACCGGTTCAGCTGAGGAAACCCTCGTAGTTGCGTTGCTGGAGCTGGCTTTCGATCTGTTTCACGGTGTCGAGGCCGACGCCGACGGCAATGAGGATGCTCGTCCCGCCAAAGGGGAAGTCGTCACCGACGCCGAGCAGCGCCAAGGCGACCATGGGAACGAGGGCGACGAGGCCCAGATACGCGGCACCCGGCGTGGTGATGCGGGTCAGGACATGGTCCAGGTACTCGGCGGTCGGACGTCCCGGGCGGATGCCCGGGACGAAACCGCTGTACTTCCTCATGTTGTCGGAGACCTCCGTGGGGTTGAACGTGATGGCCACGTAGAAGTACGTGAAGAAGACGATGAGCACGAAGAACGCGGCCATGTGCCAGGGGCTCGACTGCTGGAGGTAGGGCTGCGCCCTCTGCAACCACTGCGCGTCCGGGAAGAGTTGCGTGGCGAGTACCGGTATGTACAGCAGGGACGAGGCGAAGATGACCGGGATGATGCCCGCCTGGTTGACCTTCAGCGGGATGTAGGTGGACGTCCCGCCGTACATGCGGCGGCCGACCATGCGCTTGGCGTACTGGACGGGGATGCGGCGCTGGGCCTGCTCAACGAACACGACCCCGGCCATGATGGCCAGGCCGACGAGCACGACCAGCGTGAAGACGAAGCCGTGCTTGGCCTTGTAGATGCCCCAGAGCTGGCCGGGGAAGACGGCGACGACCTGGGTGAAGATGAGGATCGACATGCCGTTGCCGACGCCGCGTTCGGTGACCAGCTCGCCCAGCCACATGGTGACGGCCGTCCCCGCGACCATGCAGATCACCATCGTGACGATGGGGAACATCCCGTCGTCGTGAAGGATCCTGCCACTGGACTGGAACAGCCGTCCGCTGGACGCCATCGCGACGAGGCTGGCGGCCTGGAGGACCGCCAGGCCGACCGTCAGGTACCGGGTGTACTGCGTGATCTTGGTGGATCCCGGCTGGCCTTCCTTCTTGAGCGCCTCCAGCCGCGGGATCACGACCGAGAGCAGTTGCAGGATGATGCTCGCGGTGATGTAGGGGTAGATGCCGAGCGCGAAGACCGACAGTTTCAGCAGCGCGCCGCCGCTGAACAGGTCGAGCAGCCCGTAGAGCTGGTCCTTCTTCGCGGCGTCGGCGGTCTTCTTGAGCGCCGACACGTCCACGTTCGGGACCGGGAGGTTCTGGCCGAGGCGGAACACCACGACGATCAGAAGCGTGAACAACAGTTTGCCGCGGAGATCGGGGGTGCGCAGGACGCGCCCGAACGCGGTCAGCACCGCGCGTCCCGGAGCGCGGACCTCAACACGGGCCTCAGCGCGGGCCTCAACACGGGCCGGAACACGGGCAGGGGTGATCGGGCGAGCGCGCAGAACGCTCGCCGCAGGGCGATGCGGTTGATGACAAGCCTCCGTACGGGTACGCCGCGACGTCCGCAGGACACCGCGGCCAATGACTTCGAAGCGTCAGGAACCCGTGCTGGAGGGAGGCCCTCGCCCCAGGGCGACGGCGAGGTGGACGGAGCGCGGCACCACCGAGCGCTCGGGCGTGACCCCGGTGCGCTGGACGGCGGCGCCCGGCGTGACGGCGTCCAGATGCAGGACGGCGACCTGGCCGTGAACGGTCGAAGCGTGGGTGTCGTGGGTGGACGTCCACTGGGCGTGCCTGTACCAGAGGTACGCGGCGTCCACCGAGGTGAGGCGGTTCCAGGTGGCGGCGGTCCGGCGGTCCCGGTTGAGCGCCGCCTTGGCGGCGGGCTCCCGGTTGCCCGCGCTGTTCGCGGCGGCGGCCGCGCCCGCGCGGATGACCTCCGCGACACCGGTGCCCGGGACGATCGACAGCGTCGAGGTGACGGCGAGGCCGAAGAATCCCGCCAGGAGGACCAGGAGGCGCTGACGCCGGGGGGCATGGCCGTTCACGCGCCCACCTCCCCTGCCGGTCCCGTCGTAGGAACCGTACAACGTGAACGGGCCTAGATCACCGGGAACGCCGCCGCGATCCGCCTCGTGCCGGTCCGCCCGATCCCTCTCGGTCCCCCACCCGCACCCCAGATGGCCGAAATCTTGCGAAGAGTGGCGATCCAGCCGCTATCGCGGACCGGCGGCCGTGCCGCAGAGTGACCGGGTGCTGAGGATTTCTCGTGTTCATCGCGCCTGGCCCGTGGCGGCGGTCGCGTTCGTGGCCCTCGTCGGCGCGGCCGGGTTCCGGTCGACGCCCGGCGTGCTCATGGTCCCGCTCCAGGACGAGTTCGGCTGGTCCCGCGCGACGACGTCGGCGGCCGTGTCGGTGAACCTCGTCCTGTACGGGCTGACCGCGCCGTTCGCCGCGGCGCTGATGGACCGGTTCGGCGTCCGTCCCGTCACCGCCGCCGCGCTGACGCTGGTGGCGGCCGGCAGCGGGCTGACCGTGTTCATGTCGGCGAGCTGGCAGCTCGTCCTGTGCTGGGGCGTGCTCGTCGGGCTCGGCACCGGATCCATGGCGATGGTGTTCGCCGCGACCGTCGTGAACCGCTGGTTCCACCGGCACCGGGGCCTGGTCGTCGGCGTCCTCACCGCGGGCGGCGCCGCCGGGCAGCTCGTGTTCCTGCCGCTGCTGGCGTGGCTCGCCGGCGAGCACGGCTGGCGGCCGGCGGCGCTGACCGTGGCCGCCGCCGCGCTGGTCGTGGTGCCGCTGGTCGTGCTGGTCCTGCGCGAGCGCCCGGCGGACGTGGGGCTCCTGCCCTACGGCGCGGCGGCCCCCGAACCCGAGCCGCCCAGGACGGGCGACGCGGCCCGGACGGCGCTGCGGGCCCTGTCAGGCGCGTGGCGGACGAAGGCGTTCTGGCTGCTGGCCGGAGGCTTCTTCATCTGCGGCGCCTCCACGAACGGGCTGGTCGGCACCCACTTCATCCCCGCCGCCCACGACCACGGCATGCCGGAGACGACGGCGGCGGGACTGCTGGCGCTCGTCGGCGTCTTCGACATCGTCGGGACGGTGGCGTCCGGCTGGTTCACCGACCGGCTCGACAGCCGCGTCCTGCTCGCCTGGTACTACGCGCTGCGGGGGCTGTCGCTGCTCGTCCTGCCGGTGCTGTTCGCCGACTCGCCGCACCCGAGCATGCTGGTGTTCGTCATCTTCTACGGGCTGGACTGGGTCGCGACGGTCCCGCCCACGATCGCGCTGACGCGCGAGGTGTTCGGGCCGTCCGCGGGCACGATCGTGTTCGGGTGGGTGTTCACCGCGCACCAGCTCGGCGCGGCGGCGGCCGCCACCACCGCGGGGGTGCTGCGCACCGCCCTCGGGTCGTACACCCTCGCCTGGTGGGGCGCCGGGGTACTGTGCCTTTTCGCGGCGGGGATGTCGATGTCCATCGGGCGGGCCCCGGCGGCGCCGGCGCGGCGGCTCGAACCGTCCGGGGCGTGAGGGCGGGCGGTCACCTGATCAGCCTGGCCGCCCGCTGGAACACCTCCTCGCGGCTGCGCCCGCCGTGGTCGGCGGCCAGGAAGTGATTGCCGATCACCAGCGAGAACGCGAGCACGCAGCGCGCCTCGACCTCGTCCTCGTCGGTGTGCAGCTCGCGGAAGAGGGTGCGCAGGAACTCCATCCGCCGGTTGTCGACGCGCCGCAGCCGGTCGGCGACGCCGGGGTCCCGCCGCGCCCAGTCGCGGACCGCGAGGTCGATCCCCAGCAGCCGGTCGTCGGTCGCCAGCGTGCTCGCCAGCCGCATCCGGGCCGGGGTGTCGCCGCCCGCCCTCTCGACGCGCTCCAGCAGGTCGTGCGTGCTCTCCCGCTCCCAGGTGTCGAGCATCTCCGCCAGCAGCGCCCTCCGGTCGGCGAAGTGGCCGTAGAAGCCGCCCTTGGTGACCCCGAGCGACTTCGCCAGCGCCTCCACGCGGACGGCGTCCGGGCCGTTCGCGGCGAGCTCGCGCAGGCCCTCCTCGATCCATCTGCTCCGGGGCGTGCGCACTTCGGCACCCATGCCGCCCGTCTCCTCTCGCCGTACCGGCCTCGCCGCGAGCCCGCTCAGTGGACGAGGTTCTCCACGCCCGCGGGAAGGCTCCCCGCCAGCCCCGCCTCGACGAGGAACGTCTCCAGAGTGTCCTGGAAGGCGCGGGCGGCATGGGTGAGGTCCACGTCCTTGCGGTGGGCCAGCGCGATCGTCCTGAGCAGGCCGGGACCATGGTGGCCCCGGCGCGGCGGCTCGTCCAGCTTGTCCTTGTCCCCCAGGACGAGCGGCGTCCCGCGCAGGCCGGGACGTCCCGCGAGCACCATGCTGGGGACGACCGCGATGCCGAGGCCCGCCTCCACGAAGCGCAGGACGGCGTCCATCTCGCCGCCCTCCACCGCGAACTTGGGCTCGAACCCGGCGGTCCTGCACGCGCTGATGGTCGCCTCCCGCAGGTCATAGCCGGGACGGAACATCACGAGCGGGCGGTTGCGCAGGTCCTGGATCCGCAGGTACGAGCGGCGGGGCATGGGGGCGGTCCTCGCCGGGCGGTCCGGGGCGCTCGGCGAGGAGCCCGCCGGGGAGGCCACCACCAGGTACTCGCGCAGTATCGGGGTGGTGTCCAGCGGCGGGTCCCCGTGAAGGGGAAGGATCACCAGCGCCAGGTCCAGGGACCCGCGGGTCAGCTCCCGGACGAGATCGCGCGAGCCGCCCTCCTCGACCATGAGCTGGATGCCCGGGTAGGCGTCGTGGAAGCGGCGCAGCACGTCCCCCAGCAGCCCCGCGCACAGCGACGGCGTCGCGCCGAGGCGCACCCGCCCGCGCCGCAGCCCCGCCAGCTCCTGGACCTCCAGCCGGGCCGTGTCCACATCGGCGAGGATCCGCTTGGCCAGCGGCAGCAGCGCCTCGCCCGCGGGCGTCAGCGTGATGTTGCCCCGGGCGCGGCTGAACAGCGAGACGTTCAGCTCGGTCTCCAGGGCGCGGATCTGCTTGGACAGCGACGGCTGCGCGACGCGCAGGAGCTCGGCGGCCTGGGTGAAGTGGCGCACCTCGGCGACCGCGACGAAGTAGGCGAGCTGCTGCAACTGCATCCTGCACAGAGTACGGGTCGTGCTCGCGCGCTTTCGCAGCCGCCCACCCGTCCGCCCACCTCAGAGCCCGGCCCGCGCACCGGGCCGCCGCCGAGGCCCATCGCGGGGCCCGTCCCTGGGCGGTGGGCTATCTCGCGTGGCGGCGGAGCGCCGCGAGATCGTGGACGATCACGCGCCGCCGTCCCGTCTCGATCCAGCCGTGCCGGCGCAGCGTGCGCAGCGCCTTGCTGACCGCCTCGCGGGACGCGCCGACCCACCCGGCCAGCTCCTCCTGCGACAGGTTGAGCGTGATGCGGACGCTCTGCCCGGCGTCCTCGCCGCCCCCGCGGCGCTCGTAGGGGACGCCGAACCGCTCGGCCAGCTCGACCAGCCGCTGCGCGACCCGCCCGGTCGCGTCGAACATGCCGAACTCGACGCGCTTGCGGTCGGCGTCGCGCCAGCGCTGGCACAGCATCCGCATGATGAGGATGGACACGCGGCCGTGCGCCTGGAGGAACGCCATGAACTCCTCGGCCGTCACCGCCAGCGCCTGCGCGGGCTCCAGCGCGGCGACCGTCGCGGAGCGGGGCAGGCCGTCGATCGCCGCGACCTCGCCGAGCAGCGCCCCCGGCCCGCGCACCGCGAGGAGCGCCTCTCCGCCCTGCTCACGGTAGGAGAACGCCTTCACCCGGCCCTTCAGCAGGACGGCGACCCAGCCGGGCTGTTCCCCTTCGGTGAACAGCGTCTCCCCCCGTTCGAAGGACCGGACGCGTCCGCGTGCCTCCAGGTCGTCGCGTTCCAGGGGGGTGAGCTCGGCGAGGAAGGATCCCGGTTCGAGGGCGGTCATGGGGACCACGCTAGGGGGAACGGGGTTCCGAGTGGCACAAGGAGAAGAATCACGAATACATCACGCGTTGTGTGCACTTCTCCCTGTTCGACCGGTCGCGCGTGCGCGAGGGTGGTCGCGGCGTGCGCGGCCGGAAGGCCGCCCAGCGGCCACGGCGTTCTAGGGGAACGGCGGTACGGCGGGCGGCGGTCCGGGGGCACGCCGCCCGCCGTCGTTCCACGGTCAGGCGGACGGGGTGTCCTGTCCCTTCTTGACGATGCCGAGCTTGGTGCCGAGCCACACCACCGGGTCGTACCGGCGGCCGACGACCCGCTCCTTCATCGGGATCAGCGCGTTGTCAGTGATCTTGATGTGCTCGGGGCAGACCTCGGTACAGCACTTGGTGATGTTGCAGAAGCCGAGGCCGTGGTCCTGCTGCGCGATCTCCCGCCGGTCCGAGGCGTCCGCCGGGTGCATCTCCAGCTCCGCGATCCGCATGAGGAAGCGCGGCCCGGCGAAGTCGGGCTTGTTCTCCTCGTGGTCACGGATGACGTGGCAGACGTTGTTGCACAGGAAGCACTCGATGCACTTGCGGAACTCCTGCGAGCGCTCGACGTCCTCCTGCTGCATGCGGAACTCGCCGGGCTGAACGTCGCCCGGGTCGAACGACGGGATCTGCCGCGCCTTCTCGTAGTTGAACGACACGTCGGTGACGAGGTCGCGGATGACCGGGAAGGTCCGGACGGGGGTGACCGTGATGGTCTCCTCCGGCTCGAACGTCGACATCCGGGTCATGCACATCAGCCGCGGGACGCCGTTGACCTCCGCGGAGCACGACCCGCACTTGCCCGCCTTGCAGTTCCACCGGACGGCGAGGTCGGGCGCCTGCGTGGCCTGCAGCCGGTGGATGATGTCGAGGACGACCTCGCCCTCGTTCACCTCGACGGCGTAGTCCTTGAGCTCGCCCTCGCCGTCGTCGCCGCGCCAGACCCGGAACGTGGCCTCGTAGCTCATCGGTCGCCCTCCTGCTTCTCCTCGGCCGCCCCGTCCCCGGCGGCGCCGTCTCCGGCCACGCCGGCGGGCAGTTCCTCCGCGGTGAGGTACTTCTTCAGCTCGTCGGTCTCGAAGAGCCCGATCAGGTCGTCCCGCATGGGCTCCATCGGCTGGCGCCGCAGCTCGACCCGCGGGGAGGACGGGTCGCCGCCGAGCCGGCACACGAGGTTGACCTTGCGCCACTCCGCGGACATGCCGGGGTGGTCGTCGCGGGTGTGACCGCCGCGGCTCTCCTGCCGCTCCAGCGCCGCCTTGGCGATCGCCTCGGACACGATCAGCATGTTGCGCAGGTCGAGCGCGAGGTGCCAGCCCGGGTGGTAGCCGCGGCCGTCGTTCACCGCGACGGGCTCCACGCTGACGCCCGCGACGCGCTCGCGCAGCTTGTCGAGCGC
Organism: Actinomadura roseirufa; assembly: GCF_900659635.1. GTDB lineage: Bacteria > Actinomycetota > Actinomycetes > Streptosporangiales > Streptosporangiaceae > Spirillospora > Spirillospora roseirufa. The sequence goes on along the minus strand of NZ_CAACVB010000114.1, from coordinate 8,098 downwards.
CTCCAGCGCCCGCTCCAGCTCCTCTTCCTTGCGGATGATGCCGACGAGCTCGTTCATCGTCTGCTGGAGCTCGGCGTGCACGGCGTAGGGGTTCTCGCCGCCCTCGCGCTCGAACGGGGCGAGCGCCTCGGCCGCCGCCGCCTCGACCTCCGCGGCCGGCACCGCGGGCCGCCCGGCGAGCCCGTCGACGTACTCGGCCGCGCCGAGCCCCGCGCGCCGCCCGAACACCAGCAGGTCGGTCAGCGAGTTGCCGCCGAGCCGGTTCGAGCCGTGCATGCCGCCCGAGCACTCACCGGCCGCGAACAGCCCCGGGACGAGCGCCGCGCCGGTGTCGGGGTCGACCTCCACGCCGCCCATGACGTAGTGGCAGGTCGGCCCGACCTCCATCGCCTCCCGGGTGATGTCGACGTCGGCCAGCTCCTTGAACTGGTGGTGCATCGCCGGCAGCCGCCGCTTGATCTCCTCGGCGCCGCCCGGCATGCGGTCGACGACGGTGAGGAACACCCCGCCGTGCGGCGACCCGCGCCCGGCCTTCACCTCGGAGTTGATCGCGCGGGCCACCTCGTCGCGCGGCAGCAGCTCCGGGGGACGCCTGTTGTTGTCGGGATCGTCGTACCAGCGGTCGCCCTCCTCCTCGGAGGTCGCGTACTGGGACTTGAACACCTCGGGGATGTACTCGAACATGAACCGCTTGCCGTCGGAGTTCTTGAGGACGCCGCGGTCGCCGCGCACCGACTCGGTCACGAGGATGCCCTTGACCGAGGGCGGCCAGACCATGCCGGTGGGGTGGAACTGCACGAACTCCATGTTCAGCAGCGTCGCGCCCGCCAGCAGGGCCAGCGAGTGGCCGTCGCCGGTGTACTCCCAGGAGTTGGACGTGACCTTGAACGCCTTGCCGATGCCGCCCGTCGCCAGCACCACCGCGGGCGCCTCGAACACCACGAACTTCCCGGTCTCGCGGACGTAGCCGAACGCGCCGCAGATCCGGTCGCCGTCCTTCAGCAGCCGCGTCACGGTCGTCTCGGCCCACACCTTCAGGCGGGCGTCGTAGTCGCCGTGCTCGCGGTGGTCCTCCTGCTGCAGCGCGACGATCTTCTGCTGGGCGGTGCGGATCAGCTCCAGGCCGGTCCGGTCGCCGACGTGCGCGAGCCGGGGGTACTCGTGCCCGCCGAAGTTGCGCTGACTGATCTTGCCGTCCTTGGTGCGGTCGAACAGCGCGCCCCAGTGCTCCAGCTCCCAGACCCGGTCCGGCGCCTCCTTGGCGTGCAGCTCCGCCATCCGCCAGTTGTTGAGGAACTTGCCGCCGCGCATGGTGTCGCGGAAGTGCACCTGCCAGTTGTCGTTGGGGTTGACGTTCCCCATCGCCGCGGCGGCGCCGCCCTCGGCCATCACGGTGTGGGCCTTGCCGAGCAGCGACTTGGAGATGATCGCCGTCTTCTTGCCCTGGAGGCGGGCCTCGATCGCCGCCCGCAGCCCGGCGCCGCCGGCGCCGATCACCACGACGTCGTAGGCGTGCCTCTCGATCTCAGTCATGATCCTTGACCTCAGTTGACGATGCGCAGGTCGGAGATGGTGCCGCCGGCCACCAGCGCGACGTACAGGTCGGCCGCCACCAGCGAGCCCAGGGTGATGAGCGCGTACGTGCCGTGCCGTTGGTTGATCTTGGACACCCAGCCCCACATCCGGTACCGGACGGGGTGCTTGGAGAAGTTCTTCAGCCGTCCGCCGACGATGTGCCGGCACGAGTGGCACGACAGGGTGTACAGCCAGAGCAGCACCACGTTGGCGACCAGGATGACGGTGCCGAGCCCGATGCCGAACCCGCCGTCCTTGCCGTGGAAGGCGCGCACCGCGTCCCAGGTGTTGACGAGGGAGATGAGGAACGCGGCCATCCAGAAGTACCGGTGCAGGTTCTGCCCGATCAGCGGGAACCGCCGCTCGCCGGTGTACTTGGCGTGCGGCTCGCGCACCGCGCACGCCGAGGGCGAGGCCCAGAACGACCGGTAGTACGCCTTGCGGTAGTAGTAGCAGGTCAGCCGGAACAGCAACAGGAACGGCAGCGAGATCGCCGCGAACGGGATCCAGCCCCTGGTGCCCGCCGGGAGGAAGGTCCCGAACTCGGCCGCGTCGCCCGTGTGCCCGTCCACCGTGACGTTGTCGCAGATCTCGTTCAGGCACGGGGAGTAGAACGGCGTCAGGTAGTGGTATTGCGGAACGTAGAAGGCCGCGCCCCAGAACGCCCGGACGGTCGCGTACACCACCCACGCCGTGAAGATCACGAACGTGGTGATGGGGTACAGGCGCCAGTTGTCCTTGCGGAGCGTACGTTCCTTGATCTGGGCGCGCGATTTGGCCGGCGCCTCCACAGTGCTCATCGATCGCTCTCCTGAGCTCGGGTCGTCGTGTCCCCGTACCACGGTCCGAGCGCACCCATGCGGCCGTCGCGCCTCGGCCTGAGGCCCTGCCGCATGCGGGCGGTGACGCCTCGTGTGCGCTTCCAGCGAAGCGACCCTACGCCACCCGCGCGGCACTGTGACATACATAACAGCCAGACCCGCATGTGACCCTGACCACAGACTTTAGCCCCGAAATCGGGCTCGCGCAGCGCCCGGTTCCCATAACCAGTCGTTATGGCTCAGCGGAATCGAGACAAGTGCCAAGGGGCATGACCACCGGGCGGGCCCGGCGCCGCCGTCCCGCCCGGACACACCGCGCGACGAGGTACGGCGGCCGTGCGCGCGAAAATGGGGCCGGACCGCAGGGGTCCGGCCCCTCGGCGGGCCCGCGCGGCCCGCCCGCGCGCCTTACCAGGGCAGGAAACCGTGGATGTCGAAGTAGCCGCCCGTGGGGCCGTCGGGACGGACCTGCGCCATCCGGACGATGATCTCCGCGCCCCGCTCGACGGTCTGTGTGCCCCGGTGCCCGTTGAGGTCCGTCGCCGTGAACCCCGGCTCCACCGCGTTGACCCGCATCTCCGGGAACGCCTTGGCGAACTGCACGGTGATCATGTTGACCGCCGCCTTGGAGGCCGGGTAGGCGACGCCCGGGTAGGCGTACATGCTCGTGTCAGGGGCGCCGACCAGGGTCTTGGACGCCAGGGCGCTGCTCACGTTCACCACGACCGGGGTCTTCGAACGCCGCAGCAGCGGCAGGAACGCGTGCGTCACGCGCACCACGCCGAAGACGTTGGTCTCGAAGATCTCCCGGAACAGGTCGGCCGTCACGTCCGCGGCCCCGGCCGGGTCCCCCTCCACGCCCGCGTTGTTGACCAGCACGTCCAGCCCGCCGCCGTCCTCCTCGACGGCCCGGACCGCGGCCGCCACGGAGGCGTCGTCGGTCACGTCGAGGACGAGCGGCCGCGCCCCCAGCCGCTCGGCCGCCCGCCGGCCCCGCCCGGCGTCCCGGCTGCCCACGTACACGGTGTGCCCGGCCGCCACGAGCCGGCGGGCGGTCTCGTGGCCCAGGCCCTTGTTCGCCCCGGTGATCAATGTCGTCGTCATGGCTCCAGGCTCCGCCGCCGCGGCCCGCTCAACCATCCGTCGTCTCATCCTGGGACCAGCGGTGCCAGGCACGGGCCCGGCGGGCGGTGTTCACTGGGGGAATGGCGGCGACGGAGTTCGGGCGGGCGGTACGGCGCTGGCGGGACCGGGTCCCGCCCGACGTGGCGGGCCTGCCCGCGGGCGGGCACCGGCGGGCGGCCGGGCTGCGCCGCGAGGAACTGGCGCTGCTCGCCGGGATCTCCGCCGACTACGTCACCCGCCTCGAACAGGGCCGGGCCGCCCACCCGTCCGCGCAGGTCGTGGAGGCCCTGGCCCGCGGGCTGCGGCTGTCGGCGGACGAGCGCGCCCACCTGTTCCAGCTGGCCGGCCTCGTCCCGCCCGGACCGGGCACCGTGCCCGCCTTCATCACCCCGAGCGTCCAGCGGATGCTGGACCGGCTCGCCGGCACCCCCGTCGGCGTCTTCGACGCCGCCTGGACCCTGCTCATCGCCAACCCGCTGTACGCGGCGCTGATGGGCGACCCGTCCGGCTGGCGGGGCAACGAGCGCAACGCCGCGTGGCGCAACTTCACCGGCGTGGGCGGCCGCGTCCGGCACGCCCCGCAGGCCCGGCGCGCCTTCCAGGCCGCGCTGGTCGCCGACCTGCGCGCCACCGCCGGCCGGTACCCGGACGACCGGCGGGTGCGGCGCCTGGTCGCGCAGCTGCGCACGGCCAGCGACCGGTTCGCCGAGCTGTGGGACGAGGGCGTCGTGGGCCGGCACGAGGCCGACCGCAAGACCGTCGACCACCCCCAGGTCGGCCCGATCACGCTGGACTGCGACGTGCTCGGCGTGGCGGGCGGCGACCTGCGCATCATGCTCTACACGGCCGCTCCCGGCACCGAGGACGCCGAGCGGCTCGCCCTGCTCGCCGTCGTCGGCACCCAGACCCTCGTCGGCACCCGCCCGTAAGATGACGAATCACCCAGATCACCCGCCCTGAACGGGCCCGCCCGAGACGGAACCGGATGAGCGACGCCGACGCCGGCCGCCAGGACGCCGCACAGGAACCCGCAGTGAAACCGGCGGAGGAGCCCTCCACGGACGCCGCCGCCGACGAGGCGACCGGGCAGGACGACGACTCCGCCCAGGACGAGCCCGCGAAGGAGGAGCCCGCGCAGGACGGCACCGCCGCCGAGGACGCCCCGGCGGGCGGCGGCGCCGGGCGGGGAAGGCGGCGCAAGGAGAGAAGCCGCAGGCGGACGTTCCTGCGGCGCGGGGCCCTCGCGGCCGGCGCGGTCGTTCTCCTCGGCGCCTCCGGGGCCGCCTGGCTCTACCACGACCTCGTCGGCGGGATCGAGCAGGAGCACGTCGGCGGGCAGCTCGGCACGGACCGCCCGAGGAAGCTGAACAAGAGCCTCAACGTCCTGCTGCTGGGCTCGGACACCCGCGCGGGCGACAACGCGCGGTACGGCGCGGCCGCCGGGATGACGGGGGCCCGGTCGGACACCGCGATCGTGCTGCACCTGTCCCCCAACCGGGACCAGGCCGTCGGCGTCAGCTTCCCCCGCGACTCCATGGTGAAGATCCCCGAATGCGAGAAGGACAAGGGCGGGAAGGTCCCGGCGCAGTTCGGCATGCTCAACTCCGCGTTCGCCTACGCCGGGCCGACGTGCACGTGGAAGACGCTGGAGTCGCTCACCGGCATCCACATCGACCACTTCGTCCAGGTGGACTTCTCCGGTTTCAAGCGCATGGTGGACGCGCTCGGCGGCGTGGAGATCTGCCTCGACCGGCCCGTCGACGACCCGCGCGCCGAACTGCACCTGCCGGCCGGGAGGCGGACCGTCAAGGGCGAGGAGGCCCTCGGCTACGTCCGGGCCCGCTACTCGCTCGGTGACGGGTCCGACCTCGAGCGCATCGAACGGCAGCAGCGGTTCATGGCCGCGGTCGTCGACAAGGCCACCGGCGGCTCGATGCTCACCGACCCGGTCAAGACCTACGGCTTCCTGAAGGCCGCCACGAAGTCCGTCACCACCGACGACGAGCTCGACCTGCCGACGATGAAACGGCTCGCCGACGGCCTCAAGGGCATCAACGCCGGTCAGGTGCGGTTCGTGACGGTGCCCGTCGAGTCCTACGCGCCCGACCCCAACCGGGTCCAGTGGAACATGGGACAGGCCAGGCCGCTCTTCGAGGCCATCCGGCACGACGACGACCTGCCCGCCGCGCCGCCCGCGCCGCGCGGGCCCGGTCAGCGGCTCCCCAGCCCCGGCGACGTCAAGGTGACCGTGGTCGACGCGGGCGCGGACGACGCGCTCGTCGCCCGGATCGTCCGGCAGCTGCGCCGCCGCGGCTTCGACGTCGCCGCCGGGGTGGACCGGGCCGCCGCCACCCCCGACAGCCGCATCGGCTACGCCCCGTCCGCCGAGGCGCAGGCGTCCGCGCTGGCCAGGGCCGTCCCGGACGCGCTGCTGTCCGCCGACGGCGGCGTCCCCGCCGGCGGCGTCCGCCTCGTCCTCGGCGCGAAGGGCGCCCGCCTCGCGCCGCCCGCCCTCGACAGGATCGCCGGCGGGGTCGGGGCGGGCCGCCGGAACCCGTGCGCCTGATCCGTGCCCGGGGTCGCCCCCGGGCACGGGCTCGGCCCGCCGGGCGGCTCAGCCCGCCGGGCAGCGGCGCGGGTCGTCGCAGATCTTCAGCGCCGCCTGCTGCTGGAACAGCGCGTGGATCTGCCCGGGGTCCTGGATCTGGTAGGCCGCGCCGCCGGTCGCCTTGGCGATCCGCTGCAGCGCGCCGAGGTCCACGTCCGGTCCGAACGCGATCCCGACGACCTGCACCGGCCGCGCGGCGTCGTACTCCGTCCGCAGCCGGGCCAGCAGATCCTGCTCGCTCAGGCCGCCCTTGAAGTCGTTGCGGCCGTCGGTCAGCACCAGCGCGACGTTGATCATGTCGTCCCGGTAGCCCGCCTTGACCCGCTGGTACGCGGCGAGGACCGAGTCGTACAGCCCGGTGTCGCCGTCGGGCTTGGCGCGCATCCGCCTCAGCGCGGCCTGCATCGCGGCGCGGTGGGTGAGCGACCCCTCCGTCGCGCCGAGCCGTCCCAGCGGCACCAGTTCCTTGTACGGGCGCGGGCCGTCCATGCCCGTGGAGAACGCCCACAGGCCCGCGTCCGCCGCGTCCGGCAGGAGCGACATGCCCTTCTCCACCTCGCCCGCCGTGACCTCCATCCGCGTCTGCTTGGACCCCTGGACCTTCTCGAGCATCGACCCGGAGACGTCGATCACGGTGAGCATGCGGGTCCCGAGCCGCATGCGCCGCCACATCTCCAGGACCTCGACGACCGAGCCCGGCTTCGGCGGCGGCGAGGCCGCGGCCGGGCCCACGCCCGTCACCGCCGACAGCGCGGGCGCCGCCTTCCCGTCCGCCGGGCGCAGCCCCGACCTCGTCAGCTCCGCCGTGCCCGCGGGCGATTCGAGCAGCTTCATGAATCCGCTCGCGATCTCCGCCTTCCGGCCGGGCGCGACGATCATCGGGAAGTCCAGGCTCAGCGTGCCGTCCGACGGCGGCACCGCCACCACCGGGACGCCGCCCGCGTTCGCGTGCCGCCAGACGGCCTGCTCCGAGGCCGCCAGCACGGGCGTGCTCCCGCCGCCGAAGCGGACGAGCCCGTCGAACGCCGCCGCCGGATCCGCCACCACGGCCCCGTCGGTCTCGGCGGACTGCAGGATCCCGGTGAACCCGGCCAGCGCCTTGTCCCCCGTCCCCGCGGCCTGCCTCGCCATGAGCAGCGCGATCATCCCGGCGGCGTTCTGCTCGGGCGCGAGGAACCGCAGGGACGTCGCCCGGCCGGGTGCCAGGCCGCCCCACGACGACGCCTCCGCCGAGGCGCTCTTCGCCCGCGCCAGCAGGATCGGGGAACTCGCCACCGACCCGACCGGCCTCGGCAGCGCCGTCTCGGTCCGCTCCGCGGTCCGGCCCGCGATCTCCAGCCAGAGTGAGGAGTCCAGGACGTAGGCGTCCGAGCGCGCCTGCGCGGCCGAGCGGTCCCCGCCCAGGGCCATCGCCATCGCCGCCGACGGCAGCGTGTTCGTCGTGATCTCGGCGCACCGCCCGCCGACCTCGTGGTCCTCGCCGTTGTAGCGGCGGGCGAGCGCCGTCATCGCGGGCGCCACCGCCGGATCGGCCGCCACGTTCAGCGTCAGCCGCCCGCCGCAGCCCCCGCCGCCGACCTGCCGCACCCCGATCACCACGGCCGCCACCAGCAGCGCCGCCATCCCGATCAGCAGGATCGGCGGGAACCTCCGCCCGCCCGACCGGTTGACGGTCAGCCCCCGCCGCCGGGGCGGCGCGGGCGGGGCCGGGGCCAGCACCCGCTGCGGCACCGTGCGCACCACCGGCACGGCCTCCTGCGACCGCGCCGGAACGGGCGCCGAGCCCGCGCGATGCCGTCCCGAGGACGACACGGCCGACGCCGGCTGGACCTGTGGCGGCTGGACCTGTGGCGGCTGGACCTGCGCGGACGCGGGTTGCGGGGACTGGACCTGCGGCGCCTGCTCATGGGACGGCCGGGCGGCCTCCGGCGCCGCGGGCGACCGGGGCGGCACGACCGGCGGCACGACG
>NZ_CAACVB010000113.1 GCF_900659635.1 Actinomadura roseirufa | reverse complement strand
GCCTGGCCCGCGCCGCGCCGCCCACGGCGGCCGACACCCGCCGCGCCAGATCGCGGCGCGGCAGCCGGGTGCCGCCGCCGACGGTGATCGAGGTCAGCGCGCCCGGACGGCCGAGCAGCAGCCGCTGCGCGGACGGCAGGTCGAGCCAGACCCGGGTGTTGCCCGGGTCGGTGCCGGAGAAGTCGGCGAGGCCGGTGACCGTGGCCCGGAACGCGCCGGGCACCGCGACGATCCGGATCACGTCGCCGACGCGGACGCGCGCCCGGTCCGCCGAGACCCGGTCCAGGACCGCCTCCCGGGGGCCGCGCGGCGCTCGTCCCGCAGCGAGCCGGGCGGTCGCGCGCGGCGTCGGGTTCCACGCCCCGGCGAGCGTCGGGATCGTCGTCTTCGTCCCGATGCTCGCCAGCGCCGAGCCCCCGTCGGCGGCCCTGTCGACGACCTTGCCGCGTGCGTCGGTCACCGCCGCGTCGTCCACGGTGACGTCCGGGTCGGCCGACGCCACGCCGGGCACCGCCCGCACCGCCGCCAGCAGCGTCTCGGGGATCGTGCCGCCGTCCTGCGCGGCGGTGACCGTCACGTCCGGCTCCTCGACGCGGTACGCCGACGACACGCTCTCGGAGAACACCAGCGCGCCGGTCACGAACGCCACCGACAACAGGATCGCCGCGCACGACAGGACCAGCCTCCCCTTGCGCGCGGCCATCCCCCGCAACGTCAACCGCAACATCACCGGCCCTGCGCGGACGAGGCGGCGGGGACGCGCGGGTGCCGGGGATGTCATGGAGGCTCCGATCTCAATGCTTGACGGGTCGCGACGGACGGGGCTCGGGGCCGACGGTCTGCGGGGTTCCACGGTGACCGGCGGAGGGGGGTCGGCGGATCGGGCCGGGGACCCGATCCCGTGGGGCGGCCGGGGGCGGCTCCGGGGGTCGCCGCATAGACCGTGGTCTAGGTCGCTGATCAGCCCGGAGGCGGAAGGCACGGGCGGAATCGACCGCTACCGTGAAGACGTGGATCCAAGGCCGCCGCTGCTCCAGCGGCTGACCCTCGGGCAGCTCCTCGCGGCCGACGTCGTGCTCGCGGTGCCGCTGGCCGCGCTGTACCGGCCGACCGGTACACAGCTCGACCGCGCCGGGCTGCCCGCCGCGGGCTGGTACGCGATCGCGGCGACGCTGGCCGCGGCGGTGGTGATCCGCCGGGTGGGGTCATGGCCCGCGCTCGCGCTCGCGGTCGCCGGTTTCCTCGGCGCGTCCTGGTACGGGTTCGACAAGTCGCCGACGGTCGCGCTCGCCCTCGTCCTGTACACGCTCGGCGCGGCCCGTCCCCGCCGGGAGGCCGTCGCCGGGCTGGCCGCCGCGCTGGCCTGCCTCGGCTGCTGCGTCGCCCTGGCCGAACCCGCGCCCCGCCTGCGGGACGGGTCCGCGCTGGACCTGCTCGCCGGGCACGGCCTCCTGCTCGCCGGGGCCTGGGCGGCGGGGCAGATGACGCGGGCCCGGCGCGCCTACGAGGCCGGGCTGAGCGAGCAGGCGGAACGCCGGGCGCGGGCCGAGCTGACCCGCGAGCGGCTCGGGATCGCCCGGGAGCTGCACGACGTCGTCGCGCACAGCATGAGCGTGATCGCCGTCCAGGCGGGCGTCGGCCACCACGTGATCGCCCGCCATCCGGACGAGGCGGCCCGCTCGCTGGCCACGATCGAGACCACCAGCCGGGCGACGCTGCGGGAGATGCGGGTGCTGCTGGGCGTCCTGCGCGAGGAGGCCCCGCCGGCGGACGGCGACGGCCTGCGGACCGCGCCCGGCCTGGCCGGCCTCGCGGCGCTCGTCGAACGGACCGGGCAGGCGGGCCTCACCGTCGACCTGCGCGTGCAGGGCGAGCCGCGGCCGCTGCCGCGGGGCGTCGACCTGGCCGGGTACCGGATCGTCCAGGAGGCCCTGACGAACGTGGTCAAGCACGCGGCGACCGGCACCGCCCGCGCCCGCGTCCGCTACCGGCCGGACGGCGTCGAGATCGAGGTGACCGACGCCGGGCGAGGCTCCCCCGGCGGGTCCGTCCCGTCCGGGCACGGGCTGGTCGGGATGCGCGAGCGGGCGGCGCTGTACGGCGGCGAGTTCGCGGCGGGCCCGCTGCCCGCCGGAGGGTTCCGGGTGTGGGCCCGCATCCCCGCCGGGGAGCTTCCGTGACGCTCCGGGTCGCGGTCTGCGACGACCAGCTCCTGGTGCGCGCCGGGTTCCGGGTACTGATCGACACGACCGACGGCCTGGAGGTCGTCGGCGAGGCGGGCACCGGCCGCGAGGCCGTCGACCTCGTCCGGCACAGCCGCCCGGACGTGGCGCTGATGGACGTCCAGATGCCCGAGCTGGACGGCATCGAGGCGACCCGGCTGCTGCTGGGCGGCCCGGACCCGGTGCCGTCCCGGGTCCTGATCCTCACGACCTTCGACCTGGACCGGTACGTGTTCGAGGCGCTGCGGGCCGGGGCGAGCGGCTTCCTGCTGAAGGACACTCCGCCGGGCGAGCTGCTGCGGGCCATCGAGGTGGTCGCGGCGGGCGAGGCGCTGCTGTCCCCGCGGGTGACGAGTCGGCTGGTCGCCGAGTTCACCCGGCGTCCGGCGGTCGCCGCGCACGCCGCCGAACGCCTCGCCGGCCTCACCGTCCGCGAGCGCGAGGTCCTGGTCCTGGTGGCCCGCGGCCTGTCCAACACCGAGATCGCGGCCGCCCTGCACCTGTCGGTGGCGACGGTGAAGGCCCACGTCGGACGGCTGCTGATGAAGCTCGCCGCCCGCGACCGCGCCCAGCTCGTCATCGCCGCCTACGAGTCCGGCCTGATGACCCCCGGCGCCCTCTAGACCACATTCGGCCGGACACCGAAGTCATCCACGTCAAGGACGTCACACCGCCGGTCGAGGGCGTCCTGCCCGGCTCCGCCGGAGCGATCTCGGCGCTGCAGCACGGTTCACGGGTCAGCCTCCGCTGGGGTGCCGGGACCAACGCGGCCGACTACCAGGTGACCCGCAACGGAGCGCTGCCGGCCACCGTCACGGGGACGACGTACCTGGACTCCCAAGCCTCGCCCAATCAGCAGTACACCTACACGGTCGTCACGCAGAACCAGCAAGGCGTCGCACCGCCCACGACCCTATATGTGCAGACGACGACCGAATCGGATGACCAGCGCGTACCTGCGCACGAACAACGGGCCGGCGATGTGCGCTCGGAGCGGGATCCCGTCCTCACAGACCTTGGTCTGCCAGGTCCTCACCGGCAACGGCTGGACGTCGGCGGCTTCGGCCCACCTTGACACCGGTTACTCCGACGCCTACTGACCGCGTCCTGCGGGATGCGGGGATGGAGAGCATCCGGCCACGTCGGACCGGCCGGCGTCGGGAGGGGTCCCTGTGGAGCGGAGGTCTAATCTCGGTGTGACCGAACGACCCGGTGATCGCGGTGGAGCCGCGGAGCCCGCTCGGCCGCCGCGGACGGCACGGCGGTTCGGCCGGGAGCCGCGCACGCTGCGGGTGCACGACTTCGAGGCGGCCGTCACGGACCACGGCCCCGGCGTCCGCGCGGTGCTGTGGCTCCAGGGCTGCACGCTGGGCTGTCCCGGATGCCGCGTGCCCGAGACGCATCCCCGGCGCGGCTACGAGGTCACACCCGACGGCATGTTCGCCCACATCGCGGCGCTCACCGGGACGGTCGAGGGGGTGACGATCACCGGCGGGGAGCCGCTCCAGCAGTTCCGCCCGCTGCTGCGGCTGCTGACGCGCGTCCGGGAGGAGACGTCCCTGTCGGTGATCCTTCTCACCGGCCACCGCTGGGACGAGGTCGCGCGGATGGCGGGCGCGGCGGCGCTGCGCGACCGGGTGGACGTGCTGCTCGCCGGGCGGTACGAGCGGGAGCGGCGCGTCGGCACCGGCCTGCTCGGCTCGTCCAACAGGACCGTGCACCTGTTCACGAGCCGGTACACCCTCGCTGACCTAGGGCTCCATGGAGGTGAAGGCCGGCACGGTGCGAGCTAGCGCGGTTTGGGGGGATATAGACGCTTTCTGGGGACAGTGGTTCTAGGCTGTCGCCCGTGACCTCTGGGCAGATGGTGATAGACGGCCGCTTCGAGCTGCGGGAACGGCTCGGCAGCGGTGGCATGGGCACGGTCTGGCGCGCGCTCGACCTCGCCCTGGAGCGCGAGGTCGCGCTGAAGGAAGTGCGGCTCGCCGACACCGAGGTCGCCCACCAGGACCCCGAGATCGTCAAGATGATGCGCGAGCGGGTGATGCGCGAGGCCCGCGCGCTCGCCCGGCTCGACCACCCGAACGTGGTGACCATCCACCACATCGTGGACTCGCCCGCGATGCCGCACCCGTGGCTGGTCATGGAGCTCGTCCGCGGGCGGTCCCTGCACGACCGGCTGGTGGACGGGCCGATGACGCCCGCCGAGGGCGCGGCCACCGGGCGGGGGATCCTGGCGGCGCTGCGCGCGGCCCACGAGGCCGGCATCTGCCACCGCGACGTCAAGCCCGCGAACGTGCTGCTGCGCGCGGACGGCACGCCCGTCCTCACCGACTTCGGCATCGCCGTGCTGGAGGAGGCGTCCCGCGTCACCGTCACCGGTGGCCTGGTGGGCTCGCCGGAGTACATCGCGCCGGAGCGGCTGCACGGCCACGAGGGCAACCCGGCGTCGGACCTGTGGTCGCTCGGCATGCTGCTGTACGTGGCCGTCGAGGGCACCAACCCGTTCCGCCGGACGACCGCCGCCGCGACGCTCGCCGCCGTGATGACGGCGGAGATCCCGCCGCCGCACCGCTCCGGCCCGCTGGCGTCCGTCCTGCGGGCGCTCCTGGTGCGCGACCCGGACACCCGGCCCGCGGCCGCGCAGCTCGACCACATGCTCGCCCAGGCCGCCGCCGGGACGGGCGCGCCCGGCGGGCCGCTCACACCGGGCGGGCCGCTCACACCGCCTCCCGCCGTCTTCCCCGTGCCGGGCCTCGGGACGACGCCGCCGTCCGGCCCCGGATCGACCGTGCCGCCCCACCTCGGGACGCCTCCCCCTCCCGGCCTCGGGACGAACCCGCCGTCCGGTTTCGGGACGACTCCACCTCCCGGTCACGGGTCGACCATGCCGCCCGGCCTCGGGACGGGCGCGGCGCCGTTCCCCTCCGCGTTCCCGCCGCCGGTTCCGATCAACGCGCCGGGGAACGCGGAGCGGCGGCGCTCCCGGGGGCGGCTGACCGCCGTCACGGTGACCATCCTCGCGGTCGGCGTGGTCGCGGCGCTGCTCATGACCGTCTTCATCGCCGTCCCCCGGCTCATGGACGCCGCGGACAAGGCCGCCGCCGGCATCCCGAGCCGGCCCGGCCCCGGTACCCCGACCGGGGCGACGAAGACCGGTGGGCCCGCGCGCGGCGGCAGCGGCGGCGACGGCAAGACCCTGCTGACGCCCGCCGCCGTCCGCGATGTGATCAGGAAGATGCAGGCGGCGTCCGGCAGCAAGCTGTTCGCCGAGTTCACGGTGTACGAGAACCACGCGTCCGCCGACGCGCCCGTCGCCGGGCGCAGGTCGGCCTTCGACAACTACACCTTCGAGAAGGGCGCGGAGGCCGCCGTGCGCAGCCGTCCGAGCATCGCCATCACGACGGGCGACGCCAAGGTCAACCTCAACGCGTTCAACTGGGACGCCCTGCCCGCGCTGCTGGCACGGGCCGCGCGCACGCTCAAGGTCCCCAAGCCGACCAACCGGTACATCATCGCGAAGGCGTCCTGGACCTTCAACGGCGACCAGCCGACCATGCTGGTCTACCTCATCGATGACTACGGCGCCGGCTACCTCGCGGTCAACACCAAGGGGAAGATCATCCGCAGCTACCCGGCCAACTCCTGACCCACTCGCGTCGCCACACTGCCGCGTCACCACTCTGCCGCGTCACCATACTGCCGAATCTCCGCGTAGCACGAATGGCGGAAGGAACGGGAACGGGCGGCGGGGCGGCGGGCCTGGAAAGGTCCAATTAATGTCTCGGCTCACCTACTTCCCGGCAGCGATTGACAAGTCGCGCACCGAGAACTCGGCATTGGCGGCGCCCGACCGCGGTGACGCGGAGTGATCCACCGAGGTGGCGGGGACGGAAACGGTAAACGTGCCACTTTCGGCCAGCCGAAGAATAGACGCCCCCTATGCTCGCCATCTCGCCTGATCTAATTTGAAGCGGTCTTCCGAAAGAGCACGCCGGCCCTTCGCCGCCCGAATCGGCGGCAGGCTGAGAGGTGATCGGATGTTCGCGCGCAGCCGAGCGGGAACGGCCCTCCTGATCGCGACGCTCGTCGCCGTGGCGGGCGGGTCCGGGCCGCTGTCCACCACCGTGGGGGCGGCGACGCGGCCCCAGACCCCGAAAGTCGATCCGCCCCCGCTTCCCGTCGACCCGAGGACGGCCCAGGACTCGCTGGACAGCCTCGGAATCAGCGGCTACGCGAGCCGGATGAGCGTCGAGCCCGGCCAGTCCGTGTCGTTCAGGGTGACCACGAAGAGCCCGAACTTCCGGGCGACGATGGTGCGGGTGGTGCACGGCGACGCGGATCCGCGCGGGCCGGGGCTCAAGGAGCAGGTCATCGCGTCCGACGTCAACAAGGACTATCCGGGCCGTTACCAGACTCTGCCGCTCGGCTCGTACGTGACCGTCCCCGACCATGACGCCCTGCGGCCGGACGGCAGCTTCACCCTCGCGGCGTGGATCGCGCCGACCACCGTCCCCGGTTCCAAGCTCAACCCCATCGCCTACCAGCGGACGCCGGTCGGCACGGGCGCGGTGCAGGGCATCGTGACCAAGTGGTCGGACAAGGAGAAGGCCGGCTACGGCATGGTCGTGGACCGGGACGGCGGGCTGGGCCTGCGGCTGACCGACCACTCCGGGACGGCCCACGAGGTGAGCACCGGCGTGAAGCTGAAGCCGTGGGCCCCGGCGCTGCGGGGGGTCGAGCCCGGCGGCGTCGTCCGGCCGCAGCACGTGACCTCCTCCGGCTGGTACTTCGCCGCGGTCTCCTACGACGCGTCCACGGGCAAGGTGACGCTCTACCAGGACCCGCTGACCGGCCACCCCAACGACTCCGCGGCCCTCGTCACGCGCACGATCGGGGCCCGCGGGCTCAAGAACGCCAAGGCCCCGCTGCTGATCGCCGCCTACCAGGGCGCCGGGGACCGGCCCGCCGGGTTCTACAACGGCAAGATCGACGCGCCGCGGGTGTTCGACCGGGCCCTGGACGAGCGGGAGCTGCGCGCCCTCGGCCGCGGCGGGTCCGCCGGCGGGGCGGTGGCCGCCTTCGACTTCTCCCGGAAGATGGACACCGACCGGGCCGTGGACACCTCCCGCAACCACCTGGACGGACGCGTGGTCAACCTGCCCGTCCGCGCCGTCACCGGCCACAACTGGAAGGCCGACGAGCAGGACTGGAAACGCGCGCCCGACCAGTACGGGGCGATGTACTTCCACGACGACGACCTCGGCGACGCCGCGTGGGAGCCGAGCTTCACCTGGCGCGTGCCCGACGACGCCCGCAGCGGCGTGTACGCGGCGAAGCTGGAGGCGGGCGGGCGTGTCTACCACGCACCGTTCGTCGTCCGGCCCAAGCGGGGCAAACCCACCTCGAAGGTCGCCCTGCTCGTGCCGACGTTCAGCTACCTGGCCTATGGCGCGACGGGCGACTTCGTGAGCGGGATGAGCCAGTACTCCCGCCACTCCGACGGCAGCGGCATCGTCTACTCCTCGGGGTTGCGGCCGCTCACCAACCAGCGTCCGCTGGCCACCGGCGCCAAGGGCGAGGGCAGGCCGTGGCAGTTCGAGGCCGACACCCACATCACCGACTGGCTCGAATCCACCGGCCACAAGGTCGACTACATCACCGACCACGACCTGCACCGCGAGGGCGCGAAGCTGCTGGACGACTACAAGGTCGTCATCACCGGCAGCCATCCCGAGTACACCTCGGAGACGATGCTCGACTCTCTCCAGGGCTGGCTGAACAACGGCGGCCGCCTCATGTACCTGGGCGGCAACGGCTTCTACTGGGTCACGCCCCTCGACCGCACCGGCACCTACACCGAATTGCGCCGCCACGACGGCACCGAGGCGTGGCAGGGCGCCCCCGGCGAGCACTACCACAACACCACCGGCGAGTACGGCGGCCTGTGGCGCTTCCGCGGCCGTCCGCCGCAGCAGCTCGTCGGCGTCGGCTTCACCGCTCAGGGCTTCGGATCCCGGATGGGCACGGGCCTGTACGCCCGTCCACTGGAGCGCTCGCCCCAGAGCCACGACCCGAAGGCCGCCTGGATCTTCAACGGCGTCAAGTCCACCGGGCCCATCGGCGACTTCGACTCCCTCCAGGAACCGGGCGGCCCCATGGGCGAGGAGCTCGACCGCGCCGACTATGCCCTGGGCAGCGCCGACAACACCATCGTCCTGGGCTCGGGCACCGGCTTCGGCGACGAGTACCTCTTCGTCAAGGAGGAGAACAACACCGCCAACCTCATGGAGGGCGGCACCATCAACTGGCTCGTCCGCGGTGACGTCGCCCTGACCCAGTACCCCAAGGGAGGGGCGGTCTTCTCCGCCAGCTCCATCTCCTGGGCGGGCTGCCTGTTCTACAACCACTACGACAACGACATCTCCACCATCACCGGGAACGTCCTGAACACCTTCGCCACCGACAAGCCGCTCCCTGGCACCGGCTGACCCGGGCCCGTATCCACCGGGTGGGTCCCCTACCCGTCCACCGGAGGCCACGTGTACGTATCGGTACGCGGCATCCCGCACGGCACGAGAGCGGCGGCCCGGGTCCCCCGGGTCGTCGTCGTGCTCGGCCTGGTGAGCCTGATCACCGACGTCTCCACCGAGATGGTCACGGCCGTCCTGCCGCTGTTCGCGACCCTCGCCCTGGGGCTCACCCCCCTGGCCTACGGGATGCTGGACGGCCTGTACCAGGGCGCGACCGTCGTCGTGCGGCTCCTCGGCGGCTTCGGCGCGGACCGGACGCGCCGTCCCAAGCTCGTCGCGGGCGCCGGGTACGCGCTCGGCGCCGCCGCCAAGCTGATGCTGTTGCCCGTCGGCGGCGCCGGGGCCCTGTCGGCGGCGGTGGCCGTGGACCGCGCGGGCAAGGGCCTGCGGACCGCGCCGCGCGACCTCCTCATCGCCGCGGCGGCCCCGCCGGACCGGCTCGGCCGGGCCTTCGGCGTGCACCGGGCCCTGGACGCGACCGGCGCGCTGCTCGGCCCCGTCGTCGCGTTCGGCCTGCTCGCCCTCGCCCCCGGCGACTTCGACATGATCTTCGTCGTGGCGTGCTGCGCGGCCGTCCTCGGGCTGCTCCTGTTCGTCCAGCGCGTCCCGGAACACGGGTCGAACCACGGGTCGGAAAACGGGCCGGAACGGGACGACACGCCGCCGGTCGCGCTCCGCGACGTCGCGGCGCTGCTGCGGATCCGCGGGTTCCGGCGGCTGCTGTGCGCCGCCGCCGTCCTGTCCGCGGCGACGATCGGGGACGGCCTGCTCTACCTCGCCCTCCTGCACGGCGGCTCGGTCACGACCCGCTGGTTCCCGCTGCTGTTCGTCTGCACGAGCCTGGTCTACCTCGCGCTCGCCGTGCCGTTCGGCCGGCTCTCCGACCGCCACGGCCGCAACCGCGTCCTCACCGCCGGATACGGCCTGCTGCTGGCCGCCTACGTCACCGCGGCGCTCGCCGGCGGACCCGCCGCCGCCCTGCTCTGCCTGGTGTTCCTCGGCGCCTACTACGCGGCGACGGACGGCGTGCTGCCCGCGGCGGCGGCGCCGCTGCTCCCCGCCGGCCTGACCGCGACCGGGATCGCCGCCGTCCAGGCCGTCGCGGCGGCCGGGCGCGCCCTCGGCGCCGCGGCCTTCGGCGCCGTCTGGACGGCCGCCGAGGGCGGCACCGCCGTGTGGACCTTCGCCGCCGCCCTCACGGCCGCGCTGCTCACCGCCGTACCGCTGATCGCCCGACACCCCCGGACGGAGCCCCGATGACCCGGTCCATCCCGCGCAGGATCACCGACGGCCGGATCATGACGGCGCTCGCCGTCCTCGTCGCCGCGGTGGCCGCGAGCTGCGTGACGTCCTCGGTGCTGCACGCGGGCGCGACCGGCGGCGGCACCGGGGGCGGCACGGACGGCGGCACGGCGAGCCTGCCGAAGGGCCGCGAGATCGTGTTCCGGTCGCTGCGCACCGGACCCGCGTTCGGGCACATCGCCGCGCTTCCGGCGGCCGACCCGCGGCGCGAACGCGTCGTCCTCCCGACCCGCTGCGAAAGGACGGCCGCCGCGCCCGTGGGCGGCCTCTGCCTGCGCCAGACCCGCAACCCGATCCAGCTGTTCTCCGCCACCCTCTTGGACGAGCGGCTCCGTCCCGGCAAGGAAATCCCCCTCAACGGCATCCCGAGCCGTGCCCGCGTCTCCGAGGACGGCCGCTATTACGCCACGACGGCCTTTGTCACAGGCCACTCCTACCTTTCGAACGGCTTTTCCACCGAGACCGTCATCGGCCGGGTCGGCGGCGACCTCGTCGGCAACGTCGAGAAATTCACGTTCCTGCTGAACGGGCAGCGCAACGACAACGCCGACCGCAACGTGTGGGGCGTGACCTTCGTCCCGGGCACCGAACGGTTCTTCGCCACCATCGCCACCCAGGACCACCGATACCTCGTCGAAGGCGACATCGGGCGGCGCACCCTCACCGCCCTGCGCGACAACGTCGAATGCCCGTCCCTGTCCCCGGACGGCCGGCGCCTGGCCTACAAGAAGCGGACCGGCCTCAACACCGACGTCTGGCGCTTCCACGTCCTCGACCTGGCGTCCGGCGTCGAGACCCCGCTCCCGGAGACCCGCAGCATCGACGACCAGGCCGCCTGGCTGGACGACGGCCACGTCATGTACGGCGTCCCCAAGGGCGGCTCGGGCGGCCGCAACGCCGACGTCTGGGTCACCCCGCTCCAGGGCGGCGCCCCGCACGTGCTCATCCCGGACGCCGACTCGCCCACCGTCCGCGACCCCGCCAATTCCCGCACACAACGCTGACCGAGGTCAGCGGGGAACACCGAGCCCGTCGAGGACGATTCCCACGGCCCGGTCGACGGCCTTGCTCTCAGCGGGCGTCGCCACATGGGCGAGGGCCCTGACCAGGAGCGTCACGTCCGCGACCGTGACGTCCGGGCGGGCGTCCCCCGCCTCCTGGGCACGTTCGAGCACCCGCCGGATCGCGTCGCGGAAACTCAGCGCCGCCTCGGTGACCGGCTCGGTCAACCCGTTGCCGTGCGTCGGCAGCATGTTCAGCAAGGTCATCTTGGTCGCCCCGGTCGACACCAGGACACGCACCAGCGACGTGAACGCCCTCCCCGGGTCGTCCTCGTCCCCGAGCCGCCGCAGCTCCGCCTCCAGCTTTCCGAGGTAGCGCACGGCGGTGGCCTCGATCAGATCCTGCTTGGTGGGAAAATGCCGGAAAACGGTGGCCACGCCGACCTGGGCCTGCCGCGCGATCTCCTCCGTGGACGCACCGGCACCGCCCGTCCCGAACACCTGCTCGGCGGCGACCAGGATGCGTTCCCGGTTGGCCGCCCCATCACGCCGCACGGCGATCCCCCCTACGGTCCAGGCTGGTCCCCGGAGTGAACGCCCCTGGAATGAACAGCCCCTGGAGTGCCGACTCCGCCCAAGGATAGAGGAACCCCCATCCCGGGGACGCGACGGCCGCCACGCGACGCCGATCTCAGAGCCGCCGGTTCCTCGCGGACTTTCCCACAGCACCGATTCGCCTACAAAAGTATTCATACGCGACGTTTAACGGAATCCACCGGCATCGTCGCGATGACAAGGTGCGCTCTCGTGCACATGTCGCACTTCACCCGCGCGGCCGAGCGCGGGATGCGGCGACCATTGACCGGGTCCGCGACGGGAAGGTAACCTTCATTCGAGCATTTCTGCGCGCACGCCTTCCGACGACCGAGGTGGAGTTCGTCATGGCGGAAAAATGGGAAGCCGATGCCGGCGCGGAATTCAAGCGGCGCCTCGGGAAGTCGGCACATGAGCTGGGCACCACCAGCGGCGATGCGAGCTGTCCCGACATCTGGGAGCTGGACAACGGCGATATCGCCGTGATCGGGACGGAGCTCACGAGCGCGTACCGCCGGCGGCTCCCGGCCGGCGTCTCCGTCGACCCGGGTGAGAGTCTCATCATTATTCCGCGCAGTACCATCGTCGCGGCGAAGAGGGACATCCCAGATGAGTAGGACGCTCCTTGAGGGTGCCTCCGGTCAGACGATGAACCTCGATGACTACTACGCCGACTTCAGGGAGAGCATCGCCACCACTCGTGAATTCTGGAAGCTGGAGCGCGGCCAGAACTTCGCGGAGCCCGGCAACGCAAGCTGGGAGGCCTTCAACCGCGGTGACTGGCGAGAGTCCATGCGTCTGCTCGAAGAGAACCGCGCCGATGTCGCCGATTATCACCGGGAAGCCGCCGCGAACGGGTTACGGACCCATCGGGTGAGAATCGTCGAGTTCCCCCTCAGCGCCTACCTGCACTGGGAACTGCACGCACTGAAGATCAGAGATGAGACCGGCGGCCCGATTCGCGTGCTGCCCGCCGCCGAGGTCCGGCACCTCGAGGATCGCGCCCCGCTCCCGGAGATCTATTCGATGGACGACCGGAAGCTCTTTCAGGCGATCTACGACGAGAACGGGGTGCTGGCGAACGCCCGCCGATTCACCCAGGTGGACGTCGTGCGCCGATGCCGTGACCTCATCGTCGACCTGTGGCGGATCGGCGAACCTCTGAGCGCCTTCTTCGACCGTGAAGTGGCGCATCTCCCGCCGGCCCGCCCCTCCGGCACCGTCGTTGAGCCCGGCTACCTTGAGATAAGGGGCCGTCCGGGTCCGATTCGTTCATAGCCGATCGTCACCGATGACACGGAGAACGGGCGACACGGGCGACACGGAAGACGCGAACGACCAGGAGAACCGCGCCGAGGTCGCCGACGTCGGCGGTGGCGTCGTCCAAGCACGTGACATCGCCGGCGGGGTCAACATCTACGGCTCCGGCGGCGCCGGCTACCGGAACCCTCCGCCGCGGCAGCTGCCGGGCGACGTACCGCACTTCGTCAACCGCACCCTGGAACTGGCCGAACTGGGACGGGTCTTGCGGGCCGTTCCACAGGACGACCAAGTGGTACCGCGGGTTCTCGTCATTTCGGGCTCTGCCGGAGTCGGAAAGACGGCGCTCGCGCTGCGCTGGGCGCACACGGTGCGGCCCCGGTTCCGATCCGGGCAGCTCTACGTCAATCTCCGCGGTTACGACGACGGGCCTCCCCAGGATCCGGCCTCGGCCCTCGACCGGATGCTGCGGGCCTTGGGGATGCGAGGCGGGGCGATCCCTCGCGACATCGAGGACCGTGCCGCGGTCTTCAGGACGCTCACCTCCGATCGAGACATCCTCATCGTGCTCGACAACGCCGTATCGACCAGCCAGGTCAGGCCGCTCCTGCCCGGCTCGGGCAAAGCCCTGGTGATCGTGACGAGCCGGAGCACGCTTCCGGCCCTCGCGGTTCGGGACGGCGCGACCAGGATCCACCTCGACACGCTCTCCGAAGACGATGCACTGAAGCTGCTGAAGGTCGTCAGCCAGCACGGGCGCGACGACACCGACGCCGAGCTCCAGGAGCTCGTACAGCTATGCGCGCGTCTTCCCCTCGCGTTGCGCATCGCAGGAGAACGCGCGGCCTCCCAGCCCATGATGCGACTGGCCGAGCTGATCGACGACCTGCGCGATGATTCGCTCATCTGGGACGCGCTCAGCCTGAGCGAGGATTCGGCCGGCGAGGCGGTCCGGACCGTTTTCACCTGGTCCTATCGCGCCCTGTCGGCCGACGCCGCGCGAATGTTCCGTCTCCTCGGCGTGAACCCGGGCACCGATCTCGGCCTGCCCGCGGCCGCCGCGCTCGCCGCGGTACCCGTCCGTACCGCGCGCCGCGCATTGGACCTGCTCAGCGGCGGCTTCATGGTGACGGCCTCGGCTCCCGGCCGCTACCAGCTGCACGACCTGCTGAAGGCGTACGCCCTCACCGAGGCGCGTACGAACGACTCCCCCGACGCGCTTCAGGCGGCGATCCGCCGGCTCTCCGCCTGGTACACCTCGACGGTCGAGCAGGCGGTGCGAGCACTCGCCTCCGGTGATGCCGTCGATGTCCGCCTCAACGAGCCGGGCATTCCCCCGCCTTTGACGTTCACCAGTCCGGCGGCAGCTCATGAATGGTTCGAACTGGAGAGACCGAATCTGGTGGCGGCCGCCCGCTCCGCGCTGGAGCACCGGCAAGCCGATGCGGCCTGGTCCCTCTCCATGGCGACGAGTCCCATTCATATGCACTACTTCACCTTCGACGACTGGGCGGCCATGAGCGACGTGGCCGTGGCCGCCGCGGAGGTCATCGGTGATCCGCTCAGGCAGGCGGCCGCACTCGCCAACAGAGGAAGGTATCTCTTTCGCAGGGGCCTGCTGGCCGATGCCCGCCGTTCTCATGACCGGGCACTCCAACTCCGCCAGGAGAACGGCGACACGAGAGTGGTCTGCGAGTCGCTCAACGCGTTGGGTCTGGTCTGTCTGCGCACGCGCGAGCTGCCCAGGGCGATCGACCTTTTCAGCCGGGCCGCGGCCGGGTTCGAGTCGCTGGCGAACCCCCGCTGGGCGGCGCTCGCGCGCTCGAACGCCGTGGAAGCGCATCTTGAGCTGGGAGACGCCGCACGGGCTCTCACGCTGGCCTCCGGACTGCCCGACATCTTCCAGCGGCTCGACGATCACGCTTCGTACGGGAACGTCCATTGGCTGATCGCCTGGGGTGAACGGCTCGCGGGAGACCTCGAAGCCGCCGCCGCGAGCATCGCCGTCGCGCTCGGCGTCGCGGAAGAGGCCGGCAACCGGATATGGGAAGGCTTCTGGCTCATCGAGGCCGCGCGTGTTCACCGTGCCGCGGGAGCTTTGGACGAGGCGATGAACTGCTGCGTCCTGGCGGCTTCGCTGCAAAGGCAGATCGGTGATGCCGGAAGGGAGGCGATGGCGCTGAACTGCACTGGACAGGTCTTTCAGGCGCTCGGAAACTTCGACGACGCGATCGCCTTCCACAGTCAGGCCCTTCGCATGAACGACGTCGCCGGCGACGACTGGCAGGCGGCCCTGAGCATCGCCGACCTCGTCGCCTGCCACCGGGCCCGAGGAGACGCCGCGAACGCACGTGACCTCTCCGAGCGTGGACGCCGGCTTCTCCAGGCGTTCGACGACGGCCAGGCCATCATCCTGCGTGAACGCCTGGCCGAGTGATATCAAACGGGTTCGTGGTCCGTTATCCACAGTGGCCCGTCCGCACATTCCACGACGAGGCCCCCCTCCTTCACAACGCTCGTATCGAGGATGCGGATGCGGCGTCCGCCGATCTCAACGACCGGGCCGGATCCACGGTGCAGGAATCTGTACACACGGACTTGATGATGTGCGTCCAGCCTGCCTTGCTCCCACGTGATCTCTTCCCACTCTGGCGGCGGGAAGCCCGCGTAGGTCGCCGATTCCTCCGCCTGCTCCACACCCGGGACGCCGGCCAGGGCCATGGTGATGGCCTGTTCGAGCAGTGCGGGCAGCCCCGTCCGCACGAGGTTCCATGTATCCGCGGGAGACGCCCTGTCGGGTATACGCCCGACGACACCCTGCGTCAGGATCGGCCCGGCGTCGATCCGCTCGGTCATGCGGTGAACGGTGACCCCCAGTTCCGCGTCGCCGTTCCGGACGGCCCAGGGGATCGGCGAGGGACCGCGATACCTGGGAAGAAGAGAGGGGTGAACGTTGAGGACCCCGTAGCGGGGCCCGCCGAGGACCTCGGCGGGGATCCGCCAGTTGAACCCGAAGACCAGCAGAAGATCCACTTTGTGGCCGCCGAGCATCGGCTGAAGTTCCACCGGACCGCTCGGCAGAAGCAAGCCGATGTCAGGCGGCAACTCGGGGATGGTGGCGGTCACTCCGGAGAGAACATCCGGCTCCGGCGTACTGTGCGGACGCATCGACCGGCTCATGAGATAGACGACCGGTTCGTGGCCTAATTTCTGTATTATTCCATTAAGAAGGCTGAATTGTTCAGCACCGTAGGAGGCAATGGCGACACGGATTTTATCGCTCACGACGGCCACCCTAGCGGACCTCGAGAACTCTTCCCGCCGTTCGCCCCCGAGCGGGGGCCCTCAGCCGTCACGCGAGCGCGCTACCTGAGCGGCGGGGCGATGCCGGAGGCGAGCCCCGCCGGGAAGATCGCGAAGCGATTCGCGCTCGCACAAGACCGGTCACGAAGCGAGCGCCGGCGAGCGCAGTGGGCCGGGATTGCAATGAATACGGCCGCATGCGGACGTTGGGGGGCTGGGGTTTTCGGGTGTTGAGGTGGGGGTGCGAGCGGAAGCATGGAAGGCGGTAGGGTCACGCGGTCCGTCCAGGCGCCGGGACGTGGTCCGTGCGGGTCATCGGTGCTGCCAGGGGGCGCGGGTGGGGATCGGCGATGTCATGCGGGCGGCCGCTCTCGCCGCGCGGCTGGACGTGGCGGTGAAGGCCGCCGCCGGGGAGGCGACACCCCGGGCGGTCTTCGGCGGGCGGGCCGTCGAGGCGGCGAGACGCCTCGCCGAAATGGTGGATCGGGCCGGGGGTGCCGATCCGTTGGCTCTGCGGTCGCTGACGCGCTTCCATCTGGCGCGCCACCAGGCGTTGCCCGTCGCCGAGGGGTCCGGCGATCTGGCGGCGGCGGCGCGATTCGCCATGATGCTGATCCGCGCCGATCCCTCGGCCCTTCCCGCGCCGTTCGCCTTGTGCCGCGACGCGGGCGAGGTCTCCGCCCTTCTCACGGCGGAACGGGCCATGCCTCTTTTGCGGGAGAACGGTTCTCAGAGCGATCCGGCCATGCTGGACGACGCCGTCCGGCTGCTGGAGACTTCGAGCTCCGCCCTGGCCGAGGGGCATCCCTTGCGTGGAATGGTGCTCTCCCGCCTTTCAGCGGCCCTGCTCGCTCGTTTCCTCGGTTCCCGGCTGGCGGCGGACGTCGATCGGGCCGTGGTCATCGGGCGCGCGGCCGTCGCCGGGTCGGACTCCGACATCGAGAAGGCGCGCGCGGCCTTCAACCTCGGCCAGGCGCTGCTGGCCCGGTACACCGAAAGGACGGTCGTCGTCGATCTCGAAGAGGCCCTGACCACGCTGGAATCGTCGGTCGCCCTGACTTCTCCGGGGGACCCCGAACTTGAGCGGAGGACCGCCCGGCTGCAAGCGGCCCGGGAAACGCGGCAGCGGTTCGAAGAACTTCTTGACGACGGGGTCGCCATTTCCCGGGCGGCTTTGGATTTCTGGGCCGAAGACGAGTCACGCCGGGTGGAGAACCTGGAGAACCTGGGGCTTTTCGCCTTCACCCGGTTCGAGAGGTCGGGCTCGTCCGAGGATCTCGACGAAGCCGTCACGGCGCTGCGCGACGCGGTCGCCGCCACCGATCCGTCCGATGAGGGTCTCGCCCGGCGTGGCCTGTACCTCGGAGACGCGCTCCTCGCGCGCTCGCGCCTTTCGGGAACGGCGGGCGAGCTCGACGAGGCCGTCCGGGTCACCCGGGACGCGCTGGAGCACGCCGCCGAAGGGTCCGCCGACCGGGCCGCCTGCGCGGCGGCGCTCGGCGGGCAGTTGCGGATCCGGGCCCAGCGGGACTCCTCGATCGCCGACCTGGACGAGGCGATCGGCCTCTGCCGGGAGGCCGTCCGGCACGGCCCGGTGAAGCACCGGCTCCTCGGGCGCATCAACCTGGTCGGGGCCCTCGGCACGCGCTTCGAGTGGCTCGGCGCGCTGGCCGATCTCCACGAGGCGATCGACATCGCCGAGGCCGCGGTCGCGGAGGCGGACGCGGGGCAGCGGGCGGTGTGCCTTTCCAACCTGAGTGTGCTGCGGCGCCGGCTCTACGAGCAGTCCGACGACCCGGACGATCTGGACGAGGCCATCGAGACGGCGCGCGCGGCCGTGGCGGCGGGCTTCGACTCCGATCCCGGCCGCGACCGGCATCTGGCCAACGTCTCCGCTCTGCTGGCGATGCGCGGTCTTCTGGACAGCGCGCGACCGGGCGACCTCGACGAGGCGATCAGCGCGGCCGAGTCCGCGCTCGCCCTGACCCCCGACGGGCACTGGGACCGGCCTCGCTGGACCAGCAACCTCGCGCTCGTGCTGCGCAACCGGGCCGAGCGCGCGCGGTCGGTGTCCGGCGCGTCCGAGGCGGTCGCCGTGGGACGGGCGGCGCTCGACGCGCTGCCACCGGCGCACACGGACCGGAGCGCGGTGCTGTCCAACCTGGCCTCCTGCCTCCAGCTGCGCGCGCAGCTGACCGGCGACGACGCGGACCTGCACGCCGCCCTCGACCTCCTGACGGAGGGGGGCGCGCTGACGACCGCGCCGGTCGGCACCCGGCTCCAGTCGCTGCGCGGCGCGGCGGAGATGGCCATGGGGCCGGCGCCGGAGGCGGCGGTGCGCTTCTACGAGACGGCGGTCGGCCTCCTGCCCTTGGCCGCCTCGCGCGCGATCGAGCGGCGCAGCCAGGAGCGGCGGCTCCAGAGCGTGGCCGGGCTCGCGGGGGACGCCGCCGCCGGAGCGCTGGCCATCGGCGACGTGACCAAGGCCGTCGAGCTGCTCGACCACGGGAGGAACGTCATCTGGAACCAGATCCTCGACACCCACGACGACCTCGCCGAGCTCCGGGCCCGTCACCCCGGCCTGGCGCGCGAGCTCGCCTCGGTCGCGCGCGAGCTGGCCGACCCGGCGGACGGGGAACCGGAGTGACCTCGGGTCCCGGCGGCCACGAGGCCGCGGCGGCGCGGGCGGCGCGGCGGCGCGCCCTCGCCGAGCGCTGGGACAAGCTCGTCAAGGAGGTCCGCGGGCTCGACGGGTTCGGCGGCTTCCTCTCGCCGCCACGGCTGCCTGGCCTTCTCCCGGCCGCCGAAGGGGGCCCGGTCGTCACGGTCAACATCAGCCGGTGGCGGTGCGACGCGCTGCTCGTCACCCGGGACGGCGCGCGGGCGGTCCCGCTGCCCGAGGTGACGCTCACCGCCGTCGCCGAGCGGACCGTCGCCTACCTCGAAGCACTGCACCTCGTCGACTGGGCCGCCGACGACCTGGCCGCCGCGCGGGAGCGGTACGAGCGGGAGGGGTCCCCCGCCTCCGTCACCGCGTACTCGACGGCCGCGCTCGCCCTGCACCAGGCCGTGAACCGGCGGGAACCCGTTCTGGCGGCGCTGCTGGAGTGGCTCTGGGACGTGATCGCCGAACCGGTCCTGACGGCGCTCGGCCTGGTGGAGCCGCGCGGGGACGACCCGGACCCGCCGCGCCTGTGGTGGTGCCCGACCGGTCTGCTCACGCTGCTGCCCCTGCACGGCGCCGGGTATCACGCCGCGGGCGACGGCAGGACGGTGCTCGACCGCGCGGTGTCCTCCTACACCCCGACGCTGCGCGCCCTGGCCAGAGCCCGCCGCCCCGCCGAACCCCGGACCGGGAAGGCGCGCATGCTCGTTGTCGCGGTGCCCGACGGCCCCGGCCAGGCACCGCTCGCCGACGCCGCCCGGGACCGGGACATGCTCACCTCCCGATTCCCGGGAGCGTGCACCCTCCTGGAAGGGGCGGACGCCACCGTCGCGGCCGTGCGGGCGGAACTCGCCCGCCACACGTGGGTCCACTTCAGCTGTCACGGGGACCAAGACCTCGGCGACCCGTCCCAGGGCGGGCTGGCACTGCACGATGACGTCCTCCGCGTCGCCGAGGTCGGGGTGGGACGGCACGGGGGCGAGTTCGCGTTCCTGGCGGCCTGCAAGACCGCGATCGGAGGCGCCGCGCTTCCCGACGAGACCATCACGCTGGCCGCCGCTCTCCACCATGGCGGCTACCGGCACGTCCTGGGCACACTGTGGTCGGTGCGCGACGGTATCGCCGCCGACGTCGCCGAGTCCGTCTACGCCGATCTGTGCTCGTCCGGGAGCTTCGACCCGTCCCAGTCCGCTCGCGCCCTGCATCGGGCGACACGCAGCCTCCGCGACGACCGGCGGCTGCCTCCCAGTGCGTGGACCCCGTTCACCCACACCGGTCCCTAGCCGGCCCACGATCCCAGGAGAAGCCCGTGCCCTTCGGCCTGCCCTTCCGGCGAAACCGAGGACCGCTGCCCTACGCGGAGACGACCGACGCCGAGTACGCGCGCCTCGTCGCGCGCACCTTCACCACGGCCGAAACGCGGCCCGGCACGCTCATCCTGAGCGGGCCGTGCCCCCGCTGCTCCGCCCCCATCGACATCCCGGTCGTCACCGAGGTCTTCCGCGCCCGGCGCTCCCGCTCCGGCGGAAGCGGGGGCGGGAGCGGGGACGGTCCGCGAGTCGAGCCGATGGCGTGCACCTGCGACGAGGAGCATCCCGCGCGTCCTGAGGGCGTGCAGGGCTGCGGCGCCTACTGGACCCTCCTCGTGCCAAGCCCCCGATGACGGATCCGCTGGCGCCGGGGCCCCACCCGGCCACCCCCGCCGACCTGCGGGCCGCCCAGGAACGCGCCCGGCTGCTGCGTGAGGAGCTGCCGCGCGTCCGCGAGGCGGCCGCCGCGTGGCGCAACGGGCTCGGCGGCGTGCTCGCCGCCCTCGTCGGCTTCAGTGCGATCAAGGGCAGGTCCGACCTCACCCAGCTCGCCCCGGGCTGGGCGCTGACAGCGGGCGGGCTGCTGTTCGGTGCGCTGGTCGCGGGGGTCTGCGGCGCGCTTCTGCTGTTGCGCGCCGCGCACGGCAGGCCCGCCGCCACCGCCGCCCGTCCCCTCCCCCCGCGTGTCGTCGCCGATCACATCGAGGCCATCGCCTCGGCCAAGGCCCTGCGCCGGGGCATCGCCTCCACGTTGACCTGCGCGGTCCTTCTCATGAGCGCGCTGGCCACCACGTGGTACGGGCCGTCGCGCACCAGCCCCGCCCTGCGCGTCACGACCACGTCCGGTCTCGTGTGCGGTACGGCCGCGCGCACCGACGGCGCCCGCCTCGTCCTCCGCGTCTCAGGTACCGAGGTCGCCGTCGCCTACGCCGACATCACCGATCTTCGCCCCGTCCCCGCTTGCCCCTGACTGTTCCCCGTGACTCATGGCCCCCTGGCCATGGTCGGGCCGTGCGCGCTCCGGTCAGGCGCCTACGAGGTGGCCGGCCAGGAGCCAGCCGCCTATGCCGACCATGGCGGCGCCGGACAGTCGGCCGGTGAGGCGGGCGGCGGCCGGACGGCCGTGGAGGGCGGCGCGGGCGACGGCGCCCAGGCACAGGTAGAAGACGGCGCAGGTGCCCATGTAGGCCAGCCCGAGGACGACGATCTGCCCGGCGATCGGCCAGGTGCCGTCCGGGTCGGTGAACTGGGGCAGCAGGGCGAGGAAGACCAGCAGGCCCTTGGGGTTGAGTCCGCTGACGCCGATGCCACGGCGGAACATGCGCCAGTCGGTCCCGGCCGAGACGTCCGGCTGCACTGCGCCCGGCTGCACTGCGCCCGGCTGCACTGCGCCCGGCTGAGCGGCGCCCGGCTGAGCGACGCCTGGCTGCACGGCGTCCGGCTGAGCGGCGCCTGGCTGCACGGCGCCCGACTGCGCTACGTCCGACTGCACGGCGCCCGACTGCACGGCGCCCGATTGAGCTGCGTCCGGCGGAGCGGCGTCCGGGGCATCGTCGGCGCCGGGATCGCGGGAAACGCCGGGGCGGGCCAGGGCCGTGACGCCGTGCCAGACCAGGTAGGCGCCGCCGACGAGGGTGAGGCCGGTCAGCAGGGTCGGGGACCCGGCGACGAGGGCGCCGACCCCGGCCGCGACGACGACGGTGACCAGGGCGTAGCCGGTGACGAGCCCGCTCACGGCGGGGACCAGCGAACGGCCCCGGAGACCGGCGCCGATGGTGAACGCCCAGTCGGCGCCCGGTAACGCGATGAGCAGGACGGCGACCGTCCAGAAGGCGAGTATGGAGCCCGTGTTCATGGCAGATCCTTCCCAAGTCTGGATTGTCCAATAGGAAGGATATTTCGAAATCACGGAGATCGGCTTCCAATTTTGCCCCCTACTGCGGCGTTTGAGTGGAAGTATCTTCTTTATGGATGCAATTGATCGGAAGATCCTTGCTGTACTCCAAACGGACGGCCGGGTGACGATCACGGAGTTGGCGTCCCGGGTGGGACTGAGCGTGTCGCCGTGCCACCGGCGGCTGAGGGAGTTGGAACGGTCCGGGACCATTCGCGGGTACCGGGCGGTCGTGTCGCCCGCGGCGCTCGGGCTGACCTTCCAGGCGCTGGTATTCGTCACGATGCGCCAGGAGGACCGCGAGACCCTGCTCGGCTTCGAGAAGCGGGTCGCGCGAGTGCCCGAGGTGGTGCAGGCACAGCGGCTCTTCGGCGATCCGGACTACCTCCTGCGGATCATCACCGCGGACCTGACGGCCTACCAGGAACTGGAGGACGACGTCCTGTCAACGCTGCCGGGCGTGCAGCGGCTGACGTCCGCGCTGGTCATGAAGCACATCGTCGACGATCGGCCGCTTCCCACCTGAGGGCCCGGGGCCGGCTCCGGGATCACCGAGGGTCGCATTCCCGCTGCCCTAAAGGGCACTAATGGCGAGTTTCGGCCCGCCGCTTCTCCGCTCAAGGCCGGAGATATCCCAGGTCAGAAAGAGACGAGATCGACGGTTCACCCCTCAGCCCCTTCGGAGTCACCCACGATTAAATGACCGATTTCTGGCACCTCAGAACGGTCAGTAAAATCTGTAGAAGTTTCATATTCTGTGGCCGACCAAGCAAGGGTGAGAGCATGCCGGCTTCCGCGCCGCCCTCCGCCGAGTTCTCCGAGCTCGCGGGATCGCGCTGCGCCGGCGCAGCGTCGGTCGGCCTACCGGCGGCAGGCGTGGTTGCACGGCCGGCTCCTCGCCGACCCGGCCGTGTGGCAGGCGAGCGAGCGGGAGATGCGCGCCGCCGACGCCGTCTCGCCCGCGTCCTGCCGCCCGTACGCGGTGCCGGTCGGCGCCGACCTGGGCGGGATGTACCTCGCCGGACGGGACATGCCGGAACCGGCGCCGCCAACGAGAACGTCCCGAACCTGTGGTGAAGCACCCGGGAGACCTGGGACGGCTCACCGGAGCCGTCGGCGCGGCCGGGGCTGCTCGCCGCCGTCGGCTCCGACGGCGCCCGCGCGGTGTCCCTCAACCTGACCGACGGGCCCGTGGTGATTGCGATGCGCGAGGACGGGCGGCCGCGCCTGCGACCGATGGCGGCGCAGCTCAACCGGCGACTGCCGCCAGGCACAGTGACCATCGCGGAGGACGTGCACTCGGGCACCTGGGGCCGCCTACCACGCAGGCCATGCACGATGCCGCGACGCGGGCGGACGAGCACGGCCCGCCCGCCTTCGCCATGTGCGCCGGGCCGCCGCCGGAGCAGCCCCCACCCGGCCGCCCGTACGCGCTGGCCGAGGGAGCCCGCACAGGCGGGCCGGTTGCCGACGGTCAACCGGCGCGCCCGCCTCATCGTGCACGGGAACCCACTGCGCCAAGAGGCGACGGCGCTGCCGCACGTCGTGGCGTGGGCGAACGGGTCGCTGCTGCCGCTGCGTCGCCCGCCGTCCAGCTGGGCGACCCGCGCGGTGGGCGCGGCCCCGCCAGAGGCCGACGCTGCTGGACTCGGCCGCTCCGCTGCCGTCCCCGCGCCCACGGGGGCCGCGGGGGCGGCGACCGCCTTCGGCGCGTCCGCGACGGAGTCCGGCGGCTCCTGGCCGCCCGCGTTCGCTCCCGCGCCCTCTCGCGTCGCCGCGTCCGGCGCGTCGGGATCCGGTGCCTCCGCCTCCGACGGCTGACCGCGCGCCGACCGGATGGGCCCTCCGGCCTCCGTGGACGTCATCAAACGATCATCACGATCTTGGACGCCTTGGACTCGGGCCGCCGCTACCACCTGCCGGATCTTCCGGACGGGCGCACCGTCGGCGACGTCGCCAGGGTGGTCGGCGGGGGCACGCGTGGAACGACCGCGCTGGCGGGACGGGTCGCGGGCGGATCCGGCGTGGGTGGCGATGTCCGGTCGCTGTCCCTGGCTGGTACCGCGCTCGATCACGTGCCGCCGGTGCGCGACGGCGGGATCCGGGAGGGCGGCGTCTTCGGCATCAACGGGCCCGGGTCATGGGTCATGGGTCGCGGCTCAGTGCGGGCGTCATGCAGATCATCGTCGTCATCAGGAGCAGGAAGGTGAGCATCGCCGTGCGCAGCCCCGCCGACTCCGCGATGCCGCCCACGAGCGGCGGGCCGGCCATGAAGCCGATGTACCCGATGGTCGACACCGCCGCGATCGACGGCCCGGGACGCCGGGACGGGGTCTCGGCCGCCCGGCTGAAGGCCACCGGGACGACGGCCGCCAGCCCGAGCCCGATCAGCGAGTACGCCGCGAGGCCCGTCCACGAGAACGGGAAGGCGATGGCGATCGTGGAGCCGGACGCGGCGAGCAGGCCGCAGCGCAGCAGGAACCGGCCGGGGCTCGTCCGGTCGCGGATCCGGTCGGCGGCCAGCCGGCCCGCGACCATCCCCACCGAGAAGACCGCGAACCCGGTCGCGGCCGTGCCGGCGGACGTGCCGGCGATGTCGCGCAGGTAGAGCGAGCCCCAGTCGTTCATCAGCCCCTCGCCCATCAGGGCACAGAACACGACGAGGCCGGGCGCCCAGAGCCCGCGGGACGGCAGCGCGAGCAGCGGGTCCGAGGCGGCGAGGTCCGGGCCGTCCGGCAGCAGGAACCCGGTCGCCGCGGCGCAGACCGCCGACAGCACCGCCGCGGCCAGCAGAAAGTGCGTCCCGACGCTCATCCCCGCGGCCGCGGCGAGCCCGCCCGCCGCCGCGCCGGTGACCCCGCCGAGGCTGAACATCGCGTGGAAGCCGCCCATGAGGGGCCGGGAGTAGGCCCGCTCGGCGAGCACGCCCTGGGTGTTCATGGCGACGTCGATCGCGCTGTTGCCGATCGCGAACGCCACCAGCACCGCCGTCAGGCACGCCAGCCGCGGCGCCGACGCGATCAGCGGCAGGCCCGTGAGGTACAGGGCGGCCCAGATGAGCACCTTGCGGCTGCCCCAGCGGGCCACCAGGCCGCCCGCCAGCGGCAGCCCGAGGAACGCGCCGGTGGCCAGGCCGGTCAGCGCCACCGACAGGCCCCCGGCCGACAGCCCGAGCGCGTCCCGCACGGCGGGCACGCGCGCCGCCCAGGTGGCGAACGCGGCGCCGTTGACGAAGAAGACGACGCTGACGGCGGTCCGCGCGGCCCGCATCCGGGACGGCGTCAGGGCCGCGTCCTCCTCGTCCGCGGCCTGGCCGGCGTCGCCCCCGGTGAGGCGCGGCCCGCCTCCAGAGTCGTTTCTGGGCATGCTTCGTTCTCCCTCGGTGAATGGCATGGGTGCGGGCGCGCGAAAGGGGGCGGAGTCGCGGGGGGACGCGGCGGGGGCGCGCCGGCCGGGGAGCGATGGGGGGTGCGCGCGGGGCCGGGCGCGGACGCCGGGGTCGCGGGGCCGCCCCGGCTGTGCTG
>NZ_CAACVB010000112.1 GCF_900659635.1 Actinomadura roseirufa | reverse complement strand
GATGATCACTGGGACGAGTTCGGTCCCGGCGCGGTCGGCATCGGCTGGGAACTGGGCATGCTCGCCTTGTCCCAGTACCTTCCGGCGGGACGGCTCGGCGC
The DNA here is from genome assembly GCF_900659635.1 of Actinomadura roseirufa. Classification (GTDB taxonomy): domain Bacteria; phylum Actinomycetota; class Actinomycetes; order Streptosporangiales; family Streptosporangiaceae; genus Spirillospora; species Spirillospora roseirufa. Next base: position 25,582 of record NZ_CAACVB010000112.1, on the reverse strand, counting down.
CGTCCGTCTCCGCCGCGGGCCGTCCCTCGTGGACGTAGAAGCCGTGGCCCGTCTTGCGCCCGAGCAGGCCGGCGGTGACGAGCTCGCGCAGCAGCGGGGACGGGGCGTGCCGCCGGTCGCGGGACTCGGCGTACACGGCCTCCAGCACCTCCAGGCAGGTATCGAGGCCGATGAGGTCCATCAGGGTGAAGGGGCCCATCGGCAGCCCGGCGCCGGCCGTCATGGCGGTGTCGATGTCGTCGCGGGTGGCGTGCCCGGTCTCCAGCATGGTGACGGCCTGGTTGAGGTAGCCGAACAGCAGCCGGTTGGCGACGAACCCGGCGCGGTCGCCGATGGTCACCGGGGTCTTGCCGAGCCCGGACACCAGGGCGGCGACGCGCTCGGCCGCCGCCGGCTCGGTGAGCACGGTGCGGATGACCTCGACCAGCTTCATGACGGGCGCGGGGTTGAAGAAGTGCACCCCGACGATCTTGTGGGGGCGGCCGGTGGTGGCGGCGATGTCGGTGACCGACAGGGAGGAGGTGTTGGTGGCGAGGACGGCGTCGGCGCGGCACACCCGGTCCAGTTCGGCGAACACCCGGCGCTTGAGGTCGAGCCGCTCCGGGACGGCCTCGACGACCAGGTCGCAGTCGCCGAGGTCGGCGAAGTCGGCCGACAGCGCGACCCGGCCGAGGATCTCCTCGCGTGCCTCCTCGGTGAGCCGGCCGCGCTTGACCGCCCGCCCGGTGGAGTTCTCCAGGTGACCGCGGCCGCGGGCCAGCGCGTCCTCGTTCACCTCGATGCCGACGACCGCCAGGCCACCGCGCGCCAGCACCTCGGCGATGCCCGCGCCCATCGTGCCCAGTCCGACGACCCCGACCCTGCTGAAAGAACCACCAGTCATGGAAGGCAGTGTCGCAGAGCGCTCCGATGTTCCAGATGTCGGGTACGACCGGTAGGTGCGCTTTGGAATCTTTCTCCTCACCGCCCGTTTCCCCGGCCAGGACGACGCCGCGGCCCTGGCCCGCACGGTCGAGGCGGCCGTCGCCGCCGAGCGTGCGGGGTTCGACGACGTCTGGCTGGCCGAGCACCACTTCATGTCCTACGGCGTCGTCCCGTCGGCGCCGCTGCTGGCCGGGCACGTCCTGGCGATGACGCGCCGCGTCCACGTCGGGACGGCGGTGAGCGTCCTGTCGAACCAGCACCCGGTGGCGCTCGCCGAGCAGGCGGCGCTGCTGTCGCTGCTGTCGGGCGGCCGCTTCCGGCTCGGCGTCGGCCGCGGCGGGCCCTGGCGGGACCTGGAGGTGTTCGGTACCGGCCTGCGGCGCTACGAGGACGGCTTCGCCGAGTCCCTCGACCTGCTGCTGACCTGGCTGCGCTCGGACCGGGTGTCATGGTCGGGGGAGCACTTCGGCTTCCGTGAGGTTCCCGTCGTCCCGCGCGCGCTTGAACCGCCGCCCGTCATCGTGGCGTGCACATCACCCGCGACGGAGACGCTCGCCGCCGAGCGCGGCCTGCCGATGCTTCTCGGGATGCACGTCGGCGCGGACGAGAAGGCCGCCGCCGTCGCCCGCCACGGCCGCCCCGGACTCCCCCACATCTCCACCCACGTCGCCCAGGTCGCGGACACCCGCGAACAGGCGGTGCGGACCCTGCTGGACCGGATGCCCCCATGGCTCGGCCCCGGCCTGGAGGGCTACGTGCCCGTGGACGACCGCCGCCGCCCCCCGCGCGACCCCGCGGGCTACACGCGCCGCATGTGCGACCTGCATCCCGTCGGCTCACCGGAGGACTGCGTCGCGTCCCTCGTCGCCACGGCCGAGCGCACCGGCATCCGGCATCTCATCCTGCTCGTCGAGGGCGCCGGTTCCCGCGAGGCCACCCTGGACAACATCGCGCGCCTGGGCGCCGAGGTCCTTCCCAAAGCACGGGCCGCCCTCGACTGAGAGGACGCCGACGCGGAACGGCGCGCGGGACGCAGGCGAGGGTCTCCACCCCCCTGCGTCCCGCGCGCCGCCGCCTCAGCAGTCGCGAAGCTCCGGGGACTGGTTGAGGATCTGCTCACGGACCGTGACGAACTCCCGGTACGCGGCCGAGTCGCCGGACGGGAACACCGCCACCCGGTGACAGTTCTGAAAGGCGAGCCGGACGCCGAAGTACCGCTCCAGCGACCCGCGCATCGCGTCGCTGGCCAGCACGCGCAGCAACTGCCCCCGCGCCTGCTCGTCCGGGGGAGGCATGAGGTTGTCGGCGAACTCACCGCCGTCCACCTGCAGCCGCGCCACCAGACCGCTGATCGTCTCCCACGCGTAGGGAAGTGACGATCTGATGCATTCCACGAACTCCGCGTCGCCGACCTCGCCCTGCCGCGCCGTTTCGAGGAGTTCCGGGGACACGTCGAGGGACATGCCTGTTCCTTTCGTCGGATGCACCCACCTCCCGCGACGCTAACCACGCGTTACGAAGAATTCCAGGGCTTGACAGTGTCCGGCCCGCGGCCGGAACCGCGCCCACCGGGGCGCTCTCGACGCCGTCCGGACCAGGCCGTCCAGATGTTGAGACGGCCCGGTCAGTGAACCCGGGCCGCGTTCGAGGTGGACCGGGTGGGCGCGACGGCGCCCGGACGGGAGGCGCCGGGGCGGCGGGCCAGCCGGGCGGCGGCGCGCTCGGCCCGCTCCGCCCAGAACTCGCGGGCCCGCCGCGCCGTCCGGGCGTCGCGGGCCGCGGCGCCCTCGGCGCGCAGCTCACGGGCCCGCTCTCGCATGATCGAGTGCATGATGTCGCTGTGGAACACGGCCCCTCCTCCGTCTGATGGGCACCTACCGGGCCCGACATCGTCCAGGTTCGTCCTAAGGCACCCCCTCGCACATGGGGACGACGCCCTAGATACGACGGAGCGTCCTGACTTAGCGGACCGTTCCACTATCTGAGCCGTCTGTCCGAGGGCTCCGGCACACTTCCGGGCATGAGCGACGGAAATCCTCTGGCGGGACTGGACGAGGTCGACTGGGCGGGTCTGCGGCACGCCTACGGGCCGGCCGGAGACGTCCCGGACCAGTTGCGGGCACTGCGCTCGCCCGACGCGGACGAGCGCGCCACGGCGCTCGGCGCGCTGTACGGCAACATCTTCCACCAGGGCAGCTGCGGCGCTCCTGGGCCGACTTCACCGCGCGCCTGCGCTTCGCCGAGGCCGAACTCGCCGCCTACGACGCCGTGCGCGCCGGGCTGGCCGTGGTCCGCCGCCTGCTCGGCGACCCCGGCGCCGGCGTGCGCGCCGCCGCCGCGTACACGCTCGCCTGGTTCCCCGAGGAGGCCGCCGCCTCGCGTCCGGCGCTGCGCGCCCTGATCGCCGCCGAGACCGAACCCGGCGTCCTCGCCAACGCCGCCGTCGCGGCCGGGCTGCTGGACGACCACGACCTCGTCCCCTGGCTCCGCGAGGTCCTGGCGGGCGAGGCGCCCCTGCCGCGCCGCGCCGCCGCGGTCGCGCTCGCCCGCCTCGGCGCGACCGACGCCGACATCGTCGCCGGGCTGGCCGAGGCGAGCACCGCCGAGCCCGTCCCGCCCGTCCACTTCTACATGGGCGACCTGCGCGGATACGCGGCCTCGACACTCGCCGCGCTCGCCGGGGACGTGCCGCCGGAGGCCGCCGACGCCGTCCTGGACGGGCTGTCGCGCACCACCGGCGTCTGGTCCTTCCCGATGGCCGCCGCGGCGCTCCGGATCGCGTTCGGGGAACCGGCCCCCGCGCTCGCGCCGTTCGCCGGACTCACCCGCCTGCAGCGGCGGACGGTCGGCGTCCTCGCGAACCTGCCCGCCGAGACGTGGCAGTGGGTGAACTTCTCGGAGATCGTGCGCGAGTGGGGCCTGCCCGGCGACCGGGACGCGTTCCGCGCCTACGCCGAGATCGGATGAACTCCGGCGGCCGGTCGCTTCCGGCGCGGGAGGTCACGGGCGTCGCTAGGGTGGGGCACCGTGCGTCTCGTTATCGCCCGCTGCAGCGTCGACTACGCCGGCAAGCTCACCGCCCACCTGCCCATGGCCCCCCGGCTCGTCCTGATCAAGGCCGACGGCAGCGTCAGCATCCATGCCGACGACCGCGCCTACAAGCCGCTCAACTGGATGAACCCGCCCTGCACGCTGCGCGAGGAGCCCTACGCGGAGAACGGCGCCGTCGCCCGCTGGACGGTCACGCACGGCAAGTCGGGCGAGCGGCTGATCCTCACCATCGAGGAGGTGCTCCACGACACCAGCCACGAGCTGGGAGCCGACCCCGGGCTCCGCAAGGACGGCGTGGAGGCGCACCTTCAGGAACTGCTCGCCGAGCACATCACCACGCTCGGGGACGGCTGGTCCCTGATCCGCCGCGAGTACCCCACCGCCATCGGCCCCGTCGACATCCTGTGCCGGGACGCCGACAGCGCGACCGTCGCCGTGGAGATCAAACGGCGCGGCGAGATCGACGGCGTCGAGCAGCTCACCCGCTACCTCGAACTGCTCAACCGCGACCCCCACCTCGCGCCCGTCCGCGGCATCTTCGCCGCCCAGGAGATCAGGCCCCAGGCCAAGGTGCTCGCCCTCGACCGCGGCATCCACTGCGTGACCCTCGACTACGACGCCCTCCGAGGCATCGAGCACGAAGGGACGTTGTTTTAGTTCAAGCCCGGCCCACTGCGCTCGCCTGGCGGCTCGCTTCGTGACCGTGCTTGTGCGAGCGCGAATCGCTTCGCGATCTTCCCGGCGGGGCTCGCCTCCGGCTTTGCCCCGCCGGTCAGGGCGCGCGCTCGCGTGACGGCTCAGGTCGGCTCCTCCGGCGGCTTACGCGGTCGTTGATGTTCGGTTGATGCCCTGGTGGTGCGGGTCAACGGTGCGGCAGGTGTCCTTGGGGGCGGGCATCATGGCGGGATGACTCTTCATGCGACCGGCACCTTCGACATCGACGCGTGGGACGCCGAGAAGCCCTATGACGAACAGGGCGGCAACAAGCTGACCCGTGTGCACGTCCGCAAGACCTTCCACGGCGACCTCGTGGGCACGAGCACCACCGAGCTGATCACGGTGGAGTCCGCGGCCGGGCCCGTCGCCTATGTCGCGGTCGAGCACGTCCAGGGGATCCTGCACGGCAGGGAGGGCACGTTCGTCCTGCAGCACAGCGCGGGAAGCGACGACGGGACGCCCGACACGCAGTGGCTGCGCTGGCTGATCGTCCCCACCTCCGGCACGGGGGAACTGGCCGGCCTGCGCGGCTCCGGAAAGATCACCGTGGGCGACGACGGCGCCCACACCTGGGAACTGGAGTACACGCTGGACTGATGCGCGGGCCCGCCCGGAGCGACCGCACGCGAACCCGGCGGTAATCTTCGGGCATGCCCCCCGTCGGCGTGGCCCGGGCCACCGCCGATGACAGCGCGGCCGGGCGGGTCCCGCGCCGTTCTGTTCCGGATCACCATCGCGCCGGGCGCCGGCTCCGGCGGCTGACACGAACCGTACGGACGGGGCGGTAGCGTCGGGGTGCATTCGGGACGGGGCGAGAGGAACGCGGAGAAGATGACGATGGGGGCCGTACCCGGGAGGCGTGACCGCTCCGCGGTCCAGCCGAGCCCGGTGTTCCTGGCGATCGTGGCGTTGACCGTGCTGTGCGGCCTGGTCGCCTGGCGGTACGGGACGAACCTGGAGCGGCCCGGACGGATCGCGGTGTTCGGCTTCGTGATCGCGGGCTGGATCCTGTCGCTGTCCCTGCACGAGTTCGGGCACGCCTACCTGGCCTACCGGTCCGGGGACCGGAGCGTCGCGACCCGCGGGTACCTGACGCTGAACCCGGTGAAGTACTCCGACGTCACGCTGAGCTTCCTCATCCCGCTGGTGTTCATCCTGCTCGGCGGGATCGGGCTGCCCGGCGGCGCCGTCTGGATCGACCGGCACGTGATCCCCGGCCGGATCCGGCACAGCCTGATCTCGGCGGCCGGGCCGCTGGCCAACGCGCTGTTCGCCGTCATGCTGGCGGTGATCTTCAAGAACTTCGCCGACGGCTCCCACGCGCTGTTCTGGTCGGGGCTGGCGTTCCTGGCGTTCCTCCAGGTCACCGCGGCGCTGCTCAACCTGCTGCCGATCCCCGGCCTGGACGGCTTCGGGATCGTCGAGCCGTACCTGCCCCGCCGGTGGGTGGAGCAGGCCAACGCCTACGGCGGCTATATGTTCCTGGGGCTGATCGCCCTGCTGTGGCTCGGCCCGGTCAACAACGCGTTCTTCAACGCGGTGTACAACCTCACCGACGCGCTGGGCCTGGGCGAGTTCCCGTTCCACGTCGAGGGCGCGGCGGCCATCGACCACTTCCCGATCGAGCTCGGCCACTACCTCTTCCAGTTCTGGCGCAGCTGACCGGGCTCACCACGCTCCTCCCGGGAGGTCCTCATGTCCGTGACCGTGGAAGGCGCCGGCACGTTCGCGTCTCTGAACCCCGCCACCGGGGAGGTCGTCGCCGAGCATCCCGTGCACGACGACGCCGCCGTGGCCGCCGCCCTCGGCCGGGCCCGGGAGGCGGCCCACTGGTGGGGCGCGCTGGGCTGGAAGGAGCGCCGCGTCCGGCTGCTGAACGTCAAGGGCTCGCTGACCCGCAACCTCGGCCGGATGGCCGAGCTCGTCCACCAGGAGACCGGCAAGCCGCTGAAGGACGCCCAGCTCGAGATCATCATGGCGGTCGCGCACCTCGACTGGGCCGCCCGCAACGCCGCGAAGGTGCTCGGGCCGCGCTCCGTCCGGCCGGGCCTGATGGCGCTCAACCAGCGGTGCCTGCTGGAGTACCGGCCGCTCGGCGTCGTCGGGGTCATCGGCCCGTGGAACTACCCGGTGCTGACCCCGATGGGCTCGATCGCCTACGCGCTCGCCGCCGGGAACGCCGTGGTGTTCAAGCCGTCGGAGTACACCCCCGGCGTCGGCGAGCTGCTGGCCGGGATCGTCGCCGGCGTCGTCCCCGAGCACCCCGTCCTGCAGACGGTCACCGGCCGCGGCCCGACCGGCGCCGCGCTCGCCGCCTCGCCCGCCGTCGACAAGATCGCCTTCACCGGCTCGGCGCGCACGGCCCGGCGCGTGATGGCGGCCTGCGCCGCCAACCTCACCCCGATCGTCGCCGAGTGCAGCGGCAAGGACGCCTGCCTCGTCGACGCCGACGCCGACCTCGACGCCGCCGCCGACGCGGTGCTGTGGGGCGCGATGTCCAACGCGGGCCAGACCTGCATCGGCGTCGAGCGCGTCTACGTCGTCGACGAGGCGTACGAGGCGTTCCTCGGGAAACTCGCCGACCGGGCCCGTGGTCTGCGCCCCGGGTTCGACCGCGAGGCCGACTACGGCCCGATCACCATGCCCGCGCAGCTCGACGTGATCGAGCGGCACATCGGCGACGCGCTCGAACGCGGCGGCGAGGCGGTCGTGGGCGGCGCCGCGTCGGTCCGCCGGCCCTACGTCGATCCGGTCGTGCTCACCGGCGTCCCGGACGACGCCGCCGCCGTCCGCGAGGAGACCTTCGGTCCCACCGTCACCGTCCACCGCGTCAAGGACCTCGACGAGGCGGTCGAGAAGGCCAACGCGACCGGCTACGGTCTCGCCGGGACGGTCTTCTCGGGCAGCCGGTCGCGGGCGCTGGACGCCGCCCGGCGGATCCGCTCGGGCATGACCTCCATCAACTCCTTCGCCTCGTTCGTCCAGGTCGCGGCACTGCCGTTCGGCGGGGTGGGCGAGTCGGGATTCGGCCGCGTCCACGGCGCGGACGGCCTGCGCGAGTTCGCCCGCCCCAAGGCCATCACCCGGCAGCGGTTCGCGACGGGGAACCTCACCTCCTTCGCCGGCACCGACAAGGACATGGCCCGCGTCCTCGGTCTCGTCACCCTGCTGCACGGCCGCCGCCACAGGCGCTGACGCGCACCATCGCGAGCGCCGCCGCGTGCGCCGCGGAGGGCGGGGGCGTGTCCACCGACTGTCCGTCGGGTGAATTCCGGTGCGGCCGCGACCTCTTAGTGATCTTCTGGAGCGATACTGCGCGGACGAACTGCCCGCAGGCGCCAAGGAGACCCATGAGGACCCCCCGCCCGATCCTCGGCGCGACCGCGCTCGCCGCCGTGCTCACCCTGGCCGGCTGCGCGTCGGGCGGATCCGGCTCGTCCCACGGGCCGGACCGCGGCGCCGGTGCCTCCACGGCTCCGGCCACGCGGCCCGGCGAGGACCGCCGCCCGGCGATCGCCTCGGTCCTGTCGACGCCCGCCGGGAACGATCCACAGGTGAAGGTGGACCTCGTCGGCCTGAACCGGCTCGGCTCCGCGCACGTCGTCGTCCAGCTGCGGGTGACCAACCCCGCCGCGCAGGACATCGACCTCGGTCCCCGGCTCCAGGAGACGAACGACGGGGGCCCGGCCGGGCCGGACGGCATCGCGCTGGTCGACCCGGCGGCGCGCCGTCTCCTCGGGCCCTACCGCCAGGCCGGCGGCGGGGGATGCCTGTGCTCGCCCAAGCGCGACGACTCCGGCTGGTACGCCCGCGCCGGCGGGTCGCTGAGCCTGTTCGCGGTGCTGCCCGCGCCGTCCGGCGGCGCGGCGACGACGACCGTGTACACCCCGCTGGCCCGGCCGTTCGTGAACGTCCCGATCAGCGCCGCGGCACCGGTGCCGCCGCCGGGCGAGCGGATCCCGAACCCGGACGGCATGCGGCTGGAGACGGTCAGCCACCCCATCGACGCCCGCTCGGAGTCCCTCGACGGGGCACAGGAGATCCACGACGACGGCGGCGACGTGCAGGTGAACCTGTCCGCCGACGTGCTGTTCCAGCTGAACAAGGCGGATCTGACACCGCGCGCGGAGGCGCTCCTCAAGACCGCCGCGCAGCAGATCGACGCCTCCCCCGGCGGCACCGTCAAGGTCGAGGGCCACGCCGACTCCAGCGGAACCGACGCCATCAACGACCCGCTGTCGCAGAAGCGCGCCGACACCGTCAAGAACCGCCTCACCGCCCTGGTCACCCGGACCGGCGTCGCCTACGACGCCAAGGGGTACGGCTCCAGCCGCCCGCTGTGGTCCAACGAAACCGACGAGGGCCGGCGCCGCAACCGCCGGGTGACGATCTCCTTCCCCCGGCCGCAGCGACCCGGGACCCCGCAGGTCCCGGCCGGCGGCACCGCCGCGCCCGCCGGGCAGGCGGGCCCCGTCACCGCCAAGGACGGCGAGGGCAAGACGACGATGCGGGCCGAGGCCCTGGCCGTCCAGCCCATCGGCGGCGACTACGGCGTCCTGACCTACCGCGTCACCAACGAGGGTGACGCGCGGGCCGAGATCCCGGGCCTGAGCAGGGACGACGAGTGGATGAAGCTCCGTTTCATCGGCGCCGCCAGCGCCTCCCTCGTCGACCCGGCCGCCCGGATGCGCTACCCGGCGGCGCGGTTCCTGCTGGGCACGGGCTTCCGCTCGGCCCTGTGCCTGTGCACCGGAACGGCCGGCATCCGGCTCGGCGCGGACATCCTCGCGCCGCACACCGCCAGGGAGTTCTGGTCGGTCGTGAAGCTCCCGCCGGGCGCCACCAGCACGAGCGTGGACCTCGGCGCCTTCCCCCGGATCGCCGGCGTCCCGATCCGCTGAGCCCCTCCTAAGACCCCGGCGTCCGGTCTAAGGCGGCCTAAGGCGATCCGGGCGTCCCAGATAAGGCTTCGTCCCGATGTGAGGGGTGGGGCCTTAGGACGAACCTTGTACATGTCGGGCCAAGAGGGACCGGCACGAACAAGGAGAAGCATCATGATCCGTCCGGAGTTCACCAAGGACCTCGTGAAGGACCGGGTGAAGGAGCTGCGCGCCGAGGCCAGGAACGCCCGCCGGGCGCGGCTGGCCAAGGCGCTCAAGCGGTGACGCCGCTCGCCTGTACGAACCGGCACACGCCCCCGTCGCGAGACGGGGGCGTTTCCTTTCTCATCCCCGGATCATCGCCGCGGCCCGTTCGGCGATGGCGATGGTGGGGGCGTTGGTGTTCCCCCGGGGGACGGCCGGCATGACCGAGGCGTCCACCACGCGCAGGCCGTCGACACCGCGCACGCGCAGTTCGAGGTCGCAGACGGCGTCGTCCCCGCCGCCCATGGCGCAGGTGCTCGTCGGGTGGAACAGCGTGGCGCACTCGCGCCGGACGAAATCGGCCAGGTCCTCGTCGGACACCACGTGCTCGCCCGGGGCGTGCTCGCCGCTCAGGAGCGAGGCGAGCGGCCCGCAGGCCGCGATCCGCCGGGCCTGGCGGACCCCGGCGACGAGGATGTCCAGGTCGGCCCTGTCCGCGAGATAGGCGGGATCGATCAGCGGTTTGGCGTACGGGCTGGCCGAGCGCAGGGTCAGCGAGCCGCGCGCGGCGATGGCGACGGCGGTGACCAGCACCGACAGCAGACGTTCGGACGGCTCGACGAGGCCCTGGTCGACGAACGGGGTGGGCAGGACGTGGTACTGCAGGTCGGGTGCGGGCAGTCCGTCGGCCGTGCGGGCGAACCCGCCCGCCTCCGCGATGTTGGACGCGTACGGGCCGCGGCCGAGCGCGGCGTGCAGCACGAGCGCGCGGGTGCCCACCAGCTCCCAGAGCGACTTGGTCCGGGGCGCGGCGAACATGACGTTGACGAACGGGTGGTCTTGCAGGCCCTGCCCGACCGGGGCGTCCACGAGCACGTCGATGCCGTGCGAGCGCAGGTGGTCGGCGGGCCCGATCCCCGACAGCATCAGCAGCTGCGGGCTGTTCACGGCGCCGCCGGAAAGGATCACCTCGGCCTCCGCGCGGGCCTCGGCGGTCGCGCCGCGAATCTCGTAGCGGACGCCCACCGCGCGGCCCTTCTCGATCAGGACGCGGGTGGCGAGCGCGTCGGTGACGACGGTGAGGTTGGGCCGTCCCTCCGCCGGGCGCAGGTAGCCCGCGGCGGTCGACCAGCGTCTCCCGCGCCGGTGGGTGACCTGATAGAAACCCACTCCGTCCTGGTCCTCGCCGTTGAAGTCGGAGTTGGCGGCCAGCCCGTACGCCTTGGCCGACTGCACCCAGGCACGGGTGAGCGGGTGCTTGTAGCGGAGGTCCTCCACCCGGAGGGGGCCGCCCACCCCGTGGTGGGGCGTCTCGCCCCGCTGCTGGTCCTCGGCGCGGCGGAAGTAGGGCAGGAGGTCCGAGTAGCCCCAGCCCTCGCAGCCGTAGGCGTCCCGCCAGGTGTCGTAGTCGTACCGGTGTCCCCGGATGTAGATCATCGCGTTCGTGGACGAGCTGCCGCCGAGGGTGCGGCCGCGCGGCCAGTAGACGCTGCGGCCCGCGGCGTGCTCCTGCGGCGTCGTCCCGTAGTCCCAGTCGTAGGGCCCCTTGATCAGCGTGGCCACGGCCGCCGGGATGTGGATCTCGGGGGCGTCGTCGGGAGGGCCCGCCTCCAGCAGCATGACCTTCGTGCCGGGGTCTTCGGTCAGCCTCGCGGCGAGCACGCAGCCCGCGCTGCCGGCTCCCACGATGATGTAGTCGTACACGGCGGCCTCCGGGGGTCGGCCGACACCCTACCGAGCCGTCCTCGGAAAGCCGCGGGCTAGGGTGACCGGCATGGCGAAGAACAGGGAGACCCCCGTCGTGCTGTCGCGGATCTACACCCGGACCGGCGACGACGGCACCACCGCGCTCGGCGACGCGTCCCGCACCCGCAAGACCGACCCGCGGCTCGCCGCCTACGCGGACGTCGAGGAGGCCAACGCCGCCATCGGCGCCGCGGTCGCGCTCGGCTCACTGCCCGAGCCGCTGGTCGCGCTCCTGACCCGGATCCAGAACGAGATGTTCGACGTGGGCGCGGACCTGTGCGCGCCGGTGGTGCCCGAACCGGAGTACCCGCCCCTGCGGGTCGAGGCGTCCTACGTCGAGCGGCTGGAGGCGGCCTGCGACGAGCACAACGCCGAATTGCCCCCGCTGCGGAGCTTCATCCTGCCCGGTGGAACGCCCGGCGCGGCCCTCCTGCACGTCGCCCGGACCGTCACGCGGCGGGCCGAGCGGTCCGCCTGGGCCGCCCTAGAGGCGCACGGCGCCGCGGCGGACCAGGACCCGGACGCCGCCGAGGGCGGTGTCAACCCGCTGACGGCCCGCTACCTCAACCGCCTCTCCGACCTCCTTTTCATCCTGTGCCGGGTCGCCAACTCCGAGCGGGGCGACGTTCTGTGGAAGCCCGGTGGGGAACGCTGACCTGGGCCGGAGGTAGGGCTAGCCCCACCTCCGGAACACGGGTCCGCCACCTGGCGGCCCGGCGCGTCTCCCGGGAGGCTTGTCCCGGTACGGGGCGAGCGACTTGGGGAGACTGCGACGTGAGGACCTTGATCGGCACAGCGGTACCGGCGCTGCTGGCGGCCGTGGTCGCCTGCGCGGCGGCCGGGTGCGGCCTCGAGGTCGGGCGGCACAAGGAGACGCGCACCTACACCGCGCCGAACGGGGTGACCGCGCTGAAGGTGCGGGCCGGCACCGGGCGGGTCGAGATCGTGGCGTCCGACTCCCCCGGCATCGAGGTGCGGGAGAAGCTGACCTGGACCAACCGGCACAACAAGCCGAAGCCGCGGCACGAGACCACGGACGGCACGCTGTCACTGTCGGCCCAGTGCGCCGGCAGCATCATCGGGCCCGGTGGCTGCGGCATCGCCTACCACGTCCGGGTGCCGCGCTCGGTGAACGTCGACGTCGAGAACGGCGACGGGCCGGTGTCGGCGTCCGGCAACGCCGGGACGGTGCGCCTCGTGACGCGCACCGGCGCGGTCTCCGCCTCGGACCTGCGCACCTCCGCGCTGACGGCCGAGAGCGGCGACGGCGTGCTGCGGGTCTCGGGCCGGGCGACCACCGCCGACCTGCGCACCCGCACCGGGTCCATCACCGCGACGAACCTGGTCAGCGACCGGCTGAACGTGCGGACCGGCGACGGTCACATCCGGCTCACCGGCCGCGCCCGCACGGTGCAGCTGCGCGCCCGCAGCGGCCCCATCGACGCCGACGGGCTGGCCACCGACCGGATCGTCGCGCGCACCGGCGACGGCGACGTCCTGCTCGGCCTGACCGTCCCGCCGCAGGACGTGCGGGCCGTGACGAACACCGGCTCGGTCCGGGTCCGGCTGCCGCGCGGGGAGCGCTACGCCATCAGCCTGTCCAGCAGGACGGGTCACCAGCGGATCGACGACGCCCTGCACCGCGACTCCGAGGCCAAGAGGCGCGTCGACCTGTCCACGGGCGACGGCGACATCACCGTCACGCCCGCCTGACGGGTCCGCCGGCGGCTCCTGCCGGTCCTCGCCCCGCCCCGCGTCCGGCGAAGATCTTCGAAACCCGCCCGCACCGCGGCCACCGGCTGCATCATGTCCTGTGAAGCAGGAGAGGACGGCATGACCAGATGAACAGACTCGCCGGTGCGGCCTTCGCGGCGGCCGCCGCGATCACCACCGTCGCCGGCTGCGGGCTGAGCTTCGGCGCCACGACCGACCATGAGAACCGCGCCTACCGGGTCGCCGACCCGATCACCCGGCTCCGGCTGCGCGGTCCCGCCGCGAACGTGGAGATCACCGGCGCGGACGTCCGGAAGGTCACCGTCAAGGAGCGGCTCGACTTCACCGAGCACCGGCGGCCGCTCTCCCAGCACGGCGTGTCCGGCGGCGAGCTCTCGCTGAGCTACCGGTGCCCCGACAGGTTCATCGTCGGTACCCGGAGCTGCGGTGTCAGCTACCGGATCCAGGTGCCCCGCGGCACCGCCGTGGACGTCGCGACGCGGGCCGGAACCGTCCGGATCAGCGGGCTGACCGCGGCCGTCACCACCGAGGTCGGCGCGGGCACGACGCGTCTCACCGACGTGCGCGGCCCGCTGCGGCTCTCCGCCGGCACCGGCGCGATCACCGGTACCGGGCTGCGCTGCGCGTCGGGTGACGAGGTGCGCGTGCGCGCCAGGGTCGGGGACGTCGAGCTGTCCTTCGCCGTCCCGCCCGGCGTCGTGGACACCGCGGCGGGCAGCGGCACCACCCGTATCCGGGTCCCGTCCGGGCTCCCCTACGCGGTACGGGCCGACGCCGACATGGGCTCCGAGCGGATCGGAGTCCGCCACGACCCCGCCGCCCCCCACCGCATCCATGCCCGCTCCACCACCGGCGACATAGCGATCCTCCCCGCCTGACCCCCACAGAGAAACGCCCCCCGGGACGGTGAGCCCGCGGCAAAACCCTAGCCACCAACCGGCATGGGACCCGAACCATGGTCCTCAGCCGTCACGCGAGCGCGCTACCTGAGCGGCGGGGCAATGCCGAAGGCGAGCCCCGCCGGGAAGATCGCGAAGCGATTCGCGCTCGCACAAGAACGGTCAGGTGCGAGCCGCTAGGCGAGCGCCTGGGCCGGGCTTGCAATCAATCCGTATGCAGGTCGACGGGGAAGCCGGGGGGCGCGGCCTCCAGCCACGCCAGGAAGCCGGTCAGCGCCGCCGCGCCCATCGCCAGCTCCACGACCAGGTCGCCGTCCCTGACCTCGATGATGCCGACGTCGGGGAGGAGCCCCTCGGCCTCGCCGGGCTCGGGGTCGCGCCGGTTGGATATGACAAGGCCCCGGCGGTGGATCACCTGCCGGGGCCTCCTGCGGAAACCGAACACGCGGTGCCAGTGCAGCACGTCGCCCTTGTAGCGCCCGATGCCGAGCCTCCAGGCGCCGGGCGCGCCCTCCCGGGGCAGGACGCGCAGGCTGCACTCGACCGTGCCGCCGCCGCGCGTGAACAGCCAGCGGCGGGCCGTCATCACGGCGAAGACCAGCGCCGCCACCAGGACGACGGCGGCGAGCACCCCGCCCGCGTCCAGTGCCAGGTGCCCGCCCAAGTCCCCCCGCCGTCCGCTCGAAACCTAGGCCTCGATGCCCGCCGCGCGCAGCCGCGCGCGGGCCCGGCGCTCGGCCGTCGCGTCCTCCTCGCCGGCGGCGAGCGCGTTCTCCAGCGCCCGCCTGGCGTCCTCCACGACGATCTCGTCGCTCAGCTCGGCCTGCTCGGCCAGCACCGACACCTCGTCGGCCGCCACGGAGAAGAAGCCGCTGCCGACCATGGCGGTGACCATCTCGCCGCCGTCGGCCGGCTCGATCTTCACCACGCTGCCGTCGAGGAGGACGCCCAGCACCGGGGCGTGGCCCGGCAGGATGCCGAGCGAGCCCTCGATGGTCTGGGCGACCACCATCTTGGCCTCGCCGGACCAGATCTCGCGCTCCGGCGAGACGAGCCCGACCTTCAGGGTTGCCACTGTCTAACCTCCGAATACTGGAGCGGTTCCGGTGGGCAGCCCGGGGAAACGTCCCCGGGCGGCCCACCGGAGCGGACTACTTCTCCAGCTCCTTGGCCTTCTTCTCGACGTCCTCGATGCCACCGCACATGAAGAACGCCTGCTCGGGGAGGTGGTCGTACTTGCCCTCCGCGAGCGCCTTGAAGGAGGCGATCGTCTCGTCCTTCGGCACGGTCACACCGGGCTGGCCGGTGAACTGCTCGGCCACGTACATCGGGTGCGACAGGAAGCGCTCGATGCGCCGCGCCCGCTGGACGGTGACCTTGTCCTCTTCGGAGAGCTCGTCGATGCCGAGGATCGCGATGATGTCCTGCAGTTCCTTGTACTTCTGCAGGATCCGGATCACTTCCTGGGCGACGGAGTAGTGCTCGTTCCCCAGGATCTGCGGGTCCATGATCCGCGAGGTGGAGTCGAGCGGGTCCACCGCCGGGAAGATGCCCTTCTCGGAGATGCTCCGCGCCAGGGTGGTGGTGGCGTCCAGGTGCGCGAACGTGGTGTGCGGCGCCGGGTCGGTGATGTCGTCGGCGGGCACGTAGATCGCCTGCATGGAGGTGATCGAGTGACCGCGCGTCGAGGTGATCCGCTCCTGGAGCACGCCCATCTCGTCCGCCAGGGTCGGCTGGTAGCCCACCGCGGACGGCATGCGCCCGAGCAGCGTGGAGACCTCCGAGCCGGCCTGGGTGAACCGGAAGATGTTGTCGATGAACAGCAGCACGTCCTGGTTCTGGACGTCGCGGAAGTACTCCGCCATCGTCAGCGCGGACAGCGCGACCCGCAGCCGGGTGCCCGGCGGCTCGTCCATCTGGCCGAAGACGAGGGCGGTGTCCTTGAGGACGTTCGCCTCCTCCATCTCCACCCAGAGGTCGTTGCCCTCACGGGTGCGCTCGCCGACGCCGGCGAACACCGAGGTGCCGCCGAAGTTGCGGGCGACACGGCGGATCATCTCCTGGATGAGGACGGTCTTGCCCACACCCGCGCCGCCGAACAGGCCGATCTTGCCGCCCTTGACGTACGGGCACAGCAGGTCGATGACCTTGATGCCGGTCTCCAGCATCTCGGTCTTGGACTCCAGCTGGTCGAACGGCGGGGCCTTGCGGTGGATCCCCCAGCGCTCGTTCACACTGAGGGACGCCGTCGGGACGTCGAGCGCCTCGCCGAGGGCGTTCCACACGTGGCCCTTGGTGATGTCCCCGACCGGCACGGCGATGGACTCGCCGCTGTCGGTCACCGGGGCGCCGCGGACCAGGCCGTCGGTCGGCTGCATGGAGATCGCCCGGACCATGTTGTCGCCCAGGTGCTGGGCGACCTCGAAGGTCAGGGTCTTCTCCTCGCCGCCCAGCGCGACCTGGACGTTGAGGGCGTTGTAGATCTCCGGGATGGCGTCGGCGGGGAACTCCACGTCGACGACCGGGCCGATGACACGGGCGACGCGCCCGGTCGCGGTCGCCGTCTCTACCTGAGCAGTCATTTCACTCCCCGCCAGAATCGGCGAGCGCGTCAGCGCCACCGACGATCTCGCTGATTTCCTGGGTGATGGCGGCCTGCCGCGCCTGGTTCATCTGGCGCGTGTAGACCCCGATCAGTTCATTGGCATTGTCGGTCGCCGACTTCATCGCTCGCCGGACCGACGCGTGGAACGACGCCGCCGACTGCAGCAGCATGTGGAAGATGCGGCTCTCGACGTAGTTGGGCAGCAGCAGGTCGAGCGCCGCCTGCGCGGACGGCTCGAACTCGTAGGCCGGCGGGACGGTGCCGTCCTTGCCCTTGCCGTCCTCGATCTCCAGCGGCATCAGCCTGCGCACCTGGACCGACTGGGTCAGCATCGAGACGAACTCGGTGTAGACCACGTGGATCTCCCCGACCCCGCCCTCGGCGTCGGTCTTGAGGAAGTCCTCGGTGAGCCTGCGGCCGATCCGCTCCGCGTTCGCGAAGTCGGGCCGGTCGCTGAACCCGTGCCAGGTCTCGGCGACCTCGCGGTCACGGAACCGGTACCAGGTGATGCCCTTGTTGCCGACGACGTAGGGTACCGGCTCGCGGCCCTGCTCGCGCAGCGACCTGATCAGCGCCTCGCCCTCGCGGATCACGTTGGCGTTGTAGGCGCCGCAGAACCCGCGGTCGCTGGTGATGATGAGCACCGCGCTGCGGTTGTCGGTCGGCTGCTCGTGCAGCAGCGGATGGTCGATCCCGACGTGGTGGCTCACCAGGGCCGACAGGGCCTGCGTGATCTGGTCGGCGTACGGCTTGGAGGCCGCCACCGCCTGCTGGGCCTTGACGATCCGCGACGTGGCGATCATCTCCTGGGCGCGCGTGATCTTGGCGGTCGACTTGACCGTCTTGATCTGCTGCCGGAGTTGACGAAGCTGTGCGGCCATGGCCGATCAGCCCTTCTTGACGCGGGTGATCGTCTCCTGCTCGACGGCCTCGTCCTCGATCGCCTCGACGGGCTCCTCCGCGCCCAGCAGGTCGCCCTCGCTGGTCTGGAAGCCCTTCTTGAACTCCGTGATGGCGTTCTTGAGGCTGGTGAGTCCGTCGTCGGAGAGCTGACCCGTCTCGCGGATGGCGGTGAGCAGGCCGCCCTCCTCGCGCTCGACGTGGTCGAGGAACTCCTGCTCGAAGCGGCGGATGTCGGCCACCGGCACGTCGTCCAGCTCGCCGGAGGTCCCCGCCCACACGGACACGACCTCCTTCTCCACCGGGAAGGGGCTGCCCTGCGGCTGCTTCAGCAGCTCGACCAGGCGCGCGCCGCGCTCCAGCTGGGCGCGGGACGCGGCGTCCAGGTCGGACGCGAAGGCCGCGAACGCCTCCAGGTCACGGAACTGCGACAGCGCCAGGCGCAGCGTGCCGGCGACCTTGCGCATCGCCTTGACCTGCGCGGAGCCGCCGACGCGGGAGACCGAGATACCGACGTTGATCGCCGGGCGGACGCCCTGGTTGAACAGGTCCGTCTCCAGGAAGCACTGCCCGTCGGTGATCGAGATGACGTTCGTCGGGATGTAGGCCGACACGTCGTTGCCCTTGGTCTCGATGATCGGCAGACCCGTCATCGAGCCGGCGCCGAGCTCGTCCGACAGCTTCGCGCAGCGCTCGAGGAGCCGCGAGTGCAGGTAGAAGACGTCACCGGGGTAGGCCTCGCGGCCCGGCGGGCGGCGCAGCAGCAGCGACACCGCGCGGTACGCCTCCGCCTGCTTCGACAGGTCGTCGAAGACGATCAGGACGTGCTTGCCCTGGTACATCCAGTGCTGGCCGATCGCCGACCCGGTGTAGGGGGCGATGTACTTGTACCCGGCCGGGTCGGACGCGGGCGCCGCCACGATCGTGGTGTACTCCAGCGCGCCGGCCTCCTCCAGGGAGCGGCGCACGTTGGCGATCGTGGAGCCCTTCTGGCCCACCGCGACGTAGACGCAGCGGACCTGCTTGCTCTCGTCGCCGGACTCCCACGCCTCACGCTGGTTGATGATGGTGTCCACGGCGACGGTGGTCTTGCCCGTCTGCCGGTCACCGATGATCAGCTGGCGCTGGCCGCGGCCGATCGGGGTCATCGCGTCGATCGCCTTGATGCCGGTCTGCAGCGGCTCGCCGACCGACTGGCGCTGGACGACGGTGGGGGCCTGCAGTTCGAGCGCGCGGCGCTCGGTGGTCTCGATCGGGCCCTTGCCGTCCAGCGGGTTGCCCAGCGAGTCCACGACGCGGCCGAGGAAGCCGTCGCCGACGGGGACCGAGAGGACCTCACCGGTCCGGCGGACCTTCTGCCCCTCCTCGATCTTGCTGAAGTCACCCAGGACAACGGCGCCGATCTCGCGTACGTCCAGGTTCAGAGCCAGGCCACGGGTACCGTCCTCGAACTCCAGGAGTTCGTTCGCCATCGCGGAGGGCAGGCCCTCGACGTGGGCGATACCGTCGCCGGAATCGACGACGGTGCCGACCTCTTCGCGCGCGGCGGCCTCAGGCTCGTACGACTGGACGAAGCGCTCCAGCGCGTTCCGGATCTCATCCGGACGGATCGTCAGCTCCGCCATGATTCCTCTCTTGCTCCCTTTGGGGTCAGCTCGGCCGGCTCAGCCGGTGCCGAGCCGACGGCGGACATCGTCCAGCCGTCCGGCGATCGTGCCGTCGATGATCTCGTCCCCGATCTCGATCGACAGGCCGCCGATCGCCGTGGGGTCGATCTCGATGTTCAGGTGTACCTCGTGGCCGTAGGCGGCGGCGAGCACCGCGGCGAGCCGCGTGCGCTGCCCCTCCGACAGCTCGCCCGGGGTGCGCACCAGCGCGACCAGGCGCTCCCGGCGCTGCGCCACGATCCGGCCGTGGTCGGCGAGCCCGGACTCCAGGCTACGTCCCCGCGGCCACAGCACCAGCTCGGTGACCAGGGCCAGCGTGGACGGCGTGACCTTGTCGGCCAGCAGCGCCTCGACCAGGCCGAGCTTGCGCTCGTCCGGCAGCCCCGGCCCGGCCAGGGCGCCGCGCAGCGCGGCCTCGCCCTCGACGACCCGGGAGAACCGGAACAGCTCGTCCTCCAGGTCGTCGATGCGGTCGTCGGCCTCGGCGCGGGCGGCCTCGGCGGTGACCGCGAGGGTCTCCACCGCGTCCGACAGCTCCGAGGGCCGCGACCAGCGCAGCCGGACGACGTCGGCGACCAGCCCGAGAGCGGCCGGCGACACCTTGCCCTCCAGCAGGATCCGGACGAGCTGCGCCTTGTCGGCGCCGTCCCGCGCCGGGTCGGAGATCGCCCGCCGCAGGCCGTGCTCGCGCTCGATCAGGTGCAGCACCGAGAACAGGTCGCCGCCGAGCCCGGCCAGGTCGGCGTCGCCCGAGGCCAGCACGGCCTCGAAACGCTCCCTCGCCTCGGCCAGCGACGCCCTGCTCACCGCTCCCGTGATGGTCATGAGGTGATCTGCTCCTGCGTCCGGGCGCGCTCCTCGAGCTCCTCGAGGAACCGGTCGACCACCCGGCTCTGGCGGGCGCTGTCCTCCAGGGACTCGCCCACCACGCGGCCGGCCAGCTCGACCGACATCGCGCCGATCTCGGTCCGCAGCGACTGCAGCGCCTGCTGGCGCTCCGCCTCGATCTGGGCCTTGGCGGCCTCGATGATGCGGCGCGCCTCGGCCTGGGCCTGCTCCTTCATCTCCGCGATGATCTGAGCGCCCTGCTCCTCGGCCTTCTTGCGCAGCTTGGACGCCTCGAGCTGGCCGTCCTTCTGCTGCGCCTTGTACTGCTCCAGCGTCTGGCGGGCCTCCTCCTGCGCCTGCTCGGCGCGGAGAAGACCGCCCTCGATCGCGTCGGTGCGCTCCTGAAGAGTCTTCTGGATGCGCGGCGTGAGGATCTTGCCGACGACGATGAGGACGACCACGAAGGAGAAGATCCCGACGACGAGCTCGTACGGGTGCGGAACGAGGGGGTTGTTGTCCTCCGCCGCTAGAACGGAAGCCGCTGTGATCATGTCTGCAGCCCTTCCTCAGGTATGGCCCTTGCTCAGACGCTCTTGAAGAGGAACGGCGCGACCAGGCCGATCAGGGCCAGCGCCTCGGTGAGGACGAAGCCCAGCATCATGTTGGTGCGGATCACGCCGGTGAGCTCGGGCTGGCGGGCGATCGCGTTCACGCCCTGGCCGAAGATGATGCCGACACCGATGCCCGGGCCGATGGCCGCGAGGCCGTACCCGATCGCGGTGACGTTGCCTTCGACGGCGGCGAGGACTCCCGTCATGGGTTCTTTCCTTTTCTGTCGGCCGGCGGAGTGTCCGCCGGTCTGGCTTCTCGAGGTGGTTCGTTCGGACCCGCGCGCCGGGGGACGGCACCGCGGGACCGGGGGCCTAGTGGTCCGCGTGCAGGCCGCTCTGGATGTACATGGCGGCGAGCATCGTGAACAGGAACGCCTGCAGGAACTGGATGAACATCTCGAACGCGGTCATCACGCAGGTCATGATCACGCCGATGATGCCGACGCCGAATCCGAGGGGCGTGGGCTTCTCGAAGAGGAACCAGAAGCCGACGAGGCTGAAGAACGCCAGGATCATGTGACCGGCGAACATGTTGGCGAAGAGCCGCACCGCGTGCGTGAAGGGCGCCAGGATGAAGGTCGAGAGGTACTCGATCGGCACCAGCAGCACGTAGATGGGCTTGGGCAGCCCCTTGGGGATCATGTCCGTGAAGTACTTCAGACCCTGGTGCTTGATGCCCAGGTAGACCTTGATGAAGTAGACGCTCAGCGCGAGGACGACCGGGAACGCGATGTGCGAGGCGATCGGGAACTGGATGATCGGAATGACCGAGAAGATGTTCCAGGTCCAGATGAGGAAGAACAGGGAGAGCAGCATCGGCATCCACTGCTCGGTGTTCTTGCCGAGGAACGGGCGCCCGATCTGGTCGCGCACGAAGACGTAGCCGACCTCGCCGACGTTCTGGATGCCCCGGGGCACCAGTTTCGGATTGGCGAACGCGCTCCAGCAGAAGGCGCACACGACCAGCGTGCCGAAGACGGCGAAGAAGACGGGCTTGGTGAGCCAGGCCGGGCCGCCTGCGAACAGGGGGGGAAAGTCGAAGAGCTCGGGACCCGGGGCCTCGAACTCCTTCCCTCCGGAGGCGAGGACCGTCAGCGCGTTCACGCGGCGTTCCCTTCATCAATGTGGTGATGGATCACGAAGGCTTCCTCGGCGGCGGGGCCGCTCAGAGGGAATGGCGACCGTACTTCAGGTAGATCAGGTAGATGGCGAGCACGACGCCGATGACCACGCCGATCGGGGTGAAGTAGACCACGCCCGTCCACTTGGCCAGCAACCAGCCCAGACCACCCCAAATAGCCATCCCGGAGAGAAGATAGCTGGGCGCGGACCAGGCGGCGTCGGCGAACTCCCGCTGACCGTCCTCCGGCCGACGCTTCTGCTCGCTCATCGCGCTCCGGACGATAGCAGGCCATCCCGGCGGTGGTCATATTGGAGTAGTCCACGACGACGGGCACCGTCCGTGCGCGCGCCATCACGGACTCCGGTCGAGCGCGTTCTCAGGCTCGTCAATGTAGGGCCTCCCTCGCTGCAGGGCGACGCGGAACTCGGCGGCGATCCAGATCAGGGCGAGCCCGACGACCGTCCAGCCGAAGACCGTGGTGTCCCAGATCGAGACGCCGTCCATGGTCGTGACCAGCACCATCACGGCGAGGATCTTCACCATGTAGCTCGCGAGCGCGGCCAGCATCATCGTCTGCGAGGAGACCTTCGCGGCCCACGAGACCGCGAGGGCGCTGACCGAGAAGAAGGCGATCACCACGACGGTGGCCAGCGCCGCCGCCAGGGCGCCCTTGGCGCCGGCGGCCAGCAGGCCGATCAGTACGGCACCCACCCCGACCAGCCCGGTCGGGATCGCGGCGCCGCGGAGTATCCGGGCGTCGGAAGATTGCATGAGGGCTCCGGCTGGTCACGTTCAGTGGTCGTCTCTTGTTCGTGAAAGGTATCACAAGCGTCCGGAATGTCCACAATTACCCTAGAGGTAACGCCTCGGCCGGGCGTCGGCCTCGCTCCGGGGGGCACGCTCGCACCCCGGACTTTAACCCAGGTCACCGCACCGATTCCGCGGAACGGCCCGGACGCGCCGCCGCCGTGCGGGCCGGAGGGGAGACCGGGAGGCCGGACACGCGGCGTGACCGGTGCGCGGGATCTCCACTCTCTACCCAGGAAAGCCCGTCCCACACAGCCTGCCCGAGCCGTTCGGCCAACCGTCACGCCCCGGCCATCTGCCGCGCCCCCGACGATACCCGAAGGTCAGGGGTGAATCCGCAGGTCAGACGGGCATTCGCGGGCGTTCGGGGGTACGGTCGCCGGCGCCGGTTCCGACCTCGGCGCCCGCGCGGCGGCCGCGGCGGCGCGGCACGTTCAGCATCAGCAGCATCCCGGCGACCGCGACCACGAGCGTCACCCCGAGGGTGAGCCAGGCGGCGTCGAACCAGGCGAGCGAGACCATCCCGGCGCCGAGCAGGCCCACCCAGAAGTACATGATCAGCACGGCCCGGCGGGTGGAGTGGCCGAGCTCCAGCAGCCGGTGGTGCAGGTGCTGCTTGTCCGGCGAGAAGGGCGAGCGGCCCTGGTTGGTGCGCCGCCAGACCGCGAGCACCATGTCCATGAACGGGACCGCCGCCACCGCCGGGACCAGCAGCAGCGGCACATAGAACGGGAAGAGCCCGTTGGCCAGGACCGCCGGGTCGAACCGCCCCGTCAGCATGATCGTGGAGGCGCTGAGCAGCAGCCCGATCAGCATCGAGCCGGTGTCGCCCATGAAGATCTTGGCGGGGCTGAAGTTGTGCGGCAGGAACCCCACGCACATACCGAACAGGATCGCCGCGGTGAGCGTGGCGCCGCTCAGCGTCGTCATCCCGTGGGTCTTCGACAGCAGGTAGGCGTAGATGAACAGGGCCAGCGCGGCGATGCCGACGACGCCCGCGGCCAGCCCGTCCAGGCCGTCGATGAAGTTGACCGCGTTGATCGTGGCGACCACGACCAGGACGGTCAGCGGCACCCCGTAGCCCGGCGGCAGCGACACCGACTCGCCGTTCGGCAGCGGGATCACGTAGATCTGGATGCCCTGCATGATGAAGATCCCGGCGGCGGCGACCTGGCCGGCGAACTTGGTGAGGGCGTCCACCTCCCACCGGTCGTCGGCGATGCCGATCAGCACGATGAGCCCGCCCGACATCAGCAGCGCCCGGCCCACACTGATCTCGCTGTCGCCGAGGACCTTGCGCATCTCCGGCAGCCCCGAGGCGACCACCAGCGCGGCCACCATCCCGCCGAACATGGCGAGGCCGCCCAGCCGGGGCGTCGGGATCACGTGCACGTCGCGGTCGCGGGGCACGGCCTGCGCGCCGAACCAGACGGCGAACCGGCGCACGGTCGGGGTCAGCAGATAGGCGACGAGGGCGGCGACCAGGATCGTGAGCAGGTATTCCCGCACGCCCCCGTGCCCCCTTCCACCGGTCTCGCCCGCCGCCCGCGGGCCGTCCGTCCGCGCGAACGTGCCCGTTCGCGCGCCCGCTACCCGGGTAGACGCCCGCCCGGGACGATCGGTTCGTCCCGCGACCGATCAACTCTAATCCTCTCCGGCCGCGCCCGCTGCTAGTTGGGCGGACCCGGGCCGGCGCGCGCACGCGATCGCGGCCCCCATGATCATCATGGCGAGCCCGGCCGCGCACCGGTCCCCCAGCGAGAACGCCCAGGGACCGTGGGCCAGGACGTCGTCACCGGCGTCGGCGATCGTCAGCAGCGCGCCGCAGGCCAGCAGCACCCCTCCGGTACCCCGGCGCGGTACCGGCCGGCGGGCCGCCAGCGCCACCGCGCCGAGGGCGAGCGCGAGCGCCGCCGTCCCCGGCCAGGTCCCCGCCCAGTGCGGCGGGGCGTACCGGGGCGCCGCGACGGCGACGGCCCGCTTCGGCAGCCGGACCCGGACCGTCATGCCCTCGTGGGGGCGCAGCCCGCTCTGGGTGAAGTCGACCGCGTACGGCCCGTCGCGGTCGCGCGCGCAGCGGGTGGTCAGCCCGGGGTTCCCGGCCCGGCACCCCGCGTGCCGCAGCGGCATCGGCGCCTCCACCCGGACGGCCGCGTTCGCGATCGGCACGTCCCAGGACGTGCCGATCGCGTCCCACACCAGCTCGTCGTGGTCGGCGTAGGGGGTGAACGCCCAGGCCACGTCGTACTCGATCACGTACGCCTGGCGTCCGGTGACCTTGTGGCGGCCGTCCCCGACGCTGATCCGCACGTCGTGCAGCAGCTTGAGGGTCCGGGCGCGCGCCGGGGCGCCGGTCGAGGAACTGGCGCTGATGCCGCGGACGTCGAACAGCCGGTCGGCGTGCCGGAACGGGACGCGGCGCACGATGCCGTGCCCGCCGCCGCGGTCGAAGTCGTAGGTGATGGTCTCCCTGACCTGCAGGATCCCGTCGGTGCGCAGGGTCAGCACGACGTCGAAGGTCGGGATGCTCTCCAGCGGGGCCGGACCCGCCGGGACGGCGCCGCCGGCGGGCGCCGCGAGCAGGACGACCGTCAGCAGCGCGCCCACCAGGGCCACCGGCCCACGGAGACGACCACGCACGTCAGGCATAGTTTCACCGTCGCGGCCCGGTGTCCGCGTAACAAAGCCATTACTCAGCGGATCGTTTCTGTCGATCTCCCCCAGGCTAGCGGCGCCGGACGCTCGCCGGGGACCGGTTTCACCACGTCCCCCGTAGGGTCGTCCTGTGGGGAATCGGGGGAAACGCGAGGTCATCTGGGCGGTGGAGGCGCCGGACGGGCCCGCCGCCGGGCCGCCGGGCACGCCGCCGGCGGACGCGCGGGCGCG
>NZ_CAACVB010000111.1 GCF_900659635.1 Actinomadura roseirufa | reverse complement strand
CGGCGGTGAGCAGCGCCAGGCCCGCGGCGGCCCGCCCGAGCGCGCCGCGGATCGCGACGACGTCGCCGGGACGCGCCCCGGACCGGGTGAGCGGGGGCCCGCCGCCGAGGTCGCCGAGCGCGGTGACCGCCAGGGTGATCTCCGGCGCGGCCACGACGTCGCCGCCGGCCACCGACGCGCCCGCCAGGGCGCACTCGTCGGCGAGGCCGTCGTAGAGCCGCTCCGCCCAGCCCGCCCCGGTGCCGGGCGGCCCGGCGAACCCGACGAGCAGCGCGGTCGGGCGGGCGCCCATGGCGACCACGTCGGCGAGGTTCTGCGCGGCGGCCTTGCGGCCGATGTCGTAGGGCCCCGACCAGTCGCGGCGGAAGTGCCGGCCCTCCACGAGCAGGTCCGTGGTGGCGACGACCCGGCCGTCCGGCGCGGCGATCACCGCCGCGTCGTCGCCCGGGCCGAGACGCACGTCCGGCCCCTGCGGCAGCCGCCGCGTCAGCCTGCCGATCAGGCCGAATTCGCCCAGCTCGCCTATGGTGCCCATCCGCCCCGTTCCCGCCTCGCACGTGGGGGGACGCCGCTGGGCACCCCCCGGCCGCCCACCGCGGCGCATTACACGATACGGTGACCGTCCGACGGCTATTTCTCCGCCCGGGGAGGACGTGATGGTGCAGGCCTACATCCTCATCCAGACCGAAGTGGGCAAGGCGGCCGAGGTCGCCGGCGAGATCGCCGGCATCTCCGGCGTCACGAAGGCGGAGGACGTCACGGGGCCCTATGACGTGATCGTCCGAGCGGAGGCGCGCAATGTGGACGAGCTGGGCAAGCTCGTCGTCGCGCAGATCCAGGCCGTGGACGGGATCACCCGCACGCTCACATGCCCGATCGTCCACATCTAGACGGGACGCGCCCGCGCGGGCGATGCCGGATCGGTTCTTGACGGGCCGCCGGCGGCGAACGCGGCGGCGCGGCCTGCCGGTGGTGCTCGCCGCGGCGGCGCTCCTCCCGGCGGCCTGCGGTGACACGGCGGTCCAGGTGCCGGTGCCCGGCCCGGACGCGGCGACCGCGCGGCTCTGCGACGGGCTGCGGCTCCCCGAGAAGGTCCACGGCCTGTCGCGCCGCGACACCTCGCCCGACTCCGCGCTG
This sequence comes from Actinomadura roseirufa, assembly GCF_900659635.1. Taxonomy (GTDB): domain Bacteria; phylum Actinomycetota; class Actinomycetes; order Streptosporangiales; family Streptosporangiaceae; genus Spirillospora; species Spirillospora roseirufa. The sequence goes on along the minus strand of NZ_CAACVB010000111.1, from coordinate 24,610 downwards.
ACCGCCGCCTGGGGGTCGCCCGCGATCGCGCTGCGCTGCGGCGTGCCCCGGCCCGCCGCGCTGCACCCCGCGTCGCAGCTCGTCACGATCAACGGGATCGACTGGTTCGGGCAGCCGGTGGACCGTCCGGTGACGTTCACGGCCGTGGCGCGGCAGGCGTACGTCGAGGTGACCGTCCCGGCCAAGTACACCCCGCCCGGCGACGTGCTGATCGAGCTGGGCACAGCGATCAGGGCGACGATCCCGCCCAAGCCCGAGGGCCAGATCTAGCCACCCGGCTCACGGGGCCAGTTCGACGCGGAGGTCGCTCCCGGAGTCGGGCAGCAGGATGACCCTTTCGCCGTTGTCGCGGGTCCAGCCGACCGGGAGCAGGATCCAGTGGCCGCCCTGGTGCGCGAGGATGCGCAGCCCCTTGTAGAGGTAGGCGAAGGCGGAGTCCCGGCCGCTCAGCCGCACCATGGTGACGCCCTGCCCGCTGATCTGCAGCCGCTCCTTGGCGTAGACGAACGCCTCGGCGCTGATGGGCAGGGAGAGCGCGGCGGCGCGGGCGGCGTTCAGGCCGTGCCGCTGCGCCACGTTGGCGGTCGCCCAGAAGGCCGCGACGAGGGCGATGACCACGACCAGGAGCCGGCGCAGCGCCCGCGTCGAGGCGAGGATCTCCGACCATGTGCCGGTCGCCACCCCGTACGCCGTCGCGTTCTCGGCGGCGTACTCCAGGAGCACGGCCCCGGCGAGGAGGGCCATGGGCGAGAAGTAGGGGCCGCCGACGGCGCGGTCGCCGCGCAGGTGCAGGCTGACGGCGCCGATGGTGAGCAGGGTGAGGGCCACGGCCACCAGGCAGGCGCACATGACGCCGCGCCACCGGTGCGAGGCGTCGCGCATGAGGTGGACGAGCAGGTGGTGGGCGATGAGCACGCCGACGCCGAGGACGCCGGCCGACGCCAGCGGGGCGAACACCGGGCCCGCGCTGAGCACGACGTAGTCCGTCGTCGTGAAGCCGACGGTGCCGAGGTCGACGCCGAAGTAGGTGTACAGCGCCTGCTCCCTGACGTACCCGAAGTAGTACAGGATCGCGGTCAGGACGCCGGCGGACGCCAGCACCCGGCCGGCCAGCTCTGCCAGCCGGCCGACGGTCCTGTCGTCGCCGGGCGGCTCGTCATGTTCGGCGGTCACCGGATCAGGAGTTCCCCGGCTCCGGGTTGCCGGGAGGCCCGGGTCCGGTCTCGCCCCCGCCGGGCTCGGACGGCTCCGGAACCTCGGACTCGGTCTCGCTGTCGGTCGGAGCCGGGCTCTCGGACGGCTCACCGGTGTCCCCGGGTGTGCCCTCCGGCGTCCCGGGCGTCCCTCCCTGGGGCGGCGACGCACCGGTCAGGTCGCGGAACACCGTCTCCTTTTCCGCGGCGATGCGGACGCACACGTTCCGGGGGGCGGAGCCGCACCACTGGGAGGACGTGATCGTGATGAACCCTCCCCCGCTGAAGTCGCGCTCCCCCGTACCGTCACGCCTCAGGGCCGGCGCGGCGGCCCCTTTGGTCGAGGAGATCCAGCGCGCCTTCATGCAGGGGTGATCGGGGTCGCAGGGCTGCTTGTTCTTGAACTGGTCCTGGACGGAGCGGCTGCACTCGTCCTCCCCCGCGTCGGTGATCTCGACGGCGTCCCGGCAGGCATCGGCGATCGTGCGCAGCTGGTCGTCGGTGATGCGGGTCTGGGTCACCTCCGTCGCCTTGGACTGGACGTCGCCGCCGACGGCGAGCCCGCTCGGCTGCAGCGGCAGCTTCGTGGTCGCGAGTTCGGCCTTGCCCCCTCCGCCGCAGGAGGCGAGCGCGGAGCACAGAAGAATCACCCCGACACAGGCCGTCGCCCGACCCGGCCAAGAGCCCATGGCGCACCCCCCAGTCATCACAGGCCCGCGCAACGAGTGTGCTTGTATGGTTTCCCCTGGTCACATGCACAAACCGTGGTGGGTGCGCAAGGTGAGGCGGGTGGGATTCGAACCCACTCAGCGAAGCACCTGGTTTACGGCCAGGCCCGACTCTCCCGCGTCGGCGCCGCCTCTCGCGCGGGCCGCGCGGCCCGCGTCGGTACCCCTGGCAGGATTCGAACCCGCATCGCACAGCACCTCATGCTGCCGTCTCTGCCATTGGACTACAGGGGCATGCGTGCGGCTCCCGGGATTCGAACCCGGAACGTCCACTTCCTGAGAGTGGTCCCTCTGCCCGTTGGGGTAGAGCCGCATGGTCTTCGCGAGGTGGCGTCACTCGCGGCGGCTCGGCCAGGGCTCCCTAGGAGAGGGGATACCGGCCGGGGCGGGCGGGCGACGCCGAGGGCAGTCGATAACGGAGCCGCTCCAGAGCCATGGCCGGTCCTCCTCTCAAGGTCTCGTGTCACCGTCCTGGACGGGCTGACGACGTCCACAGTGCCAGCGCGCCCTGAGGCGCGCAACGCATTTACTCGTCGCGGCCCGGAGCCGTCAGGGCGAGGGGGCCGGGTCGTCCGGCAGCGACCACCCGAACGCGACCAGCGCCCAGAACGCCACCATGATCCAGCCGAGCACGATCCCCGTCACGGCCATGCCGAGGCCGCGCTGGCCGGTCCGGCGCACCCGCGCCCACGCGATGTGCCCGGCGACGATCGCCGGGACGGACGGCAGCCCGCAGGTGATGAGCCCCACCAGGCCGAACGTCAGCGCGTAGATCGCGGCGTGGTTGTAGGGGGCTCGGCCGTACGGGTTCACATGCGGGTTCACATGCTGGTTCGGGTGCGGGGCGGCATGCGCGGGGACGGTCTGCGGCGTGCCCGGGGCGGTGTACCCGCCGTAGCCGGTGTTCTGCGGGAACGCGCCGCCGCGTGCCGTGACCGCGGTGGCGTAGCGCTTCCAGGTCTCGGCCTCGGCGGTGCGGCCCTGCTGGTCGAGCAGGAGGGCGAGGCCGCGCATCGCGTCGGGGTCGCCCGCCTGCGCGGCCTGCCGGTACTGCCGCTCGACGAGGACCTGCGCCTCCCCGTCGGCCAGAGCCGGAGCCGGGACGGCGGCGGGCCGCTGCTCCACCGAGGCGACGGTGCCCGCCGGGGGTTCCGCCGGGGCGGCGGGCACGCCGTGCGCGGCGCGCGTCTCCGTCCGGGGGTGCCGCGGGGCGTGCGTCGGCTGCGCGGGCCGCTGCCGGGACGCTCCGCTGGAGATCAGCCCGTCCAGGACGGCCTGCGCGGACGGGCGCCGCTCCGGGTCCTTCGCCAGCGCCGCGGCGACGGCGTCGCGGAGCGTCCCGCCGAGGCCGCTCAGGTCGGGCTCGCCGCTGACGATCTGATGGATGATCGCGGGAATCGAGTCGCCCCCGAAGCACGGCCCGCCGCGCCCGGCGAACGCCACCGTCGCACCCCAGGCGAACACGTCGGAGGCGGCGGTCACGCCGCGCCCGTGCAGCTGCTCGGGGGCCATGAACGCGGGCGTGCCGATGATGCCGCCGGTCGCGGTCAGCCGGGTCCCGCCGGCCGAGCGGGCGATACCGAAGTCGATCACCCGCGGGCCGAACGTGGACAGCAGCACGTTGGCGGGCTTCAGGTCGCGGTGCACGACTCCCGCGTCGTGGATGGCGGTCAGCGCGGTGGCGATGCCGACCGCGACGGCCTCGAGGTCGGCGCCCCGCAGCGGGCCGCCCTCGACGACGGCCGCGTCCAGGCTCGGCCCGTTCACGAACTCGGTCACCAGGTAGGGCTGCTCCGCCGCGGGGTCGGCGTCCAGCACGGGCGCCGTGCAGAACGGCCGGACGCGCTGCGCCGCCGCCACCTCGGCCTCGAACCGCGCCCGGTACTGCCGGTCGGCCGCGAACTCCCGCCGGATCACCTTGATCGCGACCTTGCGCCCCGACGCGTCCAGTCCCGCGTACACGGTGCCCATCCCGCCCTCGCCGAGCCGGTCGACCACCGTGTAGGGGCCGATGGAGCCCGGCAGTTCGGATTGCGGCAACGCACGTTCTCCTCGGGAGGGGGACCAAGCCCTCCAAGGTTGGCATATCCCGGCCGCCCGCGTGGCCTGACCAGGTCACGGAACGGCGGAACCGGACCCGCCGGGCGCGCGTCCGAGATCCATGCGTGCCCGCACCCTCGCTCCCCTCATACCGTCGGCGGCGCTGCTGCTCTCCGGATGCGCCGGATCCCCCGGTCCGGCCCCGCGCGAGGCGCCGCCGATGCGGCTGGTCGCCTACGACGGCTGCGGTCCGCTTCTGGACGGGCTGCGCCGCGCGACCGCCGCCCGCGTCGACTCCTACGGGCTGCACGACGGGGAGCCGCTGATGGACGGGGCGCTGCCGAAGGTCGCGGTGCCCGGCGGCGCGGCGCCCGCCCCGGCCGACGGGCGCGCCGCCAAGGCTCCCGAGCACACCGGCACCAACACGCGTGAGCCCGGCGTCGACGAGCCCGACATCGTCAAGACCGACGGCCGCCGCATCGTCGCGCTGGCCGGCGGGCGGCTCCAGGTCATCGACCCCGCCACCCGCAGGATCACGCACACGCTGCGCCTCGCCCAGGGCCGGGGGCGCCTTCCCGGCGGCCGGTCGCAGCTGCTGCTGTCCGGCGACCGGGCGCTCGTGCTCACGCCCCGCTCGCCCTACGTCCTGTACGAACGCCCGGCGCCCCCGAGCGACCTCGTCCCGCCCGACGGCGGCCCCGGCGGGCGGGCGCAGACCGAGCTGACCCTCGTCGACCTGTCCGGCGCGCCCAGGGTCGTCGGCCGCATGACCACCGAAAGCGCGTACGTGGACGCCCGGCAGAACGGCTCCGTCGTGCGCGTCGTCGTGCGCTCCACCCCGCGCATCGCCTTCCCGCCTTATGAGCAGCAGGCGCGGGAGAAGAACCTCGCCCGCAACAAGGAGATCGTGCAGAAGGCGCCGGTGGACGCCTGGCTCCCCGCCTTCACGGTGGGCGAGGGCAAGGACCGCAAGACCTACCGGACGCCCTGCGACCAGGTCAGCCGCCCCGCGTCCTATACCGGCACCACGATGCTCACCGTGCTGACGTTCGATCTGCTGGGCGGGCTCGGCGACCCGTCCCCGGTCGGGATCGCCGCGAACGGGGAGACCGTCTACGGGACGGGCTCAAGCCTCTATGTGACCGGCACCCCGCCCGCGCCGTTCGGCCAGGGCTCGTCGGGCACGGACGCCGAGCCCGGACCGGAGCGGACCGACGTGCACAAGTTCGATGTCACGGCACCGGGGCGGCCCAAGTACGTGGCGTCGGGCTCGGTTTCCGGGCACCTGCTCAACCAGTACGCGATGTCGGAGCTTTCCGGGAACCTGCGGATCGCCACGACGGCCGGGCCCACGTTCGGCCCCGCGCCGGGGACCGCGCCCGCCACCACGGCCTCCCCCTCGCAGAGCGCGGTGCGCGTCCTCGCGCGCGAGGGCGCCCGGCTGAACGAGGTCGGCCAGGTCGGCGGCCTCGGCAAGGGCGAGCGCATCTACTCCGTCCGCTTCGTCGGGCCGCTCGCCTACGTCGTGACGTTCCGGCAGGTCGACCCGCTGTACGTGGTCGACCTGAACGACCCGCGCCGGCCGCGCGTCACCGGCGAGCTGAAGATCAGCGGATACTCGGCGTACCTGCATCCGATGGCGGACGGCCGGCTGCTCGGCATCGGCCAGGACGCCGACGCCGCCGGCCGGACCCGGGGTCTGCAGGCGTCCCTGTTCGACGTCCGCGGGACGCCCCGCCGGGTGGCCGCCTACCGGCTGCCGGGCGCCTCGTCCCAGGCCGAGTTCGAGCCGCACGCCTTCACGTACGTGCCCGGGACGGGCCTCGTCGTCGTCCCGGTGTCGAGTCCCCTCCAGGGCGGCGGCGAGGCCCTCGCGCTACGCGTGACCGGTACCGACATCCGCGAGGTCGGCAGGATCCGTCACCTCGGCAAGGGTTACGCGGACTCCGTACAACGCTCCCTGGTCATCGGCGACACCCTCTGGACCTTCTCCGAAGAGGGCGCCCGAGCCACCGCCACCACCACCCTGACCGACCAAGCCTGGCTCCCCTTCACCCCCGGCTGACGCACGCCGGACCCACCCCAGAAAAGACGGGCGTCACCCAAGCTGCCGACAGCCATGCCCGACAACCCCGGCCGTCACGCGGGCGCGCTACCTGAGCGGCGGGGGCGACGCCGAAGGCGAGCCCCCGCCGGGAAGATGGCGAAGCGATTCGCGCTCGCACAAGCACGGTCAAGGGCGAGCCGCCAGGCGAGCCCTTGGGCCGGGATTGCAATTAACGCAGCCCCGTCGAGCGGCGGAGGGCCGTCTGGATGAGGCGGTCGACCAGCGCGGCGTAGTCGAGGCCGGTGGCGGCCCACATCTGCGGGAACGCCGAGGTCGGCGTGAAGCCGGGCATGGTGTTGATCTCGTTGAGGATCCAGTCGCCGTCCGGGGTGAGGAAGAAGTCGACGCGGGCGAGGCCCTCGCAGTCGAGCGCCTCGAACGCCTGGACGGCGACGCGCCGGACCTCCTCGATGGCCGCGGGCGGCAGGTCGGGCGGGATCGCCATGCTGGTGGAGCCGTCGAGGTACTTGGTCTCGAAGTCGTAGAAGTCGTGGTCGCCCGCCATCAGCACCTCGGCGGGCAGGCTGGCCTCCGGCGGGCCGTCGTCCAGGCCCTGGAGGACGCCGCACTCGATCTCGCGGCCCTCGATGCCGGCCTCGACGATGACCTTGGGGTCGTGCTCGCGGGCCGCGTCGATCGCGGCCTCCAGGCCGGACTCGGCGGTGACCCGGGTGATGCCCATGCTCGATCCGGCGCGGGCCGGCTTGACGAACACCGGGCGGCCGGCCGCCAGGCCGAGCTGCTCCTTGATCTCGTCGATCTTGCGCTTGCGCTCGTGCCGCCATTCCCGGTCGCCGATCAGGACGTACGGGCCGACGGGCAGCCCGCGCGCCTGCCAGACGAGCTTCATGAAGCCCTTGTCCATGCCGACGGCGCTGGCCAGGACCCCGGCGCCGACGTAGCGCACGCCCGCGAGGTCGAGCATGCCCTGGATGGTCCCGTCCTCGCCGTAGGGCCCGTGCAGCAGCGGCAGCACGACGTCCACCGCGCCGAGCGCCGCGGGGACCTCGCCCGGCGTGACGACCAGCAGCCCGCTGGCGTCGGGGTCGAACGGCAGCGCGAGCGCGTCGCCGTCGCCGCTCACCTCCGGGAGCCGGCCGTCCTCGATCGCGAGCCGCCGGTCGGCGGGCGCGAGGACCCAGCGGCCGTCGCGGGCGATGCCGATCGGCACGACCTCGTAGCGGTCCCGGTCGATCGCGGCCATGACCGCGCCGGCGGTGACGCAGGAGATCGAGTGCTCGGAGCTGCGCCCGCCGAAGACCACCGCCACGCGGATCTTACGAGTTACCTGGGACATGACGTCCGACCCTACCGGTGATCAGACCGGGTCGGCCACGAGCCGGGACGCGCGCGGGGTCCGCGCACGTCATACCCCGTAGCGTTCCGGTTTGGGGGACCGCGAGATGAGCGAGATCGCCGCCTCCCTGATCGGCACGCCGTGGTACAGCACGCTCGTGACCGCCTCGGTGATCGGCATCTCGACGTTGTGCTTGCGCGCCAGCTCCAGTGCGGCCTCGGACGACTTGACGCCCTCGGCGGTCTGCTTGGTGACCGCGATGACCTGCTCCAGCGTCATGCCGCGGCCGAGGTTCTCGCCGAAGGTGCGGTTGCGCGCCAGCGGCGAGATGCACGAGGCGACGAGGTCGCCCATCCCCGCGAGGCCGGCGAAGGTGTGCTCGTCGGCGCCGAGCGCGGCGCCCAGCCGGGTGATCTCGGCGAGCCCGCGGGTCATCAGCATGGCCTGGGTGTTGGCGCCGAATCCGAGGCCGACGGACATGCCGACGCACAGCGCGACGATGTTCTTGATCGCGCCGCCCAGCTCGACGCCGATCACGTCGGTGGAGGTGTAGACCCGGAAGTAGGGCGTCATGGTGGCGGCCTGGAGGCCGCGCGCGGCGTCCTCGTCCGCGCACGCGGCGACCGCCGCGCTCGGCTCCCCGCCGGCGATCTCCCGGGCGAGGTTGGGGCCGCTGAACACCGCGACCCGCTCCTCCGGGACGTCGGCGACCTCGCGGATCACCTCCGACATGAGCCGGGTGGTGCCGAGCTCCACGCCCTTCATCAGGCTGACGAGCACGGCGCCGGGCGGCAGCAGCGGCACCCATCCGGCGAGGTTGCGCCGCAGCGTCTGCGCCGGGACGGCCAGCGCCACGAAGTCGGCGCCGGCCAGCGCCACCGCCGGGTCGAGGGTCGCCCGGACCGCCGCGGGCAGCGTGACGCCGGGCAGGTAGTCGGCGTTCTCGTGCCGTTCGTTGATCCCCTCGACGACCTCGGGGCGGCGGCCCCATATGGTCACCTCGCCGCCCGCGTCGTGCAGCATCTTGGCGAACGTCGTGCCCCAGGAACCGGAGCCCATCACCGCGGTGCGGAAGGTCACGACTCACCCGCCTTCAGGTCTGCGGCGGACTCGGCGGAGCCGGTTCCGCCGGCGGGGGCGCCGCCGGCGGCCGCCCGCCGCTCCTCCAGCACCAGGTGGTGGTCATAGGGCTCGGGGGGCGGCTCCTCGCCGCGCAGCTCGCCGAGCAGCGCCGTGATCGCCGCCATGATCTCGTCGGTGGCCGCGCGCAGCGTCGCCCGGTCGAGCGGGCGGCCCGCGTACGCCGACAGGTCCACGGGCGGGCCCGCGATCACCCGCATGGTCTTGCGGGGGAACGGGTGGAAGCCCTTCTTGAGGCTCCCGGCGAGTCCCCGCCGCTCGGTCTTGCGGTAGGGCAGCAGCTCGTGCGCGCCCCAGTTCGCCAGCGGGACGACGCGGGCGCCGGTTCGCAGGGCCATCCGGGCCGCGCCGGTCTGGCCGGTCATCGGCCACAGCTCGGGATCACGGGTGCAGCTGCCCTCCGGGTAGAACATCAGGCATTCGCCGGCGAGCAGCGCCTTCTCCGCGTCGCGGAGGGCGTCGGCGGCGTCGGCGCGGTCGCGGTGGACGGGGATCTGGCCGGTGCCGCGCAGCACCGTCCGGACGAGGGGGACGTCGAACAGGGTGGACTTCGCCAGGTAGACGGGGTACCGGCCCGACTCGTAGACGAAGTGGGCGAGGGCGAGGGGATCGGACTCGGAGATGTGGTTGGCGGCGATGATGAGGCCGCCGGTCCGGGGGACGTTGCCCCGGCCCCTCCAGTCCCGTTTCAGGAGCCCGGACAGCAGCGGGCGCAGGATGACGATCGTGAGCTTGCGCCAGGCCGGTGAATACCCGTGGCTCATGCCCCGTTCCTCCTCGATCGGTCCCTCGCGTGAACGCGGGGTGTCCTCAAGTGTTGCGGTTGCGTGCGCATAGTGTCGAGTTGCCATGGATACAGCAGCGCGCAGCGCGCATCCCCTCCAGTGGTCGCTCGCCGTACCCGTCAAGGTGCTGGCCCGCGCCAAGACCCGCATGTCCGCGGCCGCCGGGCCGCACCGGCAGGATCTCGCGCTCGCGGTGGCGGCCGACACGGTCGCCGCGGCGCTGCGCTGCGCGCGGGTGCGCCATGTGATCGTGGTCACCGACGATCCCCTTCCGGCCGCCGAACTGGCCCATCTCGGCGCCCTCATCGTTCCCGACGAGCCGCGCGCGGGTCTCAACCCGGCTCTGGTGTACGGGGCGGGCCGGGCGCGGGAGGTCGCTCCGGACGCGGGCGTGGGGGCCTTGTCCGCCGACCTTCCCGCATTGCGCCCCGATGAACTCGCGCGCGTCCTCGAGGCGGCCGAGAACAGCCCGGAGGCGTTCGTCCCGGACGCGGCGGGCATCGGAACGACCCTCTACACGGCGCGTCCGGGGGTCCCGTTCTCCCCCGCGTTCGGGGGGGACTCGCGCGCCGCGCATCGGGCGCGCGGCGCGCGCGAGCTTCTTCCCCCGGACATCGACAGCGTACGCCGTGACGTCGACACCCCGGACGACCTTCGCGCGGCGCTGGCCCTCGGCACCGGTCCCCGCACGGCCGCCGTGGCGGCCCGGATGCCCGCCCTCACCGCCGGGAACTGATCGGGCGGGCGGCGCGGGGATCCCGGGGATAGGGTGCCGGTATGCAGGGGACGGTGCGGGCGTTCGACGCCGCGACGCGGTCGGGCAGCGTGCTGCTGGACGACGGGACCGAGCTCTCCTTCGACGGCGCGGCGTTCGACGCGGGGGGCCTGCGGCTGCTGCGCTTCGGGCAGCGCGTCAACCTGGCGCTGGACCGCGGCCGGATCAGCGTGGTGACCCTGTCGACGTTCCCGCTGCCCGCGCCGGGCCCGCCCGGGGAGCCGCGGACGCCCTGACACGCGCATGCGCCCGGGACCCTGTGGACGGTCCCGGGCGCAGACGCGGTGAGGCTACTTCTTGCCGGCCACCAGGTTCTTGAAGTCGGCCCCCGCCTTGAACTTCGGCACGGACGTCGCGGGAACCTGGATGGTCTTGCCCGTGGCTGGGTTGCGGGCCGTACGGGCAGGCCGGTCGGCCTTCTCGAACGAACCGAACCCCGTGATCGCGACCTTGCCGCCCTTGGCGACCTCGGTCTGGATCGCCTCCAGGATCGCGTCGACGGCCTCGGCTGCGGCCTTCTTGCTGCCCAGCCGGTCAGAGATGGCGTCGACCAGCTCACGCTTGTTCATGGGTTACTCCTCTAGTTCCCCCCTTGCCCGAACGAAACTAAGGGACCTCCGGCACCGACACAATCACCTGCACGCATGAGTTGCCGTGTCGCTGACGTTTTTGTCGGTCTCGCCCCTGTCTCGCCGGGTGACCGGACCGGATCCGGCCACTGCGCACGCTAACGGACGTCGGGGGCGTCTTGGAAATCGGCGAGGAACGCCTCCAGCCTCCTGGTGGCCAGGTCGGCGTCCCTTTTCGCGAGATCGGTGATCACCAGGAGGTGCCGGATGAGCCGCTGCCGGGCCGGCGGCGGCAGCGGCGCGACGGCCCGGTGGGCGTCGCGGAGCCGCCGCGCGAGCCGGGTCAGCGCCGGGTCGTCCCACGCGGGCCCGGTCCATGGGACCGTGCTCAATTCCTGCCCCCTTCACGGTTCGAACGCGTCGCGCACCAGGTCGATTGTCCCTCGCGCGGGCGCGTGACCGTTCATCCGGGGGACGCCGGACGGCCCGGCCCCCGCGGGAGGGGGGCCGGGCCGCGCGGTTCCGGGATGCGGTCTCCGCAGGTGGCGGGCTCAGAGGGTGACGGGGAGCCAGTCCTGGCGGTCCCGCTCGAAGGCGGCGATGGCCTCGCCGTGCCGCAGCGTCAGGCCGATGTCGTCCAGGCCCTCCAGGAGGCGCCAGCGGGTGTAGTCGTCGATCTCGAACGCGGCGGTCTCGGTGCCCCAGCGGACCTCGCGCCGCTCCAGGTCGACCGTGATCTCCAGATCCGCGTCCCGCTCGACCGCGTCCTGCAGATCGGCGACCTGCTCGGCGGTGAGGACGACCGGCAGCAGCCCCATCTTCGTGGAGTTGTTGCGGAAGATGTCGCCGAAGCGGGGCGCGATGACGACGCGGAACCCGTACTGCTGCAGCGCCCAGACGGCGTGCTCGCGGGACGAGCCGGTGCCGAAGTCGGGCCCGGCGACCAGGATGCCCGCGCCCTCGTGGCGCGGCTGGTTCAGGACGAACTCCGGGTCCTCGCGCCAGGCGGAGAACAGCCCCTTGTCGAAGCCGGTGCGGCTGACCTGCTTCAGCCAGACGGCCGGGATGATCTGGTCGGTGTCGACGTTGCTGCGGCGCAGCGGCACCCCGCGCCCGGTGTAGGTGGTGAAGGCTTCCATGGCTTGGTTCCTCACAGATCGGCGTCATTCTGAGGGGACGACCCCCCAGACCCCCCGGCGGCTTCGCCGAGGTCTTGGGGCGCGGCCAAGCGCCCGGTGACGGCGGTGGCGGCGGCGACGGCGGGCGACACCAGGTGCGTACGGCCGCCCGGCCCCTGCCGTCCCTCGAAGTTGCGGTTGGACGTGGAGGCGCTGCGCTCCCCCGGCGCGAGCTTGTCGGGGTTCATCGCCAGGCACATCGAGCAGCCGGCCTCGCGCCACTCGGCGCCGGCGGCGGAGATGACCGCGTCCAGGCCCTCCTCCTCGGCCTGCTTCTTGACCTTCATCGAGCCGGGGACGACCAGCATCCGGACGCCGCCGGCGACCTTGCGGCCCGCGAGCACGCCCGCGACAGCCCGCAGGTCCTCGATGCGGCCGTTGGTGCAGGAGCCGACGAAGACGGTGTCGACGGCGATGTCGCGCAGCGGCGTCCCGGCGGTCAGGCCCATGTACTCCAGGGCCCGCTCGGCGGACTGGCGCGCCACCGGGTCGGCGTAGGACGCCGGGTCGGGCACGGCCTCGCCCAGCGGCAGCCCCTGGCCGGGGTTGGTGCCCCAGGTGACGAACGGGGTGAGCTCGGCGGCGTCGATGACGATCTCCTTGTCGAAGACCGCGTCGTCGTCGGTGCGCAGGGACGTCCAGTACTCGACGGCCCGGTCCCACTCCGCGCCGGACGGGGCGTGCGGGCGCCCCTTCAGGTACTCGAACGTCGTCTCGTCCGGGGCGATCATCCCGGCGCGGGCGCCGGCCTCGATGGACATGTTGCAGACCGTCATGCGGCCCTCCATCGACAGCGCCCGGATCGCCTCGCCGCGGTACTCGACGATGTGGCCCTGGCCGCCGCCGGTGCCGATCCGGGCGATGACCGCGAGGATCAGGTCCTTGGCGGTGACGCCCTCGGGGAGGGCGCCGTCCACGGTCACGGCCATGGTCCTCGGCTTGATCTGCGGCAGCGTCTGGGTCGCCAGGACGTGCTCGACCTCGCTGGTGCCGATGCCGAAGGCCAGCGCGCCGAACGCGCCGTGGGTGGAGGTGTGCGAGTCGCCGCACACGACGGTCATGCCCGGCTGGGTCAGGCCCAGCTGCGGGCCGATGACGTGGACGATGCCCTGGCCGTCGTCGCCCATCGGGTACAGCCGGACGCCGAAGTCCGAGCAGTTCTTGCGCAGCGTCTCGACCTGGGTGCGCGACACCGGGTCGGCGATCGGCTTGAGCAGGTCGGTGGTCGGGACGTTGTGGTCCTCGGTCGCGATCGTCAGGTCGGGGCGGCGGACCGGGCGGCCGGCCATCCGCAGCCCGTCGAACGCCTGCGGGCTGGTCACCTCGTGGACCAGGTGGAGGTCGATGTAGAGGAGGTCCGGCTCACCCTCGGCACGCCGTACGACATGCGCGTCGTACACCTTCTCGGCCAATGTACGGCCCATACTCCCACCTCACCTGTCATGATCGTCGGCGCGCGGGCGCGCCGCGGGTCCCTGTCACCCTGATTTGCATCTCAAATTACGAGACGGCAATATCAAGACATGGACAACTCTAGCGGAGTCGGCGTACTTGACAAAGCGGTTCTGGTGCTGAACGCGCTGGAGGCCGGTCCGGCCTCGCTCGCCCAGCTCGTGCAGACCACCGGGCTGGCCCGCCCGACCGCCCACCGGCTGGCCGTCGCGCTGGAGCACCACCGCCTCGTCCACCGCGACACGCAGGGGCGGTTCATCCTCGGCCCGCGGCTGGCCGAGCTGGCGGTCGCGGCGGGCGAGGACCGGCTGCTCGCGATCGCCCAGCCCGTCCTCGCCCAGCTCCGCGACCTCACCGGCGAGAGCGCCTCGCTGTTCCGGCGGCAGGGCGACGTCCGGGTCTGCGTGGCCTCCGCCGAGCGGACCAGCGGCCTGCGCGACACCGTCCCGGTCGGCGCCGCGCTGCCGATGACGGCGGGCTCGGCGGCGCAGGTCCTGCTCGCCTGGGAGGAGCCCGACCGGATGCACCGGGGGCTGCGCGGCGCCAAGTTCGAGGCGACCACGCTGGCGTCCGTCCGCCGCCGGGGCTGGGCGCAGAGCGTCGGCGAGCGCGAGCAGGGCGTGGGCTCGGTGTCCGCGCCGATCCGCGGCGCCGGCGGGCGGGTGATCGCCGCCGTCTCGGTCTCGGGGCCCCTCGAACGGCTCACCCGCTCCCCCGGCCGCCTGCACGCCGGCCCGGTGACGGCCGCCGCCGAGAAGATCTCCGAGGGGATGCGCCGCACGGCGTCCTGACCCGTGCCCCGGCCCGGCGTCCCGGCCCCGGCCCATGCGGCCCGGCCGGCACCGCGCGGCCGGGCTCCGGAGCGCTCGCGGCACCCCGGCATTCCGTCCGGTGACAGTCTGGACGGCCCCATTGGATAGTGCCGGTATCTAAGGAGGGACCCTGGATAGCGTTAACCTCCAGTCAAGGGGGTGCGCGGTGCAGATCTCCGAGCTCAGCGATCGCAGCGGCCTGACGGTCCAGACGATCAAGTTCTACATACGGGAGGGCCTGCTCCCGAAGGGCTCGGCGGTGAGCGCGACGCGGTCGGAGTACGGCCGGACGCACCTGGAGCGGCTGCGCCTGATCAGCGCGCTGCGCGAGGTCGGCGACCTGCCGGTGGCGGCGATCCAGCAGATCATCGCCGCGATCGAGGACGACGGCGTCAGCCTGCACGACCTGTTCGGCACCACCCAGTACGCCATCGGCCCGCACGTCGCGGCCCCGCACGACCCGAACTGGCGCGCCGCCCGCGAGGACGTCGACGCCCTCGTCCGCGAGCTGGGCTGGAACGTGACCGACCGCGCGCCCGCGCGGGATCTGCTGGCCCACACGTTCGTGGCGCTGCGCCGGCTCGGCTTCCCGATCACGCTCACCGACCTGAGGCCCTACGTCCGGGCCGCGACGGAGGTCGCCGAGCACGAGATCGGCCGGGTCGCCGGCGACGCCCCCCGCGCCCGGACGGTCCATTCCCTGCTCGTTTCGACCGTCCTGTACGAGCAGGTTCTGACGGCGCTGCACCGGCTCGCCCAGGAGGACGCCTCGGCCCGCCGCTTCGGTACCGGCTGACGCCCTCACCTGCGGAATTGTCGGCAATTCCGGGATATCGTGTCGGAATTATTTGCGTATCCCCCCTAATCCGTCGTTAGTCCGAATCGCTACCATGAAGGGTGAGACACGGCCCTTGCCGTGTCCCGTGCCGACCCATTGCAGAGGGCCCTTCGATGACCGTGCCGCGCCCTCCCGACTCCTCGGGCGACAGGTGGACCGACCGCCTGCTCGCCGAGGGGAGCGACCCCGATCCCCGCTTCACCCTCGCCAACGAGCGCACCTTCCTCGCCTGGATCCGCACCGCGCTCGCGCTGATCGCCGGCGGCGTCGGCGTCGCGCTCAGCGGCCACCTGATCCAGACGCCGCTGCGCAACGGCCTGGCGGCCGGGTTCGCCGTGACCGGCGCGCTGGTCGCGGCGCTGGCGTTCCGCCGCTGGCTGCGCACCGAGCGCGCGCTGCGCCGGGACGAGACGCTGCCCCCGCCCGCGCTCGCCCCGATCATGGCCTACGGCCTGGCGATCGCCGCGATCGTCCTCCTGGTGGCACTCCTCGCGACCCGGTGACGGCGGCACCGTGAAGTTGGGACCGCGGTGAGGGCGCCCGGCGACCGGGGGGCCCAGCCGGAGCGGACCGCGCTGGCGTGGTCGCGGACCACGCTCGCGCTGATCGCCGCCGGCCTGCTGTGCGTGCGGCTCGCGCCGTCCTTGCCCGGGGCGGCGGTCGCGGCCGCGGTCGTGTGCGGCGGCGCGGGGCTCCAGCTGCGCCGGGCGCGGGCGGCATTGCCGCGACGCCGGCGGCGGGTGGCCGCGGGCGGCGCGGTCGCCGATCCCGTGTCGGTCCTGCTCGCGACCGGCCTGACGATGCTGCTCGGGCTGGTGGGGCTGCTGTTCGCCCTTCCGCTGTGACGCGCGGGTACGCTGGCGCCGACACCACCGCAGGCCACGCCGAGGTCGCCCGATGCCCGCACGCCGCCCGTTCGTCAGCCTGGCCACCGACTTCGGCGCCGCCTACACCGCGATCTGCGCGGGCGTCGTGCACCGTCTCGCGCCGGACGCGACCGTCCTGGTGCTGAGCGACGAGATCACGCCGTACGCCGTGCGGGAGGGCGCGATGCTGCTGCGGCAGGCGCTGCCCTACCTTCCGGTGGGCGTGCACGTGGGCGTCGTCGACCCGGGGGTCGGCACCGCCCGCCGCCCCCTCGCGATCGAGACGGGGCGCGGTGACGTGCTCGTCGGCCCCGACAACGGGCTGCTGGTCCCGGCCGCCGGGCGGCTCGGCGGGATCGTCCGGGCGCACGTGCTGGAGGACCCCGCCTACCGGCTGCCCGAGGTGTCGGCCTCCTTCCACGGCCGTGACGTCTTCTCCCCCGCCGCCGCGCACGTGGCCGCGGGCACCGACGTCGCCGACCTCGGCGGCCCGGCCGACCCGCTGCCGCTGGACGTCCCGCCCCCGGTCGCGCGGGACGGCGCGCTGACCGTCCCGGTGCTGTACACCGACCGCTTCGGCAGCCCGGTGCTCGGCGCCGAGGCCGGGGACGTGGCCGCCGCCTTCGGCGACCCGCCGCCCGGCTCGCCCTTCGAAGTGACGTGGACCGGCCCCGGCGGGCGGCCGGGCGGAGTCCGCGCCCCCCTGGTCGGGACCTTCGGCGACGTCGCCCCCGGCGAGCCCCTGCTGTGGTTCGACTCCTCGGGGTGGCTCGGCCTGGCCGTCAACCGGGGCTCGGCCACCGAGGTCCTCGGCCTCTCCGGCGTGGACGCCCTCACCCTCCGCACCGCGCCGGCGCGACGCGGCACCGTGCTGCCAGACTGACGCGCGTGGAACTCGACGTCGTGGCCTGGGTGCAGGTGTCCGCGGGGAAGCTGCTGGCCGTCCGCGCGCGGGGCCGTGACGCGCTGTACCTGCCGGGCGGCAAGCGGGAGCCGGGCGAGAGCGACTGGGCGGCGCTGTCGCGGGAGGTGCGCGAGGAACTGGGCCTGGAGCTGGACGAGGCGTCGTTCCGCGAGCTGGGCGTGGTCCGCGCCGATCCGCACGACCAGCCCCGGTACACGCACGTGCGGATGGCGTGCTTCACCGCGGAGTACCGGGGCGCGATGGCGGCCGCCGCGGAGGTCGACGAGTACCGCTACGTCGGCCGCGGCGACCGGCGCCTGCTGGCCCCCGCCGCGCTCGCGGCGTTCGACCTCGCCGACGAGCACGGCCTGCTCGGCTGAGTCCCCAGGTCCCCGGCTCCCGGGTTGACCTTCGTCAGGGTCCGGACGGGCCCGGAGTCGACTTTGGTCGCCATGGCGCCCGCCCCGTGGCCGATGCCCGCGCCGGGCACCCCGGCGAGACTCGATGGCGGGCGGCACGACCAGCGAGGAGTCGGCGAGGATGCCACAGGTACCGATCAACCGGAGGACCGTGCTCGTGGGGACGGCCGCCTCGGCCATCGTGTACGGGGGCGGGCAGGCCAGGCGGGGATGGTCGGGCGAACCCGTTCACGCCGCCGCGGCCGGGCGGTCCCGCGGCGGGCGGCGGCGGCTCGCCCAGCGGGGCGTCGACTACGACACCGAGCGCGAGGTGTGGAAGCCCGCCTACGTGCGCCGCGAGATGCGGGCGATCCGCCGCGACCTGCGCTGCAACGCGGTCATCCTGCTCGGGTCCGACCTCGGGCGGCTGATGCTCGCGGCGGCCGCCGCGGCGGACGAGGGCATGATCGTCTGGATCGAGGCGCGCCAGTTCGACCGGAACGCCCGGGCCACGCTGGCGTTCCTCGCGAAGGTCGCCCGCGCCGCCGAGGAGCTGCGGCGGCGCCACCCGCGGATCGGCATCTCGGTGGGCTGCGAGCTGACGATCTTCATGGACGGGCTCGTCCCGGGCGGGGACTGGAGGGAGCGGGGCGCCAACCTCGGTACCCCGGCGGCCCGCGGCTACAACGAGCGGCTGAACGCGTTCCTCGACCGGGCGCTGAGAACGGTCCGGCCGCTGTTCGGCGGGAAGCTCATCTACACGTCGGGCATGTGGGAGGCGGTGGACTGGCGAGGCTTCGACGCCGTCGGCGTCGACATGTACCGCGACGCCTCCAACAAGGCGACCTACGTGCGGGACGTGCGGGCGCTCCACCGGTTCGGCAAGCCCGTCATCATCACCGAGTTCGGCTGCTGCGCCTACAAGGGCGCGGACGAACGCGGCGGCGACGGCTTCGACATCATCGACTGGAACAAGGTGCCGCCGGTCGTCCCGCCCGGGTACGTCCGGGACGAGCGGACGCAGTCGCGCTACATCAGCGAGCTGCTCGACGTGTTCGAGGCGGAGGGCGTGCACGGCGCGTTCGTGTACAACTTCATCGAGGCCGACTCCCCGCACACCGCCGACCGCGACCACGACCTCGACATGGCGGGATTCTCGCTGGTCAAGGTGGCCCCGGCGGACTCCGGGCTCGCGTACGCGAAGACCGGGCACTGGGAGCCGAAGGACGCCTTCCGCACCCTCGCCGGGCGCTACGCCCGCTAACGGGCGAGGACCGCGCCCGCGCCCGTCCCCAGGGCGAGGGAGAGGGCGGCGGCGGTGACCGCGACGGCGGCGGGGCCGCGCGCCGGGCGGAACGGGCCGTCCGGGCGGCCGAACAGCGGGACGATCCAGCGCAGGTAGTAGAAGACGCTGGCGACGGTGTTGAGGGCGGCGACCACGGCGAGCCAGACCTGGCCGCCGTCCAGCGCGGCCCCGAACATCAGGACCTTGCCGACGAACACGGCGGTCGGCGGCGTCCCCACGAAGCCGAGCAGGCACACGGTGAGGGATCCGCCGAGCAGCGGCGCGTCCCGGAGCAGGCCGGTGTAGCCGGACAGCTCGTCCCGGCCGGTGGCGACGACGACGGCGAACGCGCCGAGGTTGGTCACGGCGTAGGCGGCGACGTAGAAAAGCAGGGCGGGCCGGGCGAGGTCGCCGCGCCCGGCCATCGCGACGGGGACGAGCAGGAAGCCCGCCTGGCCGATGGTGGAGTAGGCGAGCAGCCGCCGGACGTTGTCCTGCCCGAACGCGGCGAGGTTCCCGAGCGTCATGGTGGCCGCCGCGACCGTCCCGGCGAGCGCGGGCCATCCGGCGGCGCCCGGCGGGAGCGCCTGCGCGCCGATCCGGTACAGCGCCGCGAACGCGCCGATCTTGGGGACGGTGGTGACGAACGCGGCGACGGCGCGCGGCGCGCCCTCCGCCACGTCCGGGACCCAGAAGTGGCCGGGCACGGCGCCCGCCTTGAACAGCGGCCCGGCGAGCAGCGCGACGGCGCCCGCGGCGACCGCCGCCGCCGGCGCGGCCCCGAGGCCCTCTTGGAGCACGGCGTAGGACGTCCCGCGGCCCACCCCGTACAGCAGCGTGACGCCGCCGAGCATCGCCACGCCGAGCAGCGCCCCCATCAGGTAGTACTTCAGCGCCGCCTCGGTGCCCGGCGCGTCCCTGCCGAACCCGGCGAGCGCGTAGGCGGGGACGCTCGCCAGCAGGTAGGCGGCGGCGAGCACCAGCAGGTCCGTCGAGGCTCCGAGCAGCATGGTCCCGAGCGCCGCGAGCAGCATCAGCACGTGGTGCTCGCTCTCGCGGGGATGCCCGCGCACCCCGCCCGCGGCGAGCGCGACGGCGCCGAGGGTCGTGCCGAGCACGGCGAGGCGGGTGACGTGCGTGATCGGGTCGACCGCGAACGCGTCGAAGGCGGTGAGCGCGGGCCGGGACGCCGCGACGGCCGCGGCCGCGAACCCGGCGGCCAGGCCCGCGGCGCAGGTCACCGCGACCCTCCCCTGCCGGTCGCGGGGCAGGAACAGCCCGTGGACCAGGCCGAGCGCCGCGGCGAGGAGGACGCACAGCTCGGGCGCGAGGTCGGCGGGGTTCTCGTTCATCAGCGCGACACCAGCGCGACGACCGCCGCCGACAGGGGCTCGACCGTGTCCAGGAGCGCGCGCGGGGCGACGCCGACGGCCAGGGACAGCGCCAGCAGCGGGACGACGGCGCCGAGTTCGGACCCGCGCAGGTCGGTGACCCGCGCGGTCAGCTCGCCGGGCGGGCCGAGCACGGCGCGGTGCAGCACCCGCAGGAACAGCGCGGCGGTGAGGACGATGCCGAGGACCGCGAGCGCGCCGGTGACCGCCGCGGCGGCCGTGCCGCTCCCGATCGTCCCCGCGAGGATCTGGAACTCGGCCACGAACCCCGACAGGCCGGGCAGTCCGAGCGAGGCGAACGCGGCCACCGCGAACGCCGCCGCGAGCGCGGGCGCACCGCCCGCGATCCCACCGAACCGGCCGAGGTCGTAGCCGCCCGCCCGGTCGTACAGCACCCCGCACAGCAGGAACAGCGCGCCGGTGACCAGCCCGTGGCTCACCATCTGGGTCACCGCGCCCGTCACGGCGAGGCGCCGCGCGTCCGCGTCGCCCAGGGCGTGCCCTGCGGCGCCCAGGGCGAGGATGACGTAGCCCATGTGGTTGACGGACGTATACGCGACCAGCCGCTTGAGGTTCTCCTGCGCGAGCGCGACGAGCGCACCGTAGAGGACGCCGGCGAGGCCGATCGCGAGGAAGACCCACGCGTACCGGCTCCACGCGTCGGGCAGCGCGGGCATCGCGATCCGGATGAGGCCGTAGGGCCCCATCTTCAGCATGACCCCGGCGAGGACGGCCGACCCGGCGGCGGGCGCATCGGTGTGCGCGGGCGGCAGCCACGTGTGCAGCGGGACGACCGGGGTCTTCACGCCGAGCCCGATGGCGACCGCGAGCAGCGTCAGCCCGGCCCGGCCCGGCGAGCCGGGCCACGGCGGCGCGCGGGTCAGCTCCACCATGTCGAACGTGTGCGGATCGGCGCCCAGGTACAGGCCGAGGAAGCCCAGCAGCAGGACCAGTGACCCCAAGAAGGTGTACAGGAAGAACTTCAGCGCCGACGCCGCCCGGTCGCCGTGCCCCCAGAGCAGGATGACGAAGTACATGCCGACGATCGACAGGTCGAAGAACACGAAGAAGAGCAGCAGGTCGAGGGCGGCGAAGAGCCCCAGGCAGACGGTCTCCAGGAAGAGGAACAGGATCGCGAAAGCCCTTGCCCGGTGTGTCCGGCCCAGCGAGTGGACCGCGCAGGCGGCGAACAGCAGCGCGGTCAGGGCGAGCAGCGGCAACGAGAGGCCGTCCGCTCCGACGTGGTAGCCCGCCTGGACGGACGGGATCCATCGCACATCGGTCTCGTAGGCGATCCCGCCGCGGTCGCCCCGGGCGATCCACAGCGCCGTGACCAGGGCCAGCTCCCCCACGGCGATGACGATCCACGTCCAGGGGACGGCGCGGCGCGGGACGGCGGGCAGGCACAGCGCGGCGGCCAGCGGCAGGAAGATCGCGACGGAGAGCACCGGTCACCGGGCCAGGAGGGCGACGGCGGCCAGGACGCCGAGGACGACCGCGGCCTGGGCGTAGTACAGGTGGACCTGGCCGGTCTGCGGGCGCCGGGCCAGCGCGCCGAGCCGGCGGGCGCCGCGTCCGGCCGCGCCGGTCAGGCCGTCGACGCGGACCTCGATCCGGCCGGTGGCCAGGCGCGACGCCCACCACGCGCCCCGCGCGGCGGAGCGCACCGCGCCGTCGATCACCCGGTCGTCGAAGCGGTCCAGGGCACGGGCGAGCGCCATCACGGGACGGGCCACGCCCGCCACGGCCGCGCGCTCCAGGTACAGCCAGCCCAGCGCCCACCGGGGCGCGGTGAATCCGCCGCGCCGGACGGCCGCCACGACGGCGGCCACCGTGACCGCCGCGACCGTCCCGGACACGGCGAGGCCCCACGCGTGCGGGCGCGCCTCGTCCGGCACCCCGAGGATCCGCCGCCAGGGGACGGCGCCCAGAACGCAGGCGGCCACCGCCAGCGCGGTCAGGGCCGTGCCCGCGGGGACGGGCGTCCGGTGTCCGGGGCCGCCGGGCGTGCCGTCCGCGGCGGGGCGCCAGGCCCAGGCCAGCGCCTTCGCCGCGTACGCCGCCGACAGGACGGACGCCGCGAACCCGGCGGCGAGGAGGGCCGGTGACCGCTCGCGGGCGGCGGCGAGCACGGTGTCCTTGGTGATCCACAGCGACAGCGGCGGCAGCCCGGCGAGCGCGAGGGCACCCACGCCGAACGTCACGCCCACGAGCCGGTGACCGCGCGCCGCGCCGGGCAGCCCGTCCAGGCGCTGCGTGCCCAGCGTCGCCAGCCACGCGCCCGCGCACAGGAACAGCAGGCTCTTCACCGCCGCGTGCGCGACCAACTGCGACGTTCCTCCGGCCTGCGAGCCCGTCCCGGCGCCCAGGAACATGAATCCGATCTGCGCGCAGGTCGACGCGGCGAGCAGCTGCTTGAGGTCGCGCTGGGCGAGGGCGACCGCGCCCAGGAGCAACGCGGTCAGAACACCTGCCCAGGACACCAACGTCTCCGCCCACTGGGTCGCGGCCAAGAGCGGATGGAGGCGGAGCAAGAGGTAGGCCCCGGCGGCGACCATCGTGGCCGAGTGCAGCAACGCCGACACAGGGCTCGGACCGGCCATGGCCCGTGCGAGCCAGAACGAGAACGGCAGCTGCGCCGACTTCCCCAGCGCCGCGAGGACGACGCCACCGGCGATCAGGTCGCGCCACGGATCCGCCGCCCCGGAAAGTGTGCTCAACTCCAGAGAGCGGGCCCCGGCCAAGGCGAACCCCGCCGCCGCGTAGAGGCCCGTATCCGCGGCCCGGGTGGTGAGGAACGCGATGTCAGCGGACGCCACGTGCCCTGCGTCCTGCCATATGTAGCCGATGAGCGCGTACGACATCGCGCCCATGACCTCCCAGCCCATCAGGAGCAGGACGAGATCGGACGCCGTGACCGTCACGAGCATCGCGCCCGCGAACACCAGCATCAGCCCGTGGAACCGGGGTCCGTATCCCTCCACCGAGGCGTACAGCAGGACGGCCGCGAGCACGGACGCGACGGTCACGGCCAGCACGGCGGACAGGTCGTCCACGGCGAGGCCGCCCGTCCTGCCCGGCAGGAACGCGAACCGCGCCGCCGGACGGGTCACCGCCGCCGTCACCGCCGCGGCGAGCACCAGGAACGCGACGCCGACGGCCACGGCGGGCGCCGCGCGGCCGGCCCGCCGTCCGGCGGCCAGCAGCAGCGCACCCGCCAGCAGCGGCGTCCCGCACACGGCGACGATCATCCGCTGAGATCACCCGCCTCGTCGGTCACGTCGACGTCGCGCGCCCGGAACAGCGCGGTGACCACCGCGAACCCCATCGCCATCTCCAGCGCCATCACGGTGATCGCGACCAGCACGAGGACCTGCCCGTCGGCGGCGCCCGGCGACACGAAGGACCAGAACCCCGCCGCGGCGACCACCAGGCCGTTGACCATGAGTTCGAGGCCCATCATCAGCATCACGATCGACTGCTGCGACAGCGCGCCGTACAGCCCGACGCAGAACAGCGCCGCCGCCAGCAGCAGGAACGCCTCCAGCGTCACGGCGCACCGCCGGAGTCGTCGTAGCGTCCCCGGGGCGCGGCCAGCACGATCGTGGCGATCATCGTGGCGAGGATCGCCACGCCGATCACCATCATCACGAGCATCTTGGGTCCCATCAGCGCCCGCCCCAGCGCGGCCGTGGGGTCGTGCGGCGGGCCGCCCCCGGGGCCCTCCCGGCGGCCCGGCCAGGGCACGGTGAGGATCCCCGCGGCCAGCGCGGCGAACGCCGTCCCGGACACCGCGAGCGCGCCGCGCCGGTTGTGCGTCATCGTCATCGGCATCAGCCCGGCCGGGTTCATCATGTACATGACCATGAAGACCGCCATCACCAGCATCTCCATGATCATCATCAGCACGACCAGCACGCCGAGGTAGGACAGGCCCGCCAGCAGCAGCTCCGCCCCGGCGCACAGGAACGAGGCCAGCAGCGCGAACGTCGCCCGCGCCATCGAGTCCACGGCGAAGACCGCGGCGCCCGCCCCGGTCGCCGCGACCGCCAGAACCCAGAACCCGGCCGCCTGCACGGCCCCCTCACCCCACGACGACGATCGCGACGACGAGCGTCTGCAGCAGCGCGGCCGGGATCAGCACCGTCCACGCCGCCTCCATGACCCGGTCCACGCGCAGCACCGGCAGCCGCCACCGCGCCCACACCAGCAGCGCCAGGACGGCCGACGACTTCACCAGCGACCACGCCCACGCGGGCAGCAGCGGACCGGCGCCGCCGCCGAGGAACAGCGGGACGGCGGCCGCCGCCGCCACCGCGAGCAGGCCGTACCGCCCGGCGAGGAACAGCAGCCGGTCCGGGCCGGACAGCTCCAGCAGGGCGCCCCCGGCCAGGTCGCCGCCCACGGGATGCGCGAGCGGCCCCCAGAACGCCATCGCCGCCGCCGACACCAGGTAGACGGCGAACGCCACCGGCATCCAGACCGCGAACCACAATCCGCCCTGCGCCGCGGCGATCTCCCGCAGGTCCAGCGAGCCCGCCCCCAGCGCCGCCGTGATCAGCGCGAACATGTGCGGCAGCTCGTAGCCGAGGCCCTGGGCGACGAACCGGTACCCGCCGACCAGCGCGAGCGCCGAGTTCCCGCCCCAGCCCGCCGCCCACACCGCCGCCCAGGCGACGACCTCCATCGCGTTGAACCACACGACGCCGACCGGCAGGGCCGACGCGACGTGGTCCCCGAACGGGACCACCGCGGCCGCGAGCGCCGCCGCCACCGGCAGCGCGACCGCCCCGGTCACGGTCAGCACGCGGTCGGCGCGCCACGTCGCCCGCCGCCGCGCCGTCAGCAGCCG
>NZ_CAACVB010000110.1 GCF_900659635.1 Actinomadura roseirufa | reverse complement strand
CTTCGTCAAGGGCGAGGTCGTCAAGACCGTCCCGGAGGCGCAGATCGTGGAGACCCTCATCGAGGAGGCCATGCGCATCGCCGAGGAGATGGGCATCGAGATCGGAGAGGACGGATCGGTGGGCGGCCCGGGCGCCGAGGTGGTCGTCAGCTGATCATCCCCGGCGCGTCGGGCGCGAACTGAAAGGGCCTTCGGACACCGTTCCGGAGGCCCTTTCGCATGCCCCGGGAAGGCCGCGCCGCAAGGGGTTCCGGCGGATCGCGCGCGGCCGTCTCACCCTGCGCGCTCGCCCGGAATCGGAACGTTCGGATGCATCACGAAGTTCCGAGGATTCTGTCACGGTTTTGCATCCACTTGCGGGGGGCTCTGTCGGGCCGCGCGGCACCCCCGTAACAATCTTCCCTCATTTACCCGTATGTCTGACTCACCCGGAGTCAGGCCGTAATAGGGGGATATGTGAAGAGGATCGTCGTCGTGACCGCGATGGCCGGGCTCGGTCTCGCCGGGCTCGGCACCGCGAGCGCGCAGGCGGCCGCGGGCCCGTCCGGCAGGGGCGGGTTCGACCCGGCAGCGGCGAAGTGGCACGCCTGTCCCGCCGACTTCGTCAAGCAGGTGCACGACCTGTACGACGTGCTCTACCCGGTCTCCAAGATCGTGCAGTGCGCCGAGCTCCAGGTGCCGCTGGACTACGCCAAGCCCAAGGGCAAGAAGATCACCCTTCAGCTCACCCGCACCCCGCACACGGGCAAGGGCCCGGCCAAGGGCGACATCGTCGTCAACCCGGGCGGTCCCGGCGGCGCGGGCGCGATCTTCGGGCCGCGGGTGTTCGCGCAGAACTCCGCCCCGATGCGCGAGGCGTTCAACGTCATCGGCTTCGACCCCCGCGGTGTCGGCAGGAGCGTCCCGGCGCTCAGCTGCGACCCCAACTACACCAACGCCCCGCGTCCGGACTACGGCACCGGCGACCCCAAGTCCGTCGCCACCTGGCTGAAGAAGTCCCAGGGCTACGCGGACGCCTGCAAGAAGGCCGACAAGATCGGCCTGCTGAACCACATCAAGACGATCGACTCCGTGAACGACGTGGAGTCGATCCGCAAGGCGCTCGGCAGCAAGAAGCTCGACTACTACGGCGCCTCCTACGGCACGTACCTCGGCTCGACCTACGCGACCGTGTACCCGAAGAAGGTCGGGCGCATCGTCCTGGACGGCAACGTCGGCCCGTCCGACGTCTGGTACGACGCCAACCTGAACCAGGACATCGCGTTCGACCAGAACATCGACTACTACCTGGGCTGGATCGCCAAGTACGACTCGGTGTACCACCTGGGCACCAAGCAGGCCGAGGTCCGCAAGTTCTTCTACGACCTGCGCGCCAAGCTGAAGACCAAGCCGGTCATCTACAAGGACCCGAGCAGCGGCGACACCGTCGCCGTCGGCCCGGACGAGCTGACCGACGTCATCCAGAACGCCGCCTACCGGCGCAGCCAGGCCGTGTGGCACTCCTACGCCCACGCCCTGTCGGCCCTCAAGGCCGGTGACGAGGCCACCTTCGCGCTCACCTTCGGCGCGCAGACGACCGGCGGCGCCGACGACAACGGCTACGCGGTGTACAGCGCCGTCCAGTGCACCGACGTCCAGTGGCCGCTGAGCTGGAAGAAGTGGCAGCGGGACAACGACAAGATCAACAAGAAGCACCCGTTCCTCACCTGGAGCAACGCCTGGTACAACGCTCCCTGCCTGTTCTGGCCCGCCAAGGCCGGCAAGCCGGTGAACGTCGGTCACACCAAGGACCTCCCGAAGAACATCCTGATGTTCCAGTCCACCGCCGACGCGGCCACGCCGTACGCGGGGGCCCTCGAGCTGCACCGCCGGCTCAAGGACTCGCGCCTGGTCGTCCAGGACGGCGACCGCACGCACTGCATCGTGCACCGCGGCTCGGCCGCCGTGGACGCCTACTTCGACGCCTACTTCCTGAAGGGCGAGCGGCCGAAGGAGGACACCGTCCACGTCCCGCAGCTCGGCGACCCGACCCCGCCCGCGCAGGGTTCCGCCAAGAGCCTGTCCGGCGCCGGCGCGCTCCGCAACGACGTCATCCGCTGACGCCGGAGACCGCCTGAGATACCGCTGACGCCCGGCCCAGCACGGCGTCACGGCCGAAACACCGGGGCCCCGGGGATCGTGATCCCCGGGGCCCTTCCGCGTCCGCACAGCGCCCCTCAGGGCGTCTCCCGGCCGTCTCCCGTCGCGTCTCCCGGCCGTCTCGGGCGCCCGCCGCGGCGGCCTTCCGGCCGAAGGGGGGACGGGGTCACGGGACGTGATGTGATCTTGTCACGATTTCGCATCCTCTCGCCTCGGACCCTCCCGCCGGCGTCGGCAGACCCGAAACAATTTCGTCTCCGTCCACGTATCGGCTCTGCGTCGGCGGCGCTCCCACCGGTCCCCGGCCGGCCCCGGGCCCGCCGCCCCGAGGGGGTTTGGTGAAGAGGATCGTCATCGTCACGGCCGCGCTGGCCGTGGCCGCCGGCGGCACCGTGTCCGCCGTCACCGCGTCGGCGTCCGCCGCCGGCGCGGGCGCCCCGAGCGCGGTCGCGGCCAAGGGCATCGCCTGGGGCAAGTGCGAGGTCAGCGGGCCGAACGACCCGATGGGCAAGGCCGAGTGCGCCCAGGTGCCGGTCCCGCTCGACCACCGCAAGCCGAACGGCCGCAAGATCTCCGTCGCGGTGTCGCGCTTCAAGCACACCGACTCCCGGAACTACCAGGGCGTCCTGTTCGTGAACCCGGGAGGTCCCGGTGCGAGCGGTCTCCCCTACGGCCCCGCCCTCGCCCGGTGGCTCGGCGGCGCCGGCCACGCCGAGACCGCGGCCAAGTACGACATCATCGGCTTCGACCCCCGCGGCGTCGGCGCCAGCAAGCCCGCGCTGACCTGCGACCCGCACTACTCCGACCCGATCCGCCCGGACTACGTCCCCGGGTCGGCGAAGGAGGAGCGGGCCTGGATCGCCAAGTCCAAGAAGTACGCGCAGGACTGCGCCAGGAAGTTCGGCTGGCTGCTGCCCCACCTGCGCACCACCGACGCCGCCCGTGACATCGAGACGATCCGCGCGGCGCTCGGCCAGCAGAAGATCTCCTGGTACGGCTTCTCGTACGGCACCTACTTCGGCGCCACCTACGCCACCCTCTTCCCCAAGCGCGTCAAGCGCATGGTGCTGGACGGCAACGTCAACCCGAAGACGGTCTGGTACGACTCGCAGCTAGAGCAGGACAAGGCGTTCGAGCGCAACCTCAAGTCCTGGTTCTCCTGGATCGCCAAGTGGGACTCGGTCTACCACCTCGGCAAGACCGAGAAGGCCGTCGAGGCCTGGTACTACGCGGCCCGCGCCGCCGCCAAGAAGGCCCCGATCGGCGGCAAGATCGGGCCGGACGAGCTCGACGACATCGTGCTGAACGCCGGCTACAACACCGGCTTCTACATCCCGTACGCGGACGCGCTGTCGAAGTGGGTCAACGCCAAGGACGCCTCCGCCCTGCTCGACAACCTCAACCCGGGCGGCGACGACAACAGCTTCGCCGTGTACAACGCCGTCCAGGCCGCGGACGCCAAGTGGCCCCGTAACTGGAGCAAGTGGCACAACGACGCCGCCCGCCTGTACAAGCAGGGCTACCGCTTCAACACCTGGAGCAACGTCTGGTTCAACGCCCCGGTCGCGTTCTGGCCGTTCCAGGGCGGCCCGGCGCTCAAGCTCACGGGCAAGAACGCCCCGGGCATGTTGCTCGTGCAGTCCACGCAGGACGCCGCGACCCCGGTCGCCGGCGGCCGCGAGATGCACAAGGTCTTCCCGAACTCCCGCCTGGTCGAGGAGATCGGCGGCAAGACCCACGCCAACACGCTCAACGGCAACGCCTGCCTGGACGACAAGGTCGCCGCCTACCTCGACAGCGGATGGCTGCCGAAGAGCCGTCCCGGCGCGGACGCCGCCTGCCCGGCGGTGCCGGCCCTGAACGACCCGGACCCGACGGGCGCGGCGGCCAAGTCCGTCCGCCCCGCGACGGGCAAGGACCTCCCGGTCGGCCGCCCGTGACGGACTGATCCCGCGACACCCGATCGAGCGCGTGCCCGCCGCCCCCTCCCCGGGGGCGGCGGGCACGCCGCGTTACGCCCGCGCGGTGCCGGCCCCGAGTGATCCCGCGTGGTGTTGGTCCTGCGCGGTCCCGGTTCCGGGGGGAATCGCGCGATCCGGGGTTCGGCGGTTCCGCGGCCCCCCGCCGGTAGAAAGCGGGGGTGCTGAACGCTGGAAAGAGGGCCGCCGCCGGGACGGCCGCCGCCGCCGTCACGCTCGGGATCGCCGGAGCGGCCCTGGGAGCCCCCACCGGGGCACCGGACGTCCGGGCCGCGCCCGCCGGAGCCCGCGCCGACGCCGGGACCCCGGAGGCCGGTCCCGACCCGGCCCCGCGCCCCGCGGGGCTCGCCTGGTCGCCCTGCCGCCGTAAGGACCCGGTGGAGGGCGCGCGACTCAAGGGACTGCAGTGCGCGACCATCCGCGTGCCCCTCGACCACGCCCGTCCCCGCGGTGAGCAGATCACCCTCGCCCTGGCGAGGGCGCGGCACACCTCGGCCCGGTCCCAAGGCGTGGTCCTGCTGAACAGGGGCGGCCCCGGCGCACACGGCCGCGACCTGGCCGGCGTGTTCAGCAGGGCGCTCCCCAAGAAGGTCGCGGCGTCCTATGACTGGATCGGCTTCGACCCCCGCGGCGTGGGCGCGAGCAGGCCCGCGCTGGTCTGCGACAAGAGCTACCAGGACCCCGGGCGCCCGCGTGCCGAGGCCGTACCCGCCGACGCGCGGGCGGAGCGGGCCTGGACGCGGCGCGCCGCGGCCTTCGCCCGCGACTGCGGCAGGCGGTACCGCGCGCTTCTTCCGCACATGGGCACCCTCGACTGGGCGCGCGACCTGGACGTGATCCGCGCCGCCCTCCACCAGCGCAAGATCAACTACTTCGGCTACTCGTACGGGACCTACCTCGGCGCCGTCTACGCCACCCTGTACCCGGGCCGGGTCCGCCGCATGGTGCTCGACAGCGTCGTCCGTCCCAGCGGGGTCTGGTACGGCAACAACCTCGACCAGAACGTCGCGTTCGAGAAGCGCGTCCGCGCGTACTTCGGCTGGATCGCCCGGCACGACGCCGCCTACCGGCTCGGCCGGACGCGCCGCGCGGTCGCCGCGGCCTACGCGCGCGCCCGCGCGTCCCTGAAGGCCGAGCCCATCGACGGCAAGGTCGGCGCGTCCGAACTCGACGACGTCTTCCTCTCCGACGGTTACGGCGACTACACCTGGCCGGCCCACGCCGCGGCGCTGTCGGCGTACGCCGTGCGGCACGACCCCCGGCCCCTGCGCAGGGCCTGGACGCCGCCGACCTGGCTCGACCAGAACAACTACACCGTCTACAACGCCGTCCAGTGCCGCGACGCGGCGTGGCCACGCGACTGGCGCCGCTGGCACGCCGACAGCGAGCGCCTGTACCGCGCGGGTTACCGCTTCGAGACCTGGGGGAACACCTGGTACAACGCTCCGTGCGCGTACTGGCCCGTGCCCGGTGGGCCGCCGCCCGCCGTCCACGGTTCTCCCTCCCTGCCGATCCTGCTGGTCCAGGGGACGGACGACGCCGCCACCCCGTTCCGCGGCGCCCTGGAGATGCACCGCCGCTTCCCTGCGTCCCGCCTGATGGTGGAGACCGGCGGCGGCAACCACGGCGTCGCCTTCACCGGGGACCACTGCGTCGACACGGCCGTCGCGCGCTTCCTGGGCGGAGGGGCGCTGCCGCCGGGCAGGCCCGGGGTGGACGCCGAATGCCCCGCGGGCCCGCACCCCGAGCCCGCCGCCTCCGGGTACAAGCGCGACGCCCGCATCGCGCTCGGCTGACCACTCGGACGGCGCGGACGGGCCGCTCGGGAATCGCGCCGAGCGCGCGCGGGACGCCCGGACACACCGAGAACCCCGCTCGGACAAGGGCGCCGAGGACCGGCGCGGGCCCGGCCGGGGTGGGACGGTCCACACGGCCGGACGATCTCGCGCCGGGGGCCGGGTGGGGCCGGGGACGGGCGGCCGGGGAGCCGGTGGAGAGACCGAGTCGGGGGACGTCATAGGCTTGTCGGCGTGGTGCTGACAGTGCAGATGGCCGCGCGGGGAGCGGCCGCGCCCGGGAGCCGGTAGCCGTGCGCATGCTGGGGTCGCTGCCGGTACGGGTCCTGGACGACCGGTACCGGGCGGAGGCGCTCGCGATCCTCGACGCCGACCCGGTCGCGAACGTGTTCGTCGGCTCCCGCGTCCACGTCGCCGGTCTCGACCCGCGCCGGCTCGGTGCCCAGATGTGGGGTTACCTCCGCGAGGGGCGGCTGGTCTCGCTGTGCTACTCGGGCGCCAACCTCATCCCCATCTCCGCCGGGCCCGAGGCCGTGCGCGCGTTCGCCGAGCGCGCCCAGGCCCAGGGCCGGCGCTGCTCGTCCATCGTCGGCCCGGTCGAGGCGGTCGGCGAGATGTGGGAGATCCTCGCGCCGTACTGGGGGCCGCCGCGCGCCGTGCGATCGGCGCAGCCCGTCATGTCGACCGCCGCGGTCCCGGACGTCGAGCCGGACGAGGAGGTGCGGCGGGTCCGCATGGACGAGTTCGATGTCGTCTACCCCGCCTGCGTCGCGATGTTCACCGAGGAGGTCGGCGTCTCGCCCAACACCGGCGACGGGGGAGTGCTCTACCGCGCGCGGGTCGCCGAGCTGATCCGGGACGGCCGCGCCTTCGCCCGCATCGAGGACGGCCGGGTCATGTTCAAGGCCGAGATCGGTGCCGTCACCCCCCTGGCCTGCCAGGTCCAGGGCGTGTGGGTCCCGCCCGAGCTGCGGGGGCGGCGCCTGTCGGAGTCGGGCATGTCCGCCGTCGTGCGGGAGGCGCTGCGCAGCATCGCGCCGACGGTCTCCTTGTACGTCAATGACTACAACACGCGTGCGCGAGCCGCCTACCGGCGGGTAGGATTCGCCGAGACCGGATCCTTCATGTCCGTGCTCTTCTAGCGGTACTGTCAGCTCGTCTCATCTCGGGCCGGCGGTCCCGGTCGTCATGCTCGGCCGCTTGTCCTGGCGTGCCAGGTCCTCGCCGGGCACTGACGGGATGGCCAGGGACATGTACCATCCGGCCGTGGAATTCGCCGGGGCATTGCGGCAGGCCATCCAGGCGAGCGGGCTGACACTGGAACGGATACGTCACCGACTCGGCCAGCGTGGCCTGACGGTGAGCGTCGCCACGCTGAGCTACTGGCAGCGGGGCCGCAGCAGGCCGCGCTCGCGCGTGGTCGTCGCCGCGCTCGAGGAGATCCTCCAGGTCGCCACCGGGACGCTGACCGACCTGCTCGACGACCCGGCGCCCAGCGCGCCGTCCGTGCGGGGCGGCGCCGGGCGCGCCGGGCTCGCCACGGGCCCGGCCGGTCCCGGCGACCGGGGCCGCGCCGCGAGCGACCTGTGGCCCGATCCCGACCAGTACGCCTACCTCGTCGCGCAGCTCGACCGGTCGGGCGACCACCGGCTGGAGCGGCTCAGCATTCACGACGTCTACCGGCTGGACGAGACGCGCCGTTCCTGGACGCTGTCGGTGCGGACCGTCCTGCGCGCCGCGGGCGACGACATCGACCGCGTCGTCTGCGTCCACCGGACGGGTTTGGCCGTGTCGCAAACGCCCAAGCCCTGCCCGGCCGAGGACGGTGCCGCGACGGACGTCCAGAAGCAGCCGGACAGCGAGTGGGCTGGGCGGGAGGACACCGAGCAGGAGCCGGAACCCGAGGCCGAGATCCTGGAGTGGCTGGGGCGGGAGCGGGGCGGACTCGCGGGGCAGAGCCGGGAGGCCGCCGCGGACGGTTTCGAGGGGCGCGAGCCGCCGGGCGGCGGGCCGGTGAGCCTCGACGCGGGCTCGATACCCGACGGCGGCGACTTCATCGATCCCGAACCGGTGTTACGCGACTTCGTGGAAATGAGGCCGGAAGGGGACACCGCGCTCGCCCTGGACGGCCCGGACCATGACGTCGAGCTGGGCTTCCCGGAGGACGTCGACGAGGACGGCGGCCCCGGCGGTGCGCTCGACGGCGGCCCCGGCGGTGCCCTGGACGGCGGCCCGGACGGCGGGCTGGACGGTGCGCTGGGCGGCGGGCCGGGCGGCGCCGAGCTTCTGGCCGTCCGGTACTGCAGGCCCGGGCGGATCCGCGCCGAGGGCGGGCTGATCGCGTTCGAGCTCGTCTTCGACCGGGTGCTGGCGGCGGGCGACACCGCGGTGATCGAGTACGAGCTGGGCCCGCTGGGCGAGGCGCACCTCGGCGACGGCTACGACCGCAGGTTCGCCCACCCCGTCCACGACTACGTGGCGATCATCCAGTTCGAGGGCGGGCGGCTGCCGGCCCGCTGCTACGGCTTCACCGCCGACACCGCCGAGGCCCCCAGGCGCCGCCTCGGGGAGCTGTGGATCGGCACGTCCGGCAGCGCGAACCTCGCCGTCGCCAACGTGCGGCGCGGCATCGTCGGCATCGAGTGGGAATGGCAGTGAGCGGGCGCCGGGCGGCGCCGGGAGCTCGCGGGCGGCGCGTCCGCTCCGATCGGGCGTCTCCGGCGCGAACCCCCGCCGGAACGCGGATTCGAGGCCCCATGGACCGCCCGAACGGCCGCCGGGGTTGGGCGTTGTGACAAATTGCCTGTTGGCTTTGCGGCCTTCTGGGCCTTACAGTGAGCCCTGAAATTGCAAGTGCAGTTGTCAAGGCCGTTGACGGGGGCCGGCCGGAGTGGATCCGGAGGCCGAGCTGTGCAGAGCGTGACGGAGGACGACCTCCTCCAGGTGCTGCAATACGGTCCCTTCAACGTGGCCCTTCACGCGGCCATCCAGGCACGCGGCCTCAGCCTCGAATCGCTGAGGCGCCGGTTGGAGGAACAGGGCATCGCGGTCAGCCTGTCCACGCTGAGTTACTGGCAGCGGGGCAGGACCAGGCCCGAGCGCGCCGACTCGCTGCGCGCCGTGCGCGGTCTGGAGGTGATCCTCGAACTGCCGCGGCACTCGCTGCTGACGTTGCTGAAACCGACCGCCGAGCGGTCCGCCGGGCCGTGGCTGCCGGTCGAGGAGCTGTGCCCCGAACCGGGCGTCAAGGACCTGCTGGACGAGATCGGCGACCGCGGCGAGCGGCAGCTCACCGGGCTCAGCCTGCACGACCAGCACGTCATCGGGCGCCGCCGTGAGCTGCTGGAGGTGCGCACCCGCGCGGTCTTCCAGGCGCAGCAGCGCGGCGTCGACCGGTGGATCACCGTGTACCACCACCCGCAGGGCATCCTGCCGTCCTCGCGCATCGCCCGCGGCTGCCGGTTCGGCCGCGTCCGGATGGACGAGGCCAGCGGCCTCATCGCCGCCGAGCTGCTGTTCGACCGGGCGCTCGGCCGTGGTGAGACCTACCTGCTGGAGTACGGGTTCGGCTTCGACGAGACCGGGCCGCCCGTCACCGAGGAGGGCCGCGGATTCCGCACCCCGCAGCACGAGTTCCTGATCGAGGTGCGCTTCCACCCGGCGATGCTTCCCGCACGGTGCTACCGGACGTGGCGTCCGGACGGCCACACCGCCCTGAAGGACTCGGCGGACCTGCGGATGTCCAGCTACCACAGCGTCCACTTCATCGAGTTCGGCATGGCGGCGGGCTACCACGGCATCCGCTGGGAATGGGACTGACCCCGCCCCGGACACCGGGCGGGGCCCGGCCCGGCTCCGCCCGCGGTGTATCAGGGCACGTCTCAGAGAACGGCGTCTCGGAGGACGGCGTCTCAGAGAACGAGGAGGTCCAGCAGGCGTTCCAGCTCCGCCGCCGGGTCGGCGGTGAGGCCGGCGTGGACCGGCCCAGGCTGGACGATCGTGCTGCGCGGCGCCGTCAGCCAGCGGAACCGCGCACCGGGCGCCTCGGCCGCGGCCTGCCCGGCGCGCTCGCCCCCGCAGCAGATCGCGTCCACGGCCTTGAGGGCGGTGCCGACCCCTTCGAGGTCCAGTGACGAGTCCAAGGCCAGGAGCCGCCGCTCGTCCAGGTGGGTTCTGCACCCCAGATAGTCCAAGGCGCGGCAGTACACGACCACGCCCACGTTCATGACCTCGCCCCGTTCGACGCGCGGGACGACGCGCAGCGCCGCGTACTCGAAGACGGTCGGTTCGGCGGCCGTCCGGATGTTGCTCATGAGGAGCCGTCCAGCCATGCCGGGCGGTTCTCGCCGCGCCGCCCGTCCGCGCTGCGCGCGCGGTGCCGCACGTCGAGGTCCGGCAGCCAGTCGCGCGGCTTGCCGACGCGGGGGAGCAGGATCTCCAGGTAGGCGTCCCGCAGCGCCGCCGGGCCGGCGAACCCCGGCTCGCCGTCCAGCCAGTGGTCGGGCACCAGCCCGATCACCTCGCGCAGCAGCGGCTCGGTGATCCGCGGCGCCAGGTCGGCCTCGGCGGCCTCCAGCTCCGTCGCGAACGGCGTCAGCACGTGGTCGTCGAGGTCGTACGGGCCGGAGAACAGCCGTGTCGCGTTCGCCCACGCGTGATGGAAGATCAGGCTCGCGCCGTGGTCGATCAGCCACACGTCCCGGTGCCAGACGAGCAGGTTGGGGTTGCGCCAGCTGCGGTCCACGTTGCCGATGTACGCGTCGAACCACAGGACGCGCGACGCGAACGCGGGATCGGGCCTCCACCCGAGCGGGTCGAACCCGAGCGACCCCGGCAGGAAGTCCACCCCGAGGTTCCAGCCCGGACTCGCCTTGAGCAGATCCTGCACGTCGGGATCGGGCTCATGCCGTCCGATCGCCGGATCCAGGTCGATGAGCACCTGGTCGGGGACCCGCAGGCCGACCCGGCGCGCGAGCTCACCCGCGATCACCTCGGCGATGAGGGCCTTGCGGCCCTGCCCGGCGCCATGGAACTTCATGACGTACGTCCCGAGGTCGTCGGCCTCGACGACGCCCGGCAGCGACCCGCCCTCACGCAGCGGCGTCACGTAACGGATGGCTGTCACATGAGGCAACACCCCGTCACGCTATCGGGTCGGCACGGACCCGGGATAATCGGCGTCATGGCCGTTGAGCTCCTCGACCTGTCATGGCCGATCGCCACCGGGATGCCCGTTTACCCGGGCGATCCCGAAGTGGAGGCCGTCCCCGCCCTGACGGTCGCCGACCACGGCGTGAACGTCCTGCGCCTTCACCTGGGCTCGCAGTCCGGTACCCACGTCGACGCCCCGTTCCACATCGACGACGCCCTCCCGCGTCTGGACGAACTGCCCCTCGAACGCTTCACCGGCCCCGCCGCCGTCATGGACGTGCGCGACCTCGCTCCGCGCGCGCCCATCACTCCCGACGCCCTCCCGGAGGGACTCGCCCCCGGCATCGTCCTCCTCATCGCGACGGGCTGGTCGGACCACTGGGCCACCGACGCCTATCTCGCCCACCCGTACCTCACGCGCGAGACCGCCGAGGCGATCGTCGGCTCCGGGGTCCGCACCGTCGGCATCGACGCGTTGAGCGTCGACCCGACACCGCCTCCCGGCTCGGACGATTTCTCCCTGGAGGCCCACCGCGTTCTCTGCGGCGCGGGAGCGGTCATCGCCGAGAACCTCAACAACCTGCCCCGCCTCCTGGACGCCCAGGCGGCGGGCCGCTCGGTCGAGGTCTCCCTGTTCCCCCTCGCCCTCGCCGCCGCCGACGGAGCCCCCGTCCGGGCCGTGGCCGCCATCGACGACCGGGCGGTGTTGATCGCAAGCTCGGCCGACGGGCTCGCGTGACGGCTGAGGACCACTGCTCACCAGGGGATGACCTCGTCCAGCGAGTCCGGGCCGCGGAAGACGCCGGACGGGCCGCCGGGCGGGATCGTCGCGAGCAGGACCGGGACGGTGGCGCCCTCGGCCGTGGTGCGGTCGCCGCGGGGGAAGGTCGCGGCGGCGTTCTGGCCGGTCGGCACGAGGCCGGGGCTGACGGCGTTGACCTTGATGCCGTCGGCGCGCAGGGCGTCGGCGTACATCAGGGTCAGGGCGTTGAGCGCCGCCTTGGACGAGCCGTAGGCCAGGAAGCGCCGGGCCGAGCCGGGATCGGCCGGGGCGCTCAGGACGGTGAGCGACCCGAGCCCGCTGGACATGTTGACGATCCGCGGATTGGGGGAGCGGCGCAGCAGCGGCACGCAGGCCGACGTCACCGTGACGACTCCGAAGACGTTGACCTCGTACACCTCGCGCAGATGAGCCGCCGTGACGTCGGGGACCGCGATGCCCCACTCGACCATGATCCCGGCGTTGTTGACGAGCACGTCCAGGCGTCCCGTCTCGGTCTCGACCCCGCGCACGGCCGTTTCGACGGACTCCGGATCGGTCACGTCGAGCCGCACGAACCGGATGTCGAGCCCCGCCCCGGCGCGCGCCGGGGCCGACGCGTTCTTCAGTTCCCGGACGGCCGCGTTCCCGCGCTCGGGACTGCGGGCGCCGAGATACACGGTGAGGCCCTGCCGGGCCAGCCGGTGGACGATCTCCAGGCCGATTCCCCTGTTGCCGCCGGTGACGAGCGCCACCTCGTTCGTGTTCATGCGTCCACCCCAGCAGC
This sequence comes from Actinomadura roseirufa, assembly GCF_900659635.1. Taxonomy (GTDB): domain Bacteria; phylum Actinomycetota; class Actinomycetes; order Streptosporangiales; family Streptosporangiaceae; genus Spirillospora; species Spirillospora roseirufa. Next base: position 13,435 of record NZ_CAACVB010000110.1, on the reverse strand, counting down.
CGGGGCTCCGGGCGGGAAGGACCGAGTGGGTGGGGCGCCATACCCTGGCGGTATGCCGGAGCCGGAGATCCGTGAACTGCGCTACTTCCGTGCCGTCGCCGAGGAGTTGAACATCACCCGCGCCGCCGAGCGGCTCGGCATCGCGCAGCCGCCCCTGTCCCGGGCCATACGGCGGCTGGAGCGCAGGCTCGGTGTCGCCCTTCTCGATCGCACGGGACCCCGGCCGGCGCTCACCCGGGCGGGCGAGACGCTGGCCGAGGAGGCGGCCGTGGTCCTCGGCGCCCTCGAAAGGGCGGTCCGCAGGACGCGGCGCGCGGGACGTCCCGGCCGGGGCCTGGTGGTCACCGCCAAGCCGGGGGTGGCCACGGACCTGCTCCGCCGGATCGGCGAGCGTTTCCGCGCGGAGCCGGGCGCCCCGGAGCTCCAGATCGTGATGAGCGGCTTCGGTGAGCAGGCCGACATGGTCCGCGACGGGCGCGCGGACGTGGCGATCGCCGGATGCTTCGACGGCCGTGGCCTCGACACCGAGCTGCTGGCCACCGAACCGCGCGTCGCGGCGCTCGCCCCCGCGCACCGGCTGGCCGCGCGCGACGTCCTCGATATCGCCGACCTGGCCGGTGAGCCGGCGCCCCGGTGGAGTCCGCCGGGCGTCGTCGACCGCGACTACTGGCTGGGGAACCCGGACCGTCCGGGCGACGGGCCGGTCGTGCGCGACACCGCCCAGCTGTTGGAGGTGGTCGCCCTGAGCCGAGCCGTCGCGCTGGTCCCCGCCTCGCTGGCCGAGAGGAACGTCCGCCCGGACGTGACGTACCGTCCGGTGCGCGACGCGGCACCGTACCGGACCCTGGCCCTCTGGCAGGAGGGCAGCCGGTCGCCGTCGATCGCCTGGTTCGTCAAGGCCGCTCTGGACGGCGCCGGCACGCCGGAAGGGCCATGAGGCACGCGCCGCCGTCGCGGAACCGGCTCAAAGTACGGCGCGGGCCGGGCAAGACCATGCTTTCGGCCGGTTGTCCGTGAGACACGCGTCGCCAAGCCTGAGCCGCATGCACAGTGGAAACCATCGGGCGCGACTCGGTACGGCCACCGGGCTCGGCGCGCTGTTCCTGACGGCCGTGACCGTCCAGGCCCTCGCCGTCGCCACGAGCTGGGGCGCGGAGTACTGGCCGCCCGGGAGCGCGGCGGCGGCGTCGGTGTGCGTCCTGGCCCTGCTCCGGAACCGGTGGCCGAGAGGGACCACGGCCCTGGCGCTGGCGGTGGCGGCCGCCGCGGTCCCGGCCGCCCGGCTGCTCCACCTGCCCGGCGAGCCGGGCCCGGCCATGGCGCTGGGCCTGGCCGTGCTGGTCGGCTTCGTGGTGCGGACGCTGCCGCCGGTGACCGCCGGAGCGGTCGCGGGCGGCGGGCTCGCCGTGGCCGTGGCAGGCGAGATCGCCGCCCGGACGTCCTCCAGCGGCTCCTCGGTGGCCGACATCGAGCTCCTGTGCTGGTGCGCGGCCGTCGTGACCGGGCTCTCGCTGCGGCTGCCCGCCGCACGCGCGCGGGTCACGGCGGAGCGGGTGCGGCGGGAGGAACGGCTCGCGCTCGCCCGCGAGATGCACGACGTCGTCGCCCACCACATCGCGAGCATGCTGATCCAGACCCAGGCGGCCCAGGTCGTCGCGCGTCGGCGGCCCGAGGACGTGCCGCGGACCCTCACCGAGATCGAGACCGCGGGCGCCGACGCCCTGGCCGCGATGCGCCGCGCCGTCGGCCTGCTGCGCGACCCCGGGGACGCCGGCGACGCGGCGCCGCTGTCGTCCGGCCCGGAGCGGCTGGAGGAGCTGGTGGAGCGCTTCGGCCGGACCGGCCCGGCGGTGCGGCTGCACCTGGCGGACGAGGACCGCGACTGGCCGCCCGAGGTGGCGGGCACCGTCTACCGGGTGGTCCAGGAGTCGCTGACGAACGTCGCGCGGCACGCGCCGCTGGCCCGGTCGGTCGTCGTGACCGTCCGGCGCGACGGCGCCGCCGTCGCCGTCGAGGTCGCCGACGACGCCCCCGGCGCTCCGGCGCGAGCCAGGGGCGTCGCCGCCGGCGGGTACGGTCTGCTCGGCATGCGCGAACGCGTCGAGGCGCTCGGCGGGACGCTGGAGGCCGGCCCCCGGGACGGGCGCGGCTGGTCCGTCCGCGCCGCCCTGCCCCTGCCCGGGGCCGGGGAGACCGGATGACCATCAGGGTGCTGATCGCCGACGACCAGGCGATGATCCGCCGCGGGCTGCGCCTCATCCTGGAGGACCGGCCCGGCATCGAGGTGGTCGCCGAGGCGGCCGACGGCGTCGAGGCGATCGAGGCGGCGCGGCGGCTGCGTCCGGACGTGTGCCTGGTGGACATCCGGATGCCCCGACTCGACGGCATCGAGGTCACCCGGGCGCTGGCCGGCCCGGACGCGGCCGACCCGCTGCGCGTCGTCGTGGTCACGACGTTCGACCTCGACGAGTACGTCTACGGCGCGCTGCGCGGCGGAGCCGTCGGCTTCGTCCTCAAGGGGGCCGGTCCCGCGCTGCTCGTGGAGGCGGTGCGCGCCGCCGTGAACGGGGAGGCGCTGGTGTCGCCGTCGGTCACCGTCCGGCTGCTGCGGCATCTGACCGAGGCCACCCGGCCCGCGGGGCGGGACCGGCCCGCGCCGCCGCTCACCGAGCGGGAGCTGGAGGTCGTCCGGGCGGTGGCCCGCGGGCGCACCAACCAGGAGGTCGCCGCCGACCTGTTCATCTCCCTGAGCACCGTCAAGGGGCACATGGCGAGCGTCCAGGCCAAGCTCGGCATGCGCAACCGCGTCGAGGTCGTCGCGTGGGCGTGGGAGAACCGGATCGTCGAGGGCGCCTGACGCCCGCCCCCGCGCGCCGTACCGGCCGAAAGTACCGCCGCCCGGGTGGTGAAGGGTGCTTTGGGCCGATGTCCCGGCCCGGCGCGCCCGCCGAGGATCGGACCATGCCTCACGACGAATCCCGGCCCCCGGTTCTGCACGCCGAGGGCCTCACCAAGCGATACGGCCGCCGCGGCCGGCCCGCGCTGGACGGCGTCGACCTCACGGTCCCGCCGGACCGGATCATCGGACTGGTCGGCCCCAACGGCGCGGGCAAGTCGACCCTGCTGCACCTGGCCTGCGGGCTGATCGAGCCGACGTCGGGCGGCCTGCGGGTGCTCGGCTCGCGTCCGGCGGCGGACGCCGCGCATCTGGCGCGCGTGGGTTTCATGGCCCAGGACGCCCCGGTGTACCGGTCCTTCAGCGTGGCCGACCACCTGCGGCTGGGCGCGAAGCTGAACCCGGGATGGGACATGGCGTTCGCCGAGCGCCGCGTACGCGAGGCGGGCCTGGACCCGCACCAGCGGGCCGGCGGCCTCTCCGGCGGCCAGCGCGCCCAGCTCGCGCTGACGATCGCCGCGGCCAAGCGCCCCGAACTGCTCATCTTCGACGAGCCCGCCGCCGCGCTGGACCCGCTCGCGCGGCAGGGGTTCCTGCAGAACCTGATGCGGTTCGTGAGCGAGCTGGGCGCGGGGGCCGTGCTGTCCTCGCACCTGCTCGGCGACGTCGAGCGGGTCTGCGACCACATCATCGTGCTGTGCGGCGCGCGCGTCCAGGTCGCGGGCGACGTCGGGGACCTGCTGGCCGGGCACCGCGCGCTGGTCGCGCCGCGCGGCCGGCTCGCGGCGCCGCCCCCCGGAGCCGAGCTGATCGGCACGACGCACGACGACCGCCACAGCCGCGCGGTGGTGCGCCTCGACGTGCCGGATCGCGGGGTTCCGGCGCCGCCGTCGTGGCCGTCCGAGCCCGTCACGCTTGAGGAGCTCGTCCTGGCCTACATGAGCCGGGCCGAATCCCAGACCGTCTCCCACACCGGCTCACGCCAGGAGGTATCGCGATGATCTGGCTGACCTGGCGCCAGTTCCGCGTGCAGGCGCTCGTCACCGCCGTCGCGGTGGGCCTGTTCGCCGCCTACATGCTCTACCTCGGCGAGGACGTCCGCCACGCCTACTCCTCGGCGCGCGGTCACTGCGGGAGCGGAGGCGACTGCGCCCCGGCGCTCGCCGACTTCCAGGCCCGCTACCGCGACACGATGCTGTTCCTCGCCGCCGGGCTCGCCCTGGGGATCGCCCTTCTCGGCACCTTCTGGGGCGCGCCCCTGGTCGCCCGGGAGCTGGAAACGGGAACCCATCGGCTGGTCTGGAACCAGAGCGTGACGCGCCGCCGCTGGCTCGGCGTCAAGCTCCTGTCCGTCGGCCTGGCCGCCGTGGCGGCGGCGGGCGTCGCCGGTGCCCTGCTCACCTGGGCCGCGCACCCGGTCGACGAGGCGAGCGCGAACCGGTTCGACACCATCCTGTTCGGCGCGCGCAACATCGCGCCCGCCGCCTACGCCCTGTTCGCCGTCACCCTCGGGACCGTCGTCGGCCTGGTGGTCCGCCGGGCGGTGCCCGCGATCGCCGTGACGATGGCCGCGTTCATCGCCGTCCAGTTCCTCGTCCCCACCATGGTCCGCCCGCACCTCGTGCCGCCGAAGACGACGACCATGGCGATGCCGGCGGACGCCGTCAACCGGGTCAGGTCGCTGGGGAGCATCGGCGGCGGCGCGGTCGTCGGGGGCGTCACCCTGCCGGACGAGCCCGGCGCGTGGATCAGCGGGACCAGTGCGCTGCTGACCGCCGACGGCCGTCCCCTCGGCGAGGGCCGCTTCAACGCCTGCCTGAACTCCCCGCCCAAGACGGGCGCCGGGGGCAGGTTCGGTGACACGGCCGTCTGCCTCGGTGAGCTCGACCTGCACATCGAGATCACCTATCAGCCGGGTGACCGCTACTGGACGTTCCAGTGCCTAGAGGCCGGCTTCTACCTGCTTCTCAGCGGCCTGCTGGCGGCCTTCGGCCTCTGGCGCGTCCGGCACCGCCTGAACTGAGAGGCGGCGCCGGGGCGGTCGGCGTCCGGCCTGTGGCATGCTCCGCGCGGGAGGGTGGCTGCGATGCGGGTGACGTGGGTGACGGAGCAGGGAAGTCCAGAGCGACGCAACGAGGACTTCGTCGCGGCCGCGGCGGGGGCCGTGGTCGTGCTCGACGGGTGCGGCCTGCCGCTCGGCACCGATCTCGGGTGCGTGCACGGCACCGCGTGGTACGCGCGGTCGCTCGGCACCCGGCTGCTGGCGAGGATGCTGGACGGGCTGGGCGAGGCGCCGCAGGCGGGGCCGCCGGTCGGCCCGCCCGAGGGCGCGCACCGGCCGGCGGCGCGGCCGCTGGTCGCGAGGCTGGCGGGGGCGATCGCGGACGTGGCCGCCGCGCACCGGGGGAGCTGCGATCTGGCCGCCGTGACCACGCCGGCGGCGACCGTCCTGGCACTGCGGGTCCGGGGCGAGGTGGTCGACTATCTCGTCCTCGCCGACTCGACGCTGCTGCTGGACGGTCCGGACGGCCTACGGGAGATCACCGGAGGGCCGCCCTTCGCGGCGGCCGATCCCGCCGTGGCGGACGCGGCCATCACGGGGACCGTGCCCGTCCGGGAGCTGCGGCGCGCGTTCCTGCTCACCGACGGCGCGACCCGCCTCGTCGACCGGTTCCGGCTGACCGGCTGGGCGGAGGTGGCCCGCCTCGCGGACGAGTCGGGGCCCGGCGCCCTGATCGCCCGGACACGGGAGGCGGAGCGCGGTGACCCGCGCGGTGCGCGCTGGCCCAGGGGCAAGATCCACGATGACGCGACCGCGGCGGTCTGCGCCTTCGCGTCCGAGGACGGCCGGCCGGCGGCCGCCGCTCGGTGATCCCGCCCGCCGGGTCCGGTGACCGTGCCCCGGATCAGCGGATCATGCGGAAGCAGAAGAACGCCGGGAAGCGGTAGTAGCCGCCCTTGCCCGCCTTGACCGCGCCCACGATCAGGAAGACCCACTGCCCGAGCAGCATCTCCAGATAGGGGGCGATGAGCGGGATGAGGAACACCGGGTTCTCGGCGATGATCGCGACCGGGGCGCAGACGGCGGCGACCGCCAGCAGGTGGAGCAGCAGCGTGATCTGGAAGTTCAGCGCCTGGGCCGCGTGGAACCGGACGAAGGCCGACTCCCCCTTCTTGACCAGGTAGATGACCAGCGGGGCGAGGAAGCCGAGCAGGAGCACCCCGAGGTAGGCGAAGATCGCCCAGGTCGTGTCCTGGTTCTGCGTCTGTCCGGGCGGTCCGTACGGGACGCCCGGAGGCCCGTAGCCCCAGCGGGGGTCGTAGCCTCCGCCGGGCGGCATGCCTCCGCCGGGAGGGCCGCCGGGCGGTGGTCCCGGAGGCGCTCCGGGCGGCTGCCCATAGGGGGAGTGGTAGGGCGGCGGCCGATCGGCGGCGCCGGGTGGCGGCGGAGGGGGAGCGGTCACAGGGGATTCCTTCTCGCGCGGGAGCGTCGTCGTGGATCGGACGGGCACCGTCGCGGCGGAAGCGCCGTCCTGTTGCGGTCATCACGTTGCAGGAATCATGCCAGGGTGAAGCGCGGCCCGCGTTCCGGCGGTCCGGGCACCCGCCCGTCCGACGCCGCCCCCGGCGTGCGCCCCGCGCCCCGATCTCTTAGAATCACGTTCGGCTAAGGGGGTGCCATGGGCGGGGAACCGGCGGGACGGCGCAGGCTCGCGGCGGACGAGACGAAGGCGCTGGCGGTGCTGGCCGCGCGCGTCCGCGAGCTGACCGAGGCGACCGTGCTCAGCGGCGTGGACCCCGCCGAGGTCGCCGCGGTCGCCGACGAGGTCGCCGTGCTGACCGAGCGCCTCGCGGCCGTGCGCCGGCACGCCCCGCCGCTCGACCTGTCCGATGCCCTCGACCTCGGCGGATTCGTCGCGAATCCCGTCGCCGGACCCCTCAACCCCATCGCGCCCCCGGTCGACATCGAAGTGACCCCGGAGGGCGTCGCACGCGCCGTCTTCACGCTCGGACCCGTCTACGAGGGGCCGCCCGCGCACGTCCACGGCGGAATCTCGGCGATGGTGCTCGACCAGGTCCTCGGCATGGCGGCGGCGGCCGTCGGAACCCCCGGCATGACCGCGACCCTGGACCTGCGCTACCGGCGGCCCACGCCGCTCGGCGTCCCGCTCTCGGTGGAGGCGAAGGCGACCCGCGCCGAGGGGCGCCGCGTCTACGCCGACGGCTCCATCACCGGACCGGAGGGCCGCGTCACGGTTGAGGCATCGGCCATGTTCGTCGTACCGAAGCAGGTGCTCTTGGACCGCTGGATGAACGCGGTCGGATGACCCGGTCGGAGAGGGACACGGTCAGTATTCGTACAGGCTCACCGTAGGCGGGTGCTGGTACCAGGACGCTATGACCGACGACGTGTGCCTCTCGGTGAGGAAGTCGACGCGCAGCAACCAGCTCGTCTCCGTGACACGCGTCTCGTACCCGGGGTTGGGCGTCGCCGACACCAGCCGGACCCGTCCGTTGGAGAAGGCCATCGCGGCCTGTCCGCCCAGCGTCGCGTAGCTGCGGACCGGACCCGGCGGGCGCGGCGGGCGCCCGGTCGGCTTCGGTGACGACTTCGGAGACCGCGCCGGCGTCGGCGTCGGGCGCGGGCCCTGGTCGACGCCCGCCGCGGGCCCCGGCCGGACCGCCGGGGAGCCGATGCTCGTCTGCCCCGGCAGGATCGACGGGCTCGCGTGGATGACCGGCCCGGCGATCGGCGCCGCCCGTTCCGACAGCGTGTCGCGGACCACGCCGCGCACGCCCAGCCAGGACAGCGTCACGGCGAGCGTCGTCACCCCCGCCCACGGGGCAACATACGACATCGCGCGACGCATCGACATATGGTGGCATACGGTTCCGCCATGGCGAGTGTTCTGGTGGTCGAGGACGACGCGAACGTCCGCTCCGCCCTGATCAGGGAGCTGGGTGCGCGGTCCCACGTCGTCCGCAGCGCCGGGACCGCGATGGACGCGTTGCGCGAGGTCACGCAGGCGCCGCCCGACGTCGTGATCCTCGACCTCGGGCTGCCCGACCTCGACGGCGCCGAGGTGCTGAAGATGCTGCGCGGGGTGTCGGACGTGCCGGTCATCATCGCGACCGCCCGCGACGACGAGCCGGAGATCGTCCGGCTGCTGAACGCGGGCGCCGACGACTACCTCATCAAGCCGTTCTCCGCCGAGCACCTCAGCGCCCGGCTCGCCGCGGTGCTGCGCCGGTCGGCGCGGTCCGGGCCGACCGCCGAGCTCAGCGTCGGCGGGCTGCACATCGACCTGGACCGGCGCGAGGCGCTGCTGGACGGCGAGCCGCTCGAGCTGACCCGCCGCGAGTTCGACCTGCTGGCCTACCTCGCGGCCCGGCCCGGCCGGGTCGTGGCCCGCCGCGAGCTGCTCGCCGAGGTGTGGCGGCAGGCCTACGGCGACGACCAGACCATCGACGTGCACCTGTCCTGGCTGCGGCGCAAGCTCGGCGAGACCGCCGCCGCGCCCCGCTACCTGCACACCGTGCGCGGCGTCGGGGTCCGGCTGGCCGAGCCGGGCCGGCGGTGACGGGCCGGCCGGCGTGAGGCGCACCCTCGTCCTGGTGTCGCTGGCCGTCACCTCGATGGTCGCCCTGGCCTTCCTCATCCCGCTCGCGCTGACGGTCCGGGAGATCGCCCGGGACCGCGCGCTCACCGCCGCCGAGCGGCAGGCGAGCGCGCTCGGCCCGGTGCTGGTCGTCACCGAGGACCCCGCGGCGCTGGAGCGCGCCGTCGCCAGCAGCCAGGCCGGCGCCGCGCACCGGATGACCGTGCACATGCCGTCCGGCGGGCTCGTCCCGGCCGCCCCCCGCGGCGACGTCGCCGCCCAGCCCGAGCAGGTCGCCGAGGCCGGCCGCCGCGGACGCTCCTACACCGCCCGCGTCTCCGGCGGCTACGCGCTGCTGCAGCCGGTCTCGCTGGACGCGGGCCGCACCGCCGTCGTCGAGGTGTTCCTGCCCGACGCGGACCTGTCCCGCGGCGTCGGCAAGGCGTGGCTCGTCATGACCGCCGTCGCGGCGGCGCTCGTCGCCGGGTCCGTCGGCGTCGCCGACCGGCTCGGCGCCCGGATGATCAGCTCGACCCGGCGGCTCGCCGAGGCCGCCGCGGCGTTCGGCGACGGCGAGCTGAGCGTGCGCATCGAGCCGGACGGGCCGCCCGAGCTGGTCGAGGCGGGCCTGGCGTTCAACGCCATGGCCGACCACGTCGTGCAGTTGCTGGCCGCCGAGCGGGAGATGGCCGCGGACCTGTCGCACCGGCTGCGCACCCCGCTGGCGGCGCTGCGGCTGAACGCCGAGGCCCTCGGCGACGGGCCGGTGCCCGACCAGACCCGCGAGGCCGTCGACCGCATCGAGCGCGAGGTCGACCAGATCATCCGCACCGTCCGGCGGCCGACCGCGCGGGGCAACTGCGACGCGGCGAAGGTGCTGCGCGACCGGGTCGCGTTCTGGTCCGTCCTCGCCGAGGACGAGGGCCGCGCGTGCGAACTGATCGGCGCCGAGCGGCCCGCCGCGCTGCCGCTGCCCGGGACCGAGCTGGCCGCGGCCGTGGACGCGCTGCTCGGCAACATCTTCCGGCACACCGCCGAGGGCACCGGCTTCGCCGTCACGCTGCACCAGGGGCAGGGCGTCACCGGCATCCTCGTCGCCGACGGCGGGCCCGGCATCGCCGACCCCGCCGCCGCCCTCGAACGCGGCAGCAGCGGCGGCGGCTCCACCGGCCTCGGCCTCGACATCGCCCGCCGCGCCGCCGAGTCCACCGGGGGCTACCTGCGCATCCACCGCAGCGTCCTCGGCGGCGCCCACGTGCAGATGTGGTTCCGGACGAAGTGGCTGCCGCCGGCCCGCCGGTCCCGCCGCCTCGTCCGCCGCCGCCACTCCCGCCCCTGACACCGGCCGATCGCCGGGTACGGGCTCAGGACGGGTCGCGAAGGTGATCGCCGGTCGCGCCGTCGAGCAGCTCCCGGATGATGTCCAGGTGGCCGGCGTGCCGCGCGGTCTCCTCGATCATGTGGATGAGCACCCAGCGCAGTGTCACGGTCTCGCCGTACCACGACGTGCCGCGGGAGCCGACCTCCAGCGCGCCGATGACGCGGTCGGACGCGGCGCGGGCCCGGCGGTAGAACGCGATGACGCCCTCGGCGGTCTCCCCGGGCTCCACCCGCAGGTCGGCCTCGGGGTCATCCTCGTCGAAGGGCAGCGGCTCGGTCTCGCGTCCGAACGTCGTGCAGAACCACGAGTACTCGACCGCCGCGAGGTGCTTGGTCACCCCCAGCAGGCTCGTCCCGGACGGGGTCATCGGCCGGCGCAGGCGCTCCTCGTCGAGCCCTCCGAGCTTCCAGAGCACCGCGTCGCGGTGCCGGTCGAGGCTCACCCACAGGCTTTCCTTCTCATCACCGACGTACGGCACGATTCTCATGCCCGGACCCTAGCCAACGCGTCGGACTCCGAGCGGGCCCGCGGGTGGGGCCGGCGCCTGGCGGAGACACCGGCCCGCGGGCCGCACGGCTCAGCAGTCGGAGTACCCGACGTACCACTTGCCGTTGCCGTTACCGACCTTGTAGTCGGCGATCCAGTTGCCGCTGTTCTCCAGCCGCACCCAGAGATAGCCGTTCCTGCGCTGGATGGTGTCCCAGTCCGTCGTCACGCGTGCGTTGTGCGGCAGGACGCCGACGATCCGGAAGCCGGTTCCCGGCCCGCTGCGGACGTTCAGCCCGTCCGAAGGCAGCACGACGCCGTGGCACAGGCGCACGCGCAGCTTGCCCTGGTCGTTGAGGCGGTCCAGCGCCCGGGCGGCGTCGGCGCCCTCGACCTCGATGGCCCCCGGACCGTGGCCCTCCTCGTCCTGGGGCCGGGGATCGGGAGCGTTCTGCTGCGTCTGATCGGTACTCGGCGGCGGTTCCGCGGCCCCGGCGACCGGACCGAGGCTCAGCGCGGTCCCGGCGACCGCCGCCAGCAGGCTCGCGCTGACCTTTACCCCTACATGCATCCCTACCTCCAGGTTTGTGCCTGAACTACCGCCAGGTCACTACCCAAAGTAACAGATCAACTACACATGGTCACAAGAAGATCTTTTGGGGTGACGGGGAGATATCCGCGGCGCCCGGTTCAACCGGAGACCGCCCGGCGCGCGGCGCCTAGGAGGCGGCGGGAAGCCGGTACACGCCGGGATCCTGCCCGGTGACGCGCTGGAAGGCCTCGGCGAAGGCACGGGGCTTGCGGTACCCACGGCCCGTGCAGTGGCGCCGCCCGTGGGTCGACGGGCATGGCCACCTGGAAGGCGGCGCCGGGAACCGGTTCGAGCAGCGCGAGCAGCAGAACCTCGGCGGCCGCCCGCGCGCCGGCCCGGCCGGCGTCGCCGCCGAGATGCACGATTCTGGTCGCGTAGGCGGGCATGCGGAAGCCCCGGTCACGTCTGATGGCGGACGTGACCGGGGCTTCGTGGTTCACGCTCGGGCGGGGGTGCTCCGCCGTGGTGACGGTCTTGCCGTGGACGGTCGCGGTCATCGTGTCGTCCGTGATTTCTACGGCCATGGGGTGGTCTCCTCCCTGCTCAGGGGTTTGCGCAGGTGAGCGGCTCTCGAAGCGACGTCCCCGGACTTTGCTGGACGGAGCGTGAATAAGGCTCTCTGAGCGGTTCCCTAAGGGAGGCTTAAGGGGCTGGGTGGGGGGCTTGGGGCGGCCTACTTTGAGGGGGTCACATTGGAAGACGGCGGAGGTGTACAGGCGGAGTGCAGAGCGAACGTGACTGAGGTTCTGGATTGAGACAAGTCTCCGGCCCGCACGGCCCCCTTACCCCGCTCTGGGGCCGTGCGGGCCGCAGGCTTTGCGGTGGGCGTCATGGGTGCCCTAGAGGGCCGAGCGGGAGAGGCGGTCGGCTCGTCTGGTGGTCTCTGGGAGGCGGTAGTCCGGGGTGAGGGCGAGGACGTTGCGGCATGCCGTGTCGAGGTCCGTGCGGTGGCCTACGGAGACGAAGACCGGCTTGACGCCGTCCTGGGTGCGCAGCACGCGGCCGACGACCTCGCCGCCGTCGACGAGCGGGGTCGTGTCGCCGCGGCGTGGGCCCGGCGGGTCGTAGGCGCCGACGAAGCCGGTCTTCGCGACCCCGATCGCCGGGAGCCCGGTGAGCACGCCCACATGGCAGGCCAGCCCGAACCGGTGGGGGTGGGCTAGGCCGTAGCCGTCGCAGACCAGGAGGTCCGGGACGGTCTTCAGGCCGCGCAGCGCCTCCACCAGTGCGGGAAGCTCACGGAAGGCGAACAGGCCGGGCACATAGGGGAAGGCGGCGGTGCCGACGGCGACCGACTCCTCCACCACTTCGAGGGACGTGCCGTCCAGCACGACGACCGCCGCCGCGAGGCGGGAACCGGTGCCGCCGCCGTCGCCCGCGTAGGAGACGTCCAGGCCCGCGACCGTGCGCGGGCGCGCGGGCCCGGGGGCGTCCAGGTCGAGGAGGGGGCGCAGTTCGTCCTGGACGGCGGCCGCCTCCCCAGGGGTGGCGGGCCACGGGTGCAGGTCGCGTACGTCCATGATCGGGCAGGCTACCGCGCGCCCGGCCCGTCAGGCGTGGGCGGCGTAGGCGGCCTCGACCAGGCACTGGGCGCGCAGGTCGCCGGGGCCCGATGGAGGCGCGGGATTCGGCCGGCGACGGGTCAGGAACGGCCGAGACGGCGTACGGGCTCCGCGACCGGTTCCGCGGCCGCAGGCGGGGGGCGCGTCCGGCCGAACTCCAGGGTGAGCAGCGCCGCCGCCAGCCACACGATGTCCGACCACGACCGGAAGACGATCGAGCGCGGCCGGTACTCCGGGGCGAACTTCCGGTCGAACAGGTACAGCGACTCGACCGCGATCAGCGGGTCGAGCAGGTGCAGCGCGCGGTAGCCCGCCTTCTCGGCGGCGGTGCGGTCCGCGGACTCCAGCAGCTCGCGGAACGCCGCGAAGTTCAGCGAGACGACCGCGTGGCCGTGCTCGCCCGCGTAGCCGATCACGTCGGCGATCAGCCGTTCGTTGACGCCGTTGGGGCCGCCCGGGGCGCGGCGCATCGCGTCCAGGCTGAGGCCCTGCCCGGCCGCCGCGTAGCGCTGGAAGGCGACCGGCCGGCCGTCCCGCCCGTAGGCCACCGCGACGACGGCGCCCGGGTGGTGGCCGGTGAGCAGCTCGTCCAGGTTCATCGAGAACCCGCGCTCGGCGGCGCCGCCCAGCGAGCGGGACGCGACGTCCAGCAACGCGGCGCGCAGCCCCGGCGGAAGGTCGCGCTCGGCGAGGATCTCGGTGGTGACCCCGGCGTTCTCGGTGCGCCGCACCGCCTGGCGGACGTTGCGCATCCGCCGTCCCGCCAGTGTGAACGCGGCTGGCCGCACCACGACCTCGTCGCCGAATCCGAACGAGCGCAGCGGCGCCCACGCGGGCAGCAGGTCCGCGCCGGCGCCGAGGGCGGCCGGCCGCCAGCCCGCGCGCCGGCACAGCGCGAGGAACTCCCGGACGGCTCCG
>NZ_CAACVB010000109.1 GCF_900659635.1 Actinomadura roseirufa | reverse complement strand
GGTGAGGGCCAGCGCGGCTCCGGCGGCGGCGCCCGCGAGGACGCCCGCGGCGGTCACCGCGTCCGGGGAGACCCGGCGCCGGACGAGCACGGCGCGGACGGCGCCGAGCCGCGCCGCGTACCAGGGCTTGAGTGCGTACAAACCGTCCATGCCGGACAGCCTGGCGTGCGGTGGGGGAGCGGCCCATCCGCTCCGCTACTCGGTTACCGGTGAGTAGGTATACCCGGGTGCGTCAGGCGCGGCAGGTGAGCGGGCGGCCACCGTTGAAGGTGATCATGTCGTTCAGCGCGGCGAGCATGTCGATGCCGCCGCCGGGCGCGAGCCCGTCGATCTCGGCGTAGGCGCGGTGCAGGTTGCCGACCAGCCGCTCGGGGTCGGTCAGGTCCGCGTAGGCGCCGAGGTCGGTCTCGCGGGCCGCCTCCAGCGGCGACAGCCCCGCCGCCTTGCCCTCCGCCGCGGTGGTCTGCACGAACCGCAGATAGCCCAGCACGTCGCCGACGAGCTCCGGCCCGGCGACGGGGCCGTGCCCGGGGACGATCGTCTCGGCCTTCAGCGGCGCGACGACCTCCTCCAGGACCTTGACCGCCCCGGCCACCGACCCCTGGAGCAGGAAGGGGGTGCCGCCGTTGAACAGCAGGTCCCCGGAGAACAGCACCCGCCGTTCGGGGATCCACACGATCGAGTCGTTGGTGGTGTGCGCGGGCGTCCCCGTGTAGCGGACCTCGCAGCGCAGCTCGTCCACCCACAGGGTCACGCCGTCGGTGTAGGTGAGGAAGGGCGGCTCCAGTTCGATGCCGCCCCAGTCGACCTTCGTCCAGTACGGCTCGTCGAACGGCTTGCCCCAGCCGAGCACGCCCGCGCGGGTCCCCTCGTGCCCGACCACCGTCGCGCCCGCGAACAGGTAGTTGCCGAAGGTGTGGTCACCGTGGTGGTGAGTGTTGATCAGCGTCCGGACGGGCCGGGACGTGACCGACCCGATCGCCTCCAGGTAGGCGCGCGTCCTGCGCTCGGTCGAGCAGGCGTCCACGCTGGTGACGCCGCGGGCGCCGACGAGGACCCCGGTGTTGTTGATCCACCAGGTGCCGTCCGGCTGGACGTAGGCGAAGATCCCCTCGGAGACCTCCCGCAGATGCGGCCTTCCGGTGCCCTCACGCTCGGGCGCGTCGCTCATGCTGATCTCCCCGTCGTCGGCCCGGAGTCTAACCACGGGGACGCGCGCCGGTCATCCTCGTGACGCGCACCGGCCATCGCGGCGACGACGGGCGCCGACGACGGGCATGGCGACGACGGGCGCCGACGACGGGCGGCGGCTTCCGGCACCGGCCTCCGGTGGTCCGGGACGGCCGCGCCTGGGGCCCCCGGCCGGTCAGCGCTCGCCGGGGTCGTCGTCGGACGGGCGCGCGGGTTCGGGACCGTCCGGTCCGACGCGGATCATCCGGACGACCCGGACGACGCGGAACCGGCGGCCGCAGGCGACGAACTCCACGCCCCGGTCGGCGTCGACCCGGTCGGCGGCGCGGGCGTACTCGGCCAGTTCGCCGGGGCTCGGCGGCGGCGTGCCCGGCGGTGTGAACCGCGGCAGGATGACGCGGAAGTAGTGGGCGAGGGCGGCGCGGGCGTCCTGCGGGCCGTCCCCGCCGGTGATGGGGCGCCACCGGTCGTCGAGATCTTCGACGACCGTGAACTCCGGTGGCAGCAGCACCACGCCCGGATGGTCGCGGATCGCCGTGACCGCCTCCTGGCGCAGCCCCTCCGGGACGGTCCCGGCGGCGGGCACGAGGCTCAGCAGCTCCAGCCGGAGCGCGGCCTCGGCCGGGCCGACCGGGGCGGTCGGGTCGATGAGGAACGAGCGGAGGGGGCCCTCCTCGGTGTCGGTGGCGCGGGCGGGCTCCGGCCCGTCCTCGCCGAAGCGCGTGAAGCCCAGCACACGGACGATCCGGTAGCGGGTGCCGCCCGCGGCGAAGTCGTTGTCGGCGGTGGCCTCGCCGACCTCGGGGTCGCACCGGTCGGCGATCGCGCGCATCTCCTCGCGGGCGCGCCGGTCCCGCCCGGCGGCCGTGTCGCGCAGGTGCACGGCGAGGTCGACCCGCGCGCCGTAGGGCTCCATCGCGCCGAGCCGCAGGATGCGCCACGCGCGGCCGGACTGCTCGGCGACCCCGAAGTCGGGTGGTCCCGCGCCGACGACCTTGGGATAGACGCGCATCCGCTCGGCCGCCTCCTGGTCGCGGACCGCCGCCACGGGCCCGAGGTCCCGGACGAGGTTGATCAGGTCGTAGCCGGTCATCCTCTGGAAGGCCATGCACCCATCGTGACGCCGCGCACCGGCGAGCGTCACCGAAACGACCACCCGGTCACCCGTGGATTCCGACACCTGCCCCGACGGGTTGTCCGATCCGGCGTCAATGCCCCGGCCAGTGCCGATCCGCGGTCGCGCGGCGCCCGGTTCCGGTCCCGGGCGCGGCCGCCTCAGTGCTGCGGGACGGTCTCCGGGAGGGTCTGGTGGAGCGTGCCGTCGCGCGCGGGCGTCCGGGCGCCGGTGGCGCGCAGCACGCCCGCGGCGCCGATCACGGCGGCGTCGCCGGTGTCGTCGCCGAGCCAGGCGCTGAGCCCGGTGCGCTCGCGGATCAGCCGTTCCAGGCCCGGCAGCCGGGCGGTGCCGCCGGTCAGCGTGACGCCCGCGCTCAGCAACTCGCCGGAGATCTCCGGCGAGCAGCCGCCGAGCGCGGTGCCGATGGCCTCGACGATCCGGCCGATGGGACCCTCGATGGCCCGCTGGACGTCGGTGGTGGTGAGCACCAGCCGCCGGGGCAGCCCGGTCGCGACGTCGCGTCCCTCGACGGTGGTCTGCCGGACGGGATGGCGGCCCACCGCGGGCACGGCGCCGACCGCGAGCTTGGCGGCCTCCGCCGCGGCCGCCGACAGCACCACCGCGTGCTCGCGCCGGACCAGTGCGACGATCGCGCGGTCCAGGCTGGACCCGCCGACGCGGGCGGTGTGCGAGCTGACCAGGCCGCCGAAGGAGATGACGCCGACGTCGGTGAGGTCCGCCCCGATGTCGGCGACGACGGCGATCTCGGGGCCGGACTCGGTCATGCCGAGGCCGACGGCGGCGGCGATGGGCGTCGGGACCAGCGCCAGGCGCCGCGCCCCGGCCTGGTAGGCGGAGGACTGCAGCGCGCGGTAGTACACCGGCGAGAGCCCGCTCGGCACGGTCATGACCAGCCGGGGCCGCGCCATGTAGTAGCGCCGGTGGTGGGTGCGGACGAGGTGCCGCATCAGGTACTCGGTCTCGTCGGTGTCGGTCGGCGCGCCGTCGCGGACGGGGTACACGAGCCTGACGTCCGGGTTGCGCCCGGCCATCTGCAGGGCGGGGGCGCCCAGGGCGAGGATCCGCCCGGTGCTCCGCGAGCGGGCCAGCACGGACGGTTCCCGGCAGACGACCCCGCGGTCCTTCAGGTGCATCCGCACGGTGGCGCTGCCCAGGTCGATGGCGGTGTCCCGGCCCGCGTAGTCCCACATCGCTGTTGTCCCCCCATTCGCCCGGAATGCGCCCGGAGTCTGTGATGCCCAGGCGTCCTGCGCCGATGCCCATGGACGGGTAAGCGAATGGCAACGACGGCGCGATCGTGAATCCATGACCGCCCCCGCCACCGAATGCTCGCGACCCAACGATCGCGAGCATTCGTGCGGGCGCGGCTCGTGGGTCTCCGCCGTAGAGAGGCGTCCTGCCCGGCGTTCTGTTCGCTCGGCGGCGCCGTGGTCGTGGACCGCGGCTCGGGGCTGAGAGTGGGGCCTTGGTGTGCGAGGGCGGGGGTCAGGCGGCGCCGGAGATCGCGTATTCGACGCCGTCCTCGGGCGGGGTCTGGAGGCCGCGTGCGTAGGCCGCCTCGTAGGCGGCGTCGCCGAGGATCCGCCGCAGCCCGCGCTCACAGGCCGCCCGGTTGGCGGCGAGCTGCGGTGAGCCGAGCTGCGGGAGTCCGTGCGCCCGCCAGATCCGCTGGCCGATGCCGATCAGCCGCGCGGCGCGCTCGGCGTCGCCCGCGGCGGCGACCGCGAGCGCCAGCGCGTCCAGGCACAGCGCCATGAACCAGGTGTCGTGCAGGGGCCGCTTGCCCTCCAGCGCGCCGCGCGCGTGCCCGGCGGCGGCGACGGGACGGCCGAGGCCGAGCTCGGCCAGTGCCTGGACGTAGTCGCCCCACGCCTGAAGGCAGCGTTCGCCGCGCTCGGCGCTGCCTGCCCGCGACTCCTCGGCCAGCGCGGCGGCCTCGGTCAGCTCCCCGAGCTGGACGTGCGCGAACGCGCGGACGCCGCGTTCGAGGAACCAGACCGCCTCCTCCACCCCGCCGCGCCCTGGGTCGGGCTCCATCGCGCGCAGCACCTCCAGCGCGCGGACGTTCTCACCGCTCAGCGTCAACGCCGACCCCTCCAGGAACGCCGCCGCCGTCGCGGCGGCCCGTCCCGTCCCGGCCCGGCAGGTGTCGACGCATTCGCAGGTCGCGGCGAGGTCGCCCTGGGAGAGCGTGATCAGGCCGCGCGCCCACGCCGCCCGCGTCCGCTGCGGGCCGGGCGTGTCCGAGGCGGCCAGCGCCCGTTCGAGGTAGTGCCGCCCCTCCCGCTGGAAGCCGCACGCGTACCAGAAGAACCACAGCGCCCCGGCCAGCTCCAGGGCCTCGCCGCCCTCGGGCTCGGCGAGGCAGTTCTCCAGCGCCGCGCGGACGTCGGGGTGCACGGCGAGGATCCGCTCGTACCAGGCGACCTGCCGGCCGCCCATCCAGCACGCGTAGGCGCGGCGGGCCTGCGCGATGTGGAACTCGCGGTGCCGCCGCCGGATCGACGGCTCCTCGCCGAGCTCGCGCAGCCACCGCGCCCCGTACTCGCGGACGGTGTCGAGCATCCGGTATCGGGCGTGCGGTCCGGTGCCCTCCTCCACCAGGATCGACTTGTGGACGAGCCGGGCCAGCACGCGCGGGACGTCGGCGTGGCCGAGCGGCCCGCCCGCGCACACCTCCTGGACGGTGTGCCGGTCGAAGCCGCCGGCGAACACCGACGCCCGCGCCCACAGCAGCCGCTCCGCCGGGCCGCACAGCTCGTGGCTCCAGCCGATCGCCGTGCGCAGCGTCTCGTGCCGCCCCGGCTCCTTGCCGGGGCCGCGGGCGAGCAGCCGGAACCGGTCGTCCAGCCGGTCGGCGACGGCCTCCACCGGCAGCACCCGCAGCCACGGCGCGGCCAGCTCCAGCGCCAGCGGCAGCCCGTCGAGGCGCCGGCAGAGCCGGACCACGACGGCCCGGTTGGCGTCGTCGACGGTGAAGCCGGGCACCGCGTACCGGGCGCGGTCGGCGAACAGCCGCACCCCGTCGTGCTCGGCGGCGCCGGCCGCGTCCTCCTCGCCCTCGGCCGGGACGGGCAGCGGCGCGAGCGTCAGCACCTGCTCGCCGCCGACGCCGAGCGGCTGCCGGCCGGTGGCGAGGATCCGCAGCCGCGGCGCCGCCGCGAGCAGCGTCTCGGCCAGCACGGCGCACGCGTCCGCCATGTGCTCGCACGTGTCGAGCAGCAGCAGCGTGCTCCGGCCGGCGAGGTACTCGCCGAGCACGTCGGCCAGCGGGCGCGTGCCCTGGTCGTGCAGGCCCATGGCGGACGCGACCGCGTGCGGCAGCAGCACCGGGTCGCGCAGCCGGGACAGCTCCACCAGCCAGACCCCGTCGGCGAACCGGCCGCGGATCCGGTGCGCCGCCTCCAGCGCCGTGCGGGTCTTGCCGACGCCGCCGACGCCGGTGAGCGTCACCAGCGGCGCGGCGTCCAGCAGCCGCGCCAGCTCGGCGAGCTCACCGGCCCGTCCCACGAAGCTCGAAAGCCCGGCGGGCAGGTTCCCGCCCTGCCGCCCGGCGCCCGCCGCCGATCCGCCCATGAGCCGTCACCGTCCCGTGCCGTTCCCGCCTTCCACTGACCTCCGACCGTAGCGGGGGAAATGCGTGCGGTAAGGAGAACGGCCGAACCCGGCCTCCGGCCCGGCCGGGGTCGGCGGGCCCGGGGCAGCCGGCGCCGGTCAGCCGGTGCGGGCGCCCACCAGGTCGGCGATGGCGCGCAGATCCGCAGCCGGGCCGGGCCGCAGGACGGCGGCGTCCAGGCAGGCGACGGCGTCGGCGAGGTTGCGGGCGGCGAGGTCGGCGGCCAGCCGCCGGGCCCCCGTCCGCTCGACCAGCCCGGCCAGGTGAGTGAGCACGGCGGGCGAGAACTCCACGCCCGCCTCGTAGGCCGCCGACAGCTCCCGGCCCGCGGCGGTGCCGGACGCGAGCGCGGCCACCACCGGCAGCGACCGTTTCCGGCGGGCGAGGTCGCCCAGCGCGGGCTTGCCGGTCTCCCGCGGGTCGCCCCAGATCCCGAGGATGTCGTCGGCCAGCTGGAAGGCGTGCCCGAGCCGCTCGCCGAACATCCGCAGCAGCCGGACCTGCGCGGCGCCGCCGCCGCCGTACATGGCGCCCAGCGAGCACGCGCACCCGAGCAGCGACGCGGTCTTGCCCGCGATGACCTCCCGGCAGTCGTCCAGCGTCGCGCCCGGTCCCGACGCCAGCCGCATGTCGGCGCTCTGGCCCGCGCACAGGTCCTGCATCCCCGCCGCGAGGTCGTGCAGCGCGCGCGGCGCGATCTCGGGGCGGTCCGAGGCGAGCGTGTCCATCGCCGCGACCAGCAGGGAGTCGCCGGCCAGCAGCGCCTGCGCGGTCCCGAACACCGTCCACGCGGCCGGCCGGTGCCGCCGCGTCCGGTCGCCGTCCATGATGTCGTCGTGCAGCAGTGAGAAGTTGTGCACCAGCTCCACCGCGACCGCGGCCGGGATCGCGTCGGCGGCGTCGCCGCCGACGGCCGCGCCGCACAGCAGCGCCAGCACCGGCCGGATCGCCTTGCCGGTCCCGTCCGGTACCTCCACCGGGCGCTCGTCGGCGTCCCACCAGCCGAGATGGTAGCCCGCGATGCGGCGGATCGGCGTCGGCAGCCGGTGCACCGCCGCGCGCAGCGCGGGCTCGAAGACCGCGCGGGTGCGCGCCAGCACCTGCCCGGCGGCTCCGGCGGGCCGTGCCGGTGCCTCGATCATCGTCATGCTCGTCCCTCCACTGTCTCTGTTCCTCCGTTGGCCGGCGCGGCGCAGTTTGAGGGCAAACGTAGACCGAACGATCCCGAACGATGGAAAGGCAGGGCCGGGGAAGGGCGAATTACCTTTCCATGGTGTTGCCCATACCTCGCGGAGAGGTGGCAAAGCCGCATGCCGGAAGTGGAACGAGCCGGGCAAAAGGCGACCCGGTCCGCGCCTTCCCCCGGTTGGCTCGGAGCCGGGACGGGGCCTCCCGGGCGCGGCTTCCCGGCCGCCATGTTTCCGGAATTTCACCACAAATAGATAGGTGGGGCGAGTATGGGCGCGGACTCGACAGGGAGCGGCACGGTGTTCGACGGTGCCGAGTTCGACGGTGCTGTGCGGAATGGTGCTGTTCGGGCCAGTTCGGTGCGAGGCGGTGCTGTGCCGGAGGGCGCCGTGCCGGAGGGCGGGATGCTGGACGTGCTCGCCGCCGCGGACGCGGCCGTCGTCACCGCGAGGCTGACGGAGCGTTCGGCGCGGTGGGCGCGGCGGCTCGGCCCGCCGTTCGATCCGGGGCTGGCGCCACTGTGCAGCCTGCCGGCCGCGTTCGTGGCGCCGTGGCTGTCTCCCGCCGGCGCCGACCTGACCGTGCGGACCGGTCTGTGGATCTTCGCGCTGGACGCGTGGACGGACGGTTCCGCCGCCCGCCGCGACCCCGATCGGCTGCGGGACGGCCTGGCCCGGCTCGGGACGATCGTGCGCGGAACGTCCCCGGGCGGTCCGGCCCCCCTGGAATCGGCGCTCGCCGAGCTGCGGGACGCGGTCGCCGTGTGCCCGGCCGTCCTGCCGTCCTGGCGGCGGGCCGTCGACGAGGCGCTGGCCGGTGCCCTGTTCGAGTACGAGGCCGCTCTCCGGGTCGCGTCGGGCGGGGCCCCTCCGGATCTCGACGAGTACCTGCGGCAGGGTGCCGCGAGCGTCGCCTTCGCGCCGCTCGTCCTGGCGATGTGGTCCGACATGTCGTGTCCCTGCCCGGCCTGCGGCGGCGCGGGGGGCACCGGCGCCGCCCGCACCGTGCCCGCCGGTACCGCACTCACCGGTACCGCGCCTGCCGGTACCGCGTTCGCCTGTACGGGGCTCGCCTGTACCGGCGGCCCGGACGCCGTGCGGCCGGGCGGGGTGTCACCGATCCTGGGACGGGCCCTGCGGGACGCCTGCCTGGCCGTGCGGCTGGCCAACGACCTGCGCGGCCACCACCGCGAGCGGGAGGAGGGCGTCCTGGACGCGCTCGCGCTCGGCCTCGCGCCGGACGAGGTCCGCGCCCGGATCTCCCGGCACGTCGCGCGCTGCCGGGGCGCGCTGCGGCCCCTGCTCGGCCCGGTGCCGGGCCCCGCGCTCGCTCTGGAACGCCAGCTCCTGTGGTCGGTACGGCACTACGAGCGCACCGACGCCGGGCACGCGGCGTGAGCGCGGGCGTGAGCTCGCGCGTCGACGCCTCCGGACGCGCCGCGGCGCTCCTGGACCGGCTCGGGGAGGGCGGCTCGTTCGGCCCCTGCGCCTACACCACCGCGTGGATGGCGCGGCTGCGCGCCCCGGACGGGACCGTCCGGTTCCCGAGGGCCCTGGACTGGCTGACGCGGCACCAGCGCGCGGACGGCTCGTGGGGCGGTGAGATCGAGCTGCCCCACGACCGGACGGTCTGCACGCTGGCCGCGATCGTGGCCCTGACCGATCCCGGCCCCGCCCCGCCCGGTGGGGAAGCGGCGGTCCGGGCGGGGCTGGCGTACCTGCGGGACCGCTCCGGCGACTGGCGGAGCGCTCCCACCGGGGAGACGATGGGCTTCGAACTGGCGGTCCCGCTCCTGCTGGACGTGGCGTTCGAGCGCGGCCTGGACCTGCCGTACGGCGACTGGTCGGAGCTGGCCAAGACCCGCCAGGCCAAGCTGGACCTGATTCCGAGGGAACGCCTGCTCGCCCATCCGACGTCGCTGATGTACTCCCTGGAGGCCGTCGAGCCCGATCCGGGTCTCCGCGCGCTCGCGCGCTTCAGCGGCCCGGACGGGTCGCTGGCCAACTCGCCGTCCGCGACCGCCGCGCTCTGGGCGGCGTGCGGGAGCGGACCGGCGCTCGGCTACCTGGAGGACCTGGCCCGGCGCTTCCCGGACGGCGGCGTCCCGTCGCTGTACCCGACGGAGGCGTTCGAACTGGCCTGGGCACTGCACAACCTGGGGCGGGCCCGGCTGCTCGACCGCCGCCGGGCCGCGGTCACCCGCTGCCTGGACCGGCTCCGGGAGCTGCTCGGCCCGCGCGGCCATCTCGGGCTGAGCGGCGGCTTCCCGCTGCCCGACCCCGACGACAGCGCCATGGCGATCATCGTCCTGCGCGCCGCGGGCCGCGACGTCCTGGGACTGCTGGACGGCCTGCTCGCGTTCGAGGGCGAACGCTGCTTCTTCACCTACCCGGGGGAGCGGGACGGCTCGGTCACGCCGAACGCCCGGGTCCTGGAGGCCCTCGCGCTGTGTCCGGCCGGGTACGTGCGCCCGATGGGCAAGATCGTCGACTTTCTTCTGGAGACGCGCCGGGAGGACGCGTGGTGGTACGACAAGTGGCACGCCTCGCCGTACTACGCGACCGCTCAGGTCACGTCCGCCCTGATGAGCGCGACGCCGCTGCTGTTGGACGCGACGTCGCTGGAACCGACGCTGTCGTGGCTGCTCGGTACGCGCCGCCCGGACGGTTCGTGGGGCTGGTACGGGCGCGGCACCCCGGAGGAGACGGCCTACGCCGTTCTCAACCTGGACCTCTTCGCCCGCCGGGGAGCACGCGTGCCCGCCCCGGTCTGGAGCGCGGCGTACCGCTACCTTCGAGCGCACCTCGACGGCCCGTACCCCGAGCTGTGGGTGGGACGCAGCTGCTACACCCCGCATGACGTGGCGTCCTCGGCCGTCCTGGCCGCCACGGTCCTCGCCGCCGCCCACGCCGCGCGCCGGTAGCGCGCGGCCCAGGACCCGCCCGCCCGGCACCGCGCCACCGTCCACAGCCGGGCGGGCGGCTTTTGTGTGGAACCGATTCCCCTGTCGGTGTATGTACGGGAAACTGACGTCGTCGAGCCGGGACTCGGGTGTCGTGCTCGTGGAGAGGCGGGGGCGGTGGACCGGGGAGCGGTGCTGGGCGGCAAGTACCGCCTCGCGCGCCGGCTCGGCGGGGGCGGCATGGGCGAGCTGTGGGTCGCCGACGACCTCAAACTGAACCGGCGGATCGCCATCAAGATCGTGGCACCGGCCCAGCGCGACTCCCCGCAGTTCGCCGCCCGGCTGCAGCGCGAGGCGCAGTCGGCGGCGTCGCTGGGGCACCACGGGATCACCGTCGTCCACGATATGGGCGAACACGAGGGACGCCCCTACTTCGTAATGGAGTTGCTGGAGGGACGGGACTTCAAGGCCCTTCTCGCCGACAGCCCCGGCGGGCTCGCCCCGGTGCGCGCGGTATCGCTGATGAGGAGCGTCGCCGACGCCTTGGCGTACGCGCACGGCAAGGGCGTGGTGCACCGCGACATCAAGCCGGCGAACCTGATGGAGCTGGCCGAGGGCGGGGTGAAGATCTGCGACTTCGGCATCGCGCGGTACGCGGACGTCACCACCGACCTGACCCCGACCGGGCAGTTCCTCGGCACTCCCGCCTACGTGGCGCCCGAGCATTACCAGGGCCTGCGGTCGGACGAGCGGTCCGACATGTACTCCTTCGGGTGCACCCTCCACGCGCTGCTCACCGGCGATCCGCCCTTCACCGGCCCCACCATGGCCGCGTACATCCATCAGCATCTGCACGTGGCGCCGCCCGCTTTGCGGGACGTCCGCCCCGGCACCCCGCCCGACCTGGAGCGGCTGGTCCTGGACCTTCTCGCCAAGGACCCCGCCGACCGCCCTGCCGCGACCGACGTCCTGACCCGCCTCACCACGCTGAGCACAGAGACCAGTACCTCCCATTCGACCGCTGTTCCGGCCAGGACCGTTACTGAGGGCGCCGCCGGAGGCGCGACGACCGGTACCCGCATGGCTCCGTTGCCGGTGCGCGATCCGGAACCGCCGGTCTCCGGTTCTCCGCCATACGAACCCACGGGCGGGACGCCGGGTGGGACGGAAGCGCACTCGACCCCGTCCATCCCGATGGAGTCAGCGCCGGATGAGCCGCCACCTGATACGCCTCCCCGGGGGAACCGAGGGCGCAAGACGAGTGCCGTGCCCGCTTCCCGCCGGAAGCGGCCGGCGCCTCGGAAACCGGCTCGCCGTCCTCCTGCCAAGCGGAACGGCCGTGGTGCCGCGCAGCGTTCGCGTCACGGCGGGAACAGCTCGCTGGTGGCGTCCTTGATCCTTCCCTTGAAGCTCTACGAGTGGACCGCCGCCGGCGTGGGATCGGTGTTCCGTGCCTACGGGAGCGGATCTTCGGACATGGACCCCGCCTGGCGCCGCGACGGTCCCGCTCTGGCCTTGCTCGGCACGTCGATCCTGCTGGCCTCTGTCACCTGGTTCAGGCCGAGCGGCGTGGTGACCGCCGCGCTCGAACGCGTCGTCCGGGGCGGCTTCGGGCTGCTCTCGGTCGTGCTGCCCCTGGTGATGCTCTTCTTCGCCATGTCGGTGTTCCGCTGTTTCCGCCTGGACACAGGGCGCGTTCTGATCGGGCTCATAGCGATGGGCGTCGGGGTGCTCGGCATCCTCCACATCAGTGCGGGCGCCCCCGGCCCGGCGGCGCACATGCACGCCGTGCGAGCGGCGGGAGGCGTGATCGGCTGGCTCGTCGCGGCGCCGATGGCGGCGGTGCTCACGGGCTGGGGCGCGGTGCCGCTGCTGGCCCTCGTCGCCTTCTTCGGCTTGCTGGTCCTGACGGCCACGCCGATTCAGGCCGTCCCCAGAAGGCTGAGCGGCCTCTGGAAACGCGGCCTCGGGAAAGGAACGGAGTCGCATGACGAGGAGCCCACACTCTGGCCCTAGCGCGCGGGACGGTGGTGGACGGTCATCGGCAGATGATCCGGGCGGAGCGCACCGGCGGCACGTTCGCGGACGCGGGTCCCTGGGACGGGGGACACGGACCAGCGGGCCGACAGGGTCGCGACGATGACCGTCATCTGAATGTAGGAGAAGTGGACGCCGATGCATTTGCGGGGCCCTGCGCCGAACGGGACGAAGTGCTCCCTGGGCGGGGGCGAGAGCCAGCGGTCGGGATCGAAGCGCAGCGGGTCGGGGTAGAGGGCCGGGTCCCGGTGCAGCGTGGTCGGGCTGAACAGCAGCTCCGTTCCGGCGGGTATCAGATGTCCGCCCAGGTTCACGTCCGTGCGCGCGCGCCTGGACATCATCCACGCGACGCTGTGGAGTCTTAGCGTCTCGTCGATGAGGCGGCGCGTGTACTCCAGCTTGGGCAGGTCGTCGAACTCGATGGGACGTCCGCCCAGGACGTCGTCCAGCTCTTCCTGAAGGCGCGTCTGGACGGCCGGGTTGCGCCCCAGTTCGTAGTAGAGCCACGACAGGGTCGCCGGAACGGTCTCCGAGCCCCCCGCGAGGATCGTCACGATCTCGTCGCGCAACTGCCGGGGGGTCATGGCGTCGCCGGTCTCCTCGTCCCGTGCGGCCATCAGCATGGACAGCAGGTCCTCCGACAGCGCGCCGTCCGGCATCGGGGCGTGGGACGCCGCGTCCCGCCCGAGGCGCTCAGGGCGCACAGCCCGCGGCGACGCCGCGGCCTGCGCGGGCACGGCCCGCATGGGTGTCGCGTGCGCGATCCGCGCGGGACGAGCGGCCCGTCCGGGGCGGCGCTCGTCGATCATTTCGTCGACGATGGT
The DNA here is from genome assembly GCF_900659635.1 of Actinomadura roseirufa. GTDB lineage: Bacteria > Actinomycetota > Actinomycetes > Streptosporangiales > Streptosporangiaceae > Spirillospora > Spirillospora roseirufa. The sequence continues at coordinate 13,227 of NZ_CAACVB010000109.1, read as the reverse complement.
GCGCAGCCGTTCGGCGACCCGGGCGAACCGCCGGTTGCCGGGCGTCGGCAGGCGGGCGGCGAACCGGGGGAGAACGGAGCGCAACGGGATCTCCTGCAAGAACACCGTGACGCAGTGGTTGATCTGGGCGACCGTGGCGTCGTCCAGGTCGGTGCGGAAGAGCGCCCGCAGCGCCCCGGCGGCACTGGCCTGGTGGAGGGAGCGGTCGAGGGCGACGGCGCGCCCGTTCCACCACGACCGGCCGAGCGCTTCGGCCTGGGCGCGCATCACGCCGGTGTAGCCGACGAGCCGGGCGCGGTGGAACGAGGGCAGCATCAGCCGGCGCTGCCGCAGGTGCGGGTCCCCGTCCGAGGTGGCGAGCCCGTCGCCGAGGATCGGCCTGGCCCGGTCGTAGGCGAGCCCGCGGACGAACGAGCCGGCCTCCGTCACGAGCACCCGCCTGAGCAGCTCCGGCGAGCCGATCACGCACACCGGCCGGGAACCGATGTGGAACGCCGCGATCGGGCCCGCCTCGCGCATCGACTGCAACAGCCCGACGGGGTCGCGGAAGAGGCGGTGTGCGTGGCCGAGCAGGGGCAGGCGCCCGGGGGCGGGAGGGACGGTCAGGGGCGGCATCGAACTCTCCATCAGGGGTCGGGCGGGCGATGCGGAGGCGCGCAGGGGCGGGGCGGATACGGGATACCGAAATACGGGGCGGATTCCCCGCTGACGGGAGCCTGCCTGCTGCCGCGCGCGGCCCTCCGCTACGACACCCAAAGAACTCTTTACTGAAAAAAGGATGATTCCTGGACGGGCAAGTGAACGTTTTCCACTTCGCATGGATTCGGCCCGCGCCGCCCGGGGAAAGAGGCGGCGGCTCGTCCCGCCGCCGAGAATGCCTCGACACCGAAACTGTGAAAGGCCGGTCAATGAATCCGACAAGTCGGGTCCTGCCTCCCTGTCCCGACGGCTGGTACGGCGTCGCCTTCAGCGGCGACCTGCGTCCCGGCGGCGTCCTGCGGCGGCGGCTGATGGGGGACGACGTCGTCCTCTACCGCACCCGGGGCGGCGTGGTGCGCGCCGTCCGCCCCTACTGCCCGCACCTCGGCGCGCACCTCGGCTACGGGGCGACGGTGGAGGGCGAGAACCTCATCTGCCCGTTCCACCGGTTCGCGTTCGCGGCGGACGGGTCGTGCGTGCGCACCGGCAACGGCGCCCCTCCACCGAGGACGCGGCTGTCGCTGCTGGAGGTCCGCGAAGTCGACGGCATCCTGCTCGTCTGGTGGGACGCCCTGGGCCGCCCGCCCCGCTGGGAGGTCCCGCCGGTGATGGAGGACGGCTTCCCCGCGCCGATCAAGCGCCTTCACCGGCTCACCGCGCATCCTCAGGACATCGTCGAGAACACCGTCGACATGGGGCACTTCACCGCGCTGCACGGATACCGGAGCGCGCGGGTCGACCGGCTGGAGTTCACCGGGCCGAGCATGCGCGCCGAGGTCGTGACGCGCCGTTCGTTCCCGCCGTTCGGAGCGCTGCCGTTCCACTTCGTCGCCCGCGCCTACGGGTTGGGCGTCAACTCGGCGCGGGGCGTCGTCCCGAGCCTCGGCCTGGAGGTGCAGGCGTTCTTCCTGCAGACCCCGACCGATCCGGGCGAACTGGAGTTCCGGGCCCTGCTCGGCCTGCGCTTCCGGCGTCCTCGTAGGCCCAAGCTTCTGGCATGGCTGGCCACCCACCTCATCGGGCCGACCCTGTGGGCGGACGTGCGCCAGGACTTCCCCGTCTGGAACAACCGGTCCTACCTGGACCGGCCAAGGCTCGCCGGAGGCGACGGCCCCATCACCCCCTACCGCCGCTGGGCCGCCCAGTTCTATGCCCCGTCCTTCGCCCAGGCGTCCGCAGGATCCACACGCGAAGCGAACACCCAGCCGAGCGAGGCAGCACGCACCGGAACACATCGCGTCCACGAGAAGAACGCTGCGAAATGACCTAACGCATGCCTTCGCAAGCAGGCCCCGCACACACGCGGCCCCCGGACGTAAGCGGTGCGCTTCGGCATGTGCAGTGTTTGGGTGTGGGTGTGCTCGGCAGGGGGTGGCGGGCTTGGTCGTCGGTGCGGGACGGATTGGTAACGAGATCGTTGCCCGCGCTGTGGCTCGGGGGCTGAAGGCGATGGCGGTCGATGGGCGCGTCTGCGCCGCTCGCGGCTCGGCGTCGTGGAGGAGAAGAGGCGGGAGGACCTTGGAGAAGGGGGGACGCTGAGTGCGGGGGAATGGGGGCTGAGGGTGCGGCGGGCGGACCGGCCGCCCGCCGCGGAGCCTCGGGTCAGCCGTCGCCGGAGGGCGACGGTTCCGCGAGGGTCGTCCAGACGCGGGATCCGGTGTCCGGCTCGGCCGGTGCTTCGTTGTCCCGTCCGGACGCGGGTGCCGGGTCGTGGTCCGGGTCGGTCACGGAGCCGCGCACCGATCCGTGCTCCCACCTGAGCTCTTGGCCTTGCTCCTGCACACGCTCGTCTGCGTGCTCCCGCGCGTGCGCCGGGCTGTTCTCACGTACCCGGCTGTTCTCCAACCTGGGTTGCCGGCCGTGCTCCTGGCTGTGCTCTTGGCCCTGCTCCTGGTCGTGCTGCCGGCCTTGCTCCGGCTCGTCCGGACCGGAGCGTCCGCGTGCGGGGCCGTGCTTCGGCTTCTGGAGGGTCCGCCCGTCCGAGCCCGGCGCGAGAGCCTTTCCGGGGGAGCGCGGGGACGAGTGCGAGGGACGGTTCTTCCGGAACGCCATCGGCATGTCGAAATCCATCGCGTCGGACTTCGGCTGCGCATCGGTATCAGGCGGCCGCTGCTTGGCCGCGTCCCGTTTGGCGCCCATTCTGTCGATCTTGTCGACGAGTTCCCGGATGGACGGGGACCATTTCCGGTACGCCGGCGCGCCCGGCCGCACGGCCCCGGCGAACTGCCGCCGACGGCCTCGGTCGAGCCGGTCGACGCGGATCCGCGCCCCGGTGTACGGCGCGTGCAGGTACCGTCCGTGCCCGAGATAGATCCCCACGTGGCTGCGGCCATGGAAGAAGATCAGGTCGCCGGGCCGCAGGTGCCGCAGCCGCACCTTCCGCTTCACCGACGCGTACTGGGAGTAGGTGACGCGGGGAAGCGTGACGCCCGCCCTGCGCCAGGAGGCCATCGCGAGGCCCGAACAGTCGTAGCCGGACGGGCCGGCCGCGCCCCAGCGGTAGGGCTTGCCGACCTGCCGGCGGGCGAACGTCAGCGCGGTCCTCGCCCGCTCCCGCTGGCGTGCCTCGCGGGTGCGGTACCGGTCGTAGGCCTTGACCCTGCTCAGGGTCGCCGAGTCCAGGCCGAGCCGCTTCAGTACGACGGGGTTGAGCTGGGCCAATGCCTGTGACCCGATCGGGAGGGTCACGGCGGCGCCCGCGGCGGCGACGGTGACCGCCGCCCGGAGCATCCTCCGTTTTCGGACCGGCGTCCCGTCGTGGCGGGGCCGGCGGGCGAACGCCGCGTCCTGGTGCCGCTCGCGGCCGGTGTGACGTGTTCCGCGCATTCGGTGCTCTCCGTTTTCCGTGGTCGAATGATCTCCCGCCGACAGTTCGGGTACCCGTTGAAGGCGGCGGAATCGGGAGAGCGCGCCGATTTTACATGATCATGACGTCGAATTTGGGCTGCTGTTTCGTGTCTTTGATCATGTGGTCAGATGGGCCAGCGAGGTCAGCGGAACCGGCAGCCAGGCCGGCCGGTTGCGCGCCTCGTACCGCACCTCGTAGACGGCCTTCTCGAACTCGAACGCGCGCATGAGGACCGGGTGCGCCGCCGGGTCTTGGCCTCCGGCGGCGGCGTAGCCGTGGCAGAACGCGGCGCGGTTGCGCGCCGCCCACGCGTGGGCCCGGCTCTCCAGCAGGCGTCCCGACTCGGGCGGAAGGGCACCGGACCTGGTGCTGAGGAAGCGGGCGGCGTACTCGAAGGAGCGGAGCATTCCGGCGACGTCGCGGAGGGGGTGTGCGGGGGCGCGGCGTTCGGCGGGGGTCCGGGCGGGTTCGCCTTCGAAGTCGATCAGGGTCCAGCCGCCTTCGGTTCGCAGAACCTGGCCGAGGTGGTAGTCCCCATGGACGCGCTGGACGGGCAGCGGCTCGGCCCGCGCCGCCAGCTCGACGAACGCGTCGGTGAGGGCCCTGGCGTAGGGCGCCAGCGAGGGCACCGCCCGGCAGGTGCCCGTCAGCTCCTCGTTCATCCGCGCCGCCATGGCCCGGACGTCGTCGGCGGGGATCGTCGTCACGCCGAACGCCGCGGCGAGCGCCCGGTGCACCTCGGCGGTGGCGGCGCCGAGCCGCTCGGCCTCGGCGGCGAAGTCACCGCCCGCGGCGCCGGCGTCCGGCTCCGCCCGCTCGTCCTCGCCCGGCGGAGCCGTGTACGCGTACCAGTCGCGGACGCTGGCGATCGCGAGGCTCCAGCCGTCCGAGCCGGTGCGCAGGTAGTCCGACAGCAGCGCGAGGGTGACCGGCTCGGCGCCGGGGACGCGGGGTTCCAGCTCGATCCAGCCGTGCACCGCGGGCACGCGCGCGCAGCCCTGCCGGGTCAGCGCGAGGTTGACCTCCAGATCGAGGTTGACGCCCTGGCTCAGCCGCCGGAACAGCTTGCAGATGTAGTCGTCGCCGAACAGCAGCGACGTGTTGCTCTGCTCGGCGGTGATCGGCAGGCTCGTGAGGTCGGTCCGGAGGGCCGTGCCGGGCACGCGGTGGAAGCGCAGCGGCCCGATGGACGCCTCGTCCGCGAGCCCGGCGAGCAGCGTCGCGGTCAGGTCGGCGTCGTAGGCGGCGTCGTACAGATGCCCCGAGGGGCCGCCTGTGCCGCCCTTGCCGCCCGCGTCGCCCGCGCCGTCCTCGGGGAACTCGCCGATCTCGGCGTGGCGGAGGCGGTCGGGGAGGTGGCGGCGGGTGCCGAGGAGGAGCTGGTAGTGGTCGGTGGCGGTGTGCTGGCGGACGTCGAGGACGAGGTGGGTGAGGGCGGGGTCGCCGGTGCGCAGCTCGGTGGCGGTACCGATGGTGATCTCGTCGATCGGGCCGTCCTTGCCGCCGAACCACCGCTGCCGCGGCAGCCACTCCGCGAGTCTCCGGATGAGGACGTCCTCGGACGGGAGCACGGTCAGCCCGCCCTCTCGGCGTCCCCGCTGGCGGGAGGATTCAGCTCGAACCAGTAGAAACCGTGACCGGGGAGCGTCAGCAGGCAGGGCAGTTGGCCGACGGCGGGGAACCGTATGCCGCCTCCCCATTCGACGGGTCCGCATTCGACGGGGGAGCGGCCCTCGAAGCGCCGCAGGCCGAGTCCGCCCGGCTGCACCGAGTCGGCGATGACGCGGATGCCACGGGCGCGGGCCTGTCCGATGAGGTCGCCGAAGCCGTCCAGATCGCCGAAGCCGCACGGGTCGCCGAAGTCGGGCAGAATGCGGGTGTAGTCGGCGATGTCGTAGCCACCGTTGCGCCTTGGTGACTGGTCAATGGGCAGGAGCCACAGGCAGTCGATGCCCAGCCATTGCAGGTGGTCGAGTTTGCCGATGAGGCCGCGCAGGTCGCCGTGGCCGTCGCCGTTGGAGTCGGCGTATCCCCGGACCGACACCTCATGGAACACCGCCGTCTTGAAGCAACACGGATCCCGCGGCGCGTGCGCCCGGAACGGGTCGGCGACCGGCGCAGAAGCGGTGCGGGGCTTCGGCTTGACGTGCATGGGCCATCCCGGTGTGCGAGAGACGTTCGGATCGGCGGAGCCGGCCCGGTCGGCGGACCCTCAGGGGAGGAACCGCCCTGGACGGCCGGGGTCACCTAGATCAGCAATGCCCGCGCCGCGCCGTGCGCGACGTCCGCGACGGGCAACCATCCGTAAAATCTCGTCACTGCCCCTGACCCGACGGCCTCGGACACCACCCGACTCACCCGGCCCGGCCCCGCTGACCGGGGCCCGGCACCGGACCGCATGCCGCAGGACGGGCCGTGAATGCCCCTTTTTGTGCCTTTCTTTTCGTGTACGTCCTTTTGTGGCCGCCTTTCTGTGCTGCTCCTTCTGTGCCTCTCTTTCCGTGCCTCTCGCTCCATGTCCGTCTTTTTAGGTTCGCCGCTTTTTTTCGGCGCACACCACGGGTAGGCCGTTTCCAGGCTCAAGACCTGCCGGGAGGCGGCCGATGGCGACCGGGCGGACGGCGTCCTCTCGTCCTGAGCGATTCGTCCTGAGCGATCGGAGGGACAGTGGAGCGCTGGGAGCTGTCGCGATCGGCCGTGTCGGCCCGCGACGACCTCGTGGCGCGGCTGCGCGTTCGCTTCGCCGACGTCCCGGCTGAGAACGTGCGCCGCTGCGTGGACGACCTGTGGTGCTGCTGCGCCCATCTCGGTGTGCGGCCCGAAGAGCGGACGATCGAGCGCCTCGCGGCGTCCCGGCTGACGGGCGTCGTGCGCGGTGCACGCCCGCCCTACCCGGACGTGAGTTCCCGCCCGGACGGCCCTCGGACGGCCCGCTCGCCGGGAACCCGGCCCGGCGGGCACCGGTCCACCGGAGCGCGGCCGTCCGCCGTCCCGCCGCTCCCGCCGCGCCGCCGTGCCGCCTTCGCGGCCCCGGGGCCCGGCGACCTGACCGCTCCGTCCCGGAAGGCCGCCACGGCCCTCCGAACCCCGATCGGGATGTGACAGATGAGAGATACGACCGTGCCGGGCCTGCGGGTCGCGACCCGGCGAGGCTTCGTCGTCGTGACCCTGCCCGCGCAGGTCGGCCGGCAGAACTACGCCGGGATCAGGACCGGGGTGTGCCGGGCCCTCGCCCTGGCCGCACGACCCGCCGGCGCGGCGCGGCGCCCCAAAGGAGTCGTGGTCGACTTCGGTGACTCCATCCTCCTCGACGCCTCCGGGCTCGTCCTCCTGGCCCGCGCCGAGACCCGCGCGCGCGACCTCGGCTGCCCGCTGCGGGCGGTCGTACCGGTGATGGCCGCCCCGGTGCGGTGCGCGCTGCACGCCACCGGGCTCTCGCGGCTCGTCCCGGTGTTCCCCGACGTCGCCGCCGCGACCGCCGCGCCGCTGCCGGACGGGACCCCAGCCGGCGCCGACACCACGCACGTACTCGACGCTCTCCGCCTCCCGCACCCGGACGGCCCCGAGACGGCCGCGCGCCTCGCCACCGGCCCCGCTCCCGCCGGAACTTTGGCGATCACCACGTCCGAGGCCGGCGACGGCGACCACACCGTCGTCCACCTGTCCGGCGTGCTCGACCAGACCACGGTGCGCAGGCTCGGCGAGACCCTGACCACGCTGGTCGAGGGGAACCTGCGGCACCTCATGGTGCGGATGGGCGACCGGCTCGGCCTGCGTTGCGACCCGCTGCCGATCCTGCTCGGCATCCGCTGGCGCGTCGCCGCCGAGGGCGGCTGCCTGTCGCTGCCCGGTCTGCCGGCCAGGCTCCGCGAGGCCATCGACCGGGAGGGCCTCGGCGCCGCTTTCACCGCCTGCCGTACCGCCGGGGGACCACTGGCGGTCACCGAGCCGGCCTGAGACCCCCAAGCCGGGATAAGAGCTGCGTGGAACAAAGGCTGTGCTGGATAAGGACTGTGCTGGATACGGACTGTGTGAGACACGCGCGGGGCGAGAGGTACAGGCTGTGCTGCCAGTACAAGCCGTACTAGCGGTACAGGCTGCGCTACCGGTACAGGCTGCGCTACCGGAGAGAGGGGAGTCAGCCTGATCGTGCGCCGCCGGTGTTCACGGGAGCCTGGACGCATGACGACGACGTCTCCGCTGTCCCGCCGCAGCTTCCTCGCCGCCTCCGCCGTCGCGGCCGCGTCCGTCCCGCTGCTCGGCGGCAACGCCAAAGCTGTGCCCCGCTCGCCGCGCCCGTCCGGTGACCCGGTCGCCGCCCTGCGCGCCGCCGCGCACCCGCTGCGCACCACTGAGCCGACCGGCCCCCTGTGGGACCTGCGCCCGCTCGCCAAGTCCGTGGAGAACGCGGCCGTCGTGGGCGTCGGGGAGACCACCCACGGTTCCCACGAGTTCTTCACGATGAAGCACCGGGTGTTCCGTTATCTGGTCGAGCACAAGGGTTTCACGACGTTCGCCCTTGAGACGGGCTGGAGCACCGGGCTGCGGATCAACGACTTCGTCCTGCACGGCAAGGGCGATCTGCGCACCATCATGGACGAGGAGTTCGCGGGGGCAGGGCCCTGGTACACCCACGAGTGGATGGACCTGTTCCTCTGGATGCGCGACCACAACCTGCGGTACTCCCGCAAAGTCCAGTTCATGGGCGACGACATGAACGCTCCGACGCTCGGCAAGGAGCTCACCCACAAGGTCGTCGACTATGTGCGCGACCGGCGTCCCGACCTCGTGCCCAGGTTCGAGGAGTCGTACGCGCGCCTGCGTTCGCTGAAGGACTTCGATGCCCTCGTGGCGCTGCCACTGGCCGAGCGCATCGCGATCAACCGGGGCCACGGCGAGGCGTACGACCTGCTGACGACGCTGCGGCCGGAGGGCGAGCCCGAGGGTGAGGCGTTCCACTGGACGCTGCAGCACGCCCGCTCCATCGTCCAGACCACGACGCTGGTGGCCTTCGACCTCACCGACGCCAAGGAGGTCAGCGAGGCCATGAAGTTCCGCGACGGGGCGATGGCCGAGAACGTCGACTGGTGGTACCGCACCACGGGGGAGAAGGTCGTGGTGTCCGCGCACGGAGGGCACATCGGGTACATCGCGGACGACGCCGAGCGCTATACCAAGACGCAGGGGGCCTTCCTGCGGGAGCGCCTCGGCGACCGCTACGTCAACCTCGGCTTCACCTTCTACCAGGGTTCCTTCAACGCGACGACGCCGCCGGACCCTGAATGGAAGCGGCACACCCTCGGCCCGCCGGTCCCGGGCAGCAATGAGGAGACCCTCGACAAGGTCGCGAGCACGAACTACTACCTCGACACGCGGACGGCGCCCGCCGAGGCGCGCGAGTGGCTGGCGCAGAAGCGCACCACCCGCACCGTCGGCACGGGCTGGCCGGAGCCGCCCTACCAGATGGCCCTCGGCCCGACGTTCGACGTCCTGATCCACCTGCACGCGATCACGGCGTCGAACCGCCTGTAGACCGGCCTCCGCAGGTGGCCGCTCCTCCAAGGGGCGCCGTCACGGGCCTCCTGCGGAGGTCTTGGACGACCTGTGGGTCCTCGCCCGGTCGGGGGCCGGGACCCGCAGGTCACATCCCACCGGTCATCCCAGGACTGGGGCCGCTACCGGGCCTTACGGGCGATCGTGAACCGGTCGACCTCGGTGCCGTTCTCGGCCAGCGCCCGCACCGACAGCGTCGCGGTGCCCCCGCGATGCGCCGGGTCCACGTCGACGCGGACGAACGAGTAGCCGGTGAACCGCACCCGCGACCAGTGCACCGTCTCGGGGACCTTGTGGCCGTCCTTGTCCCACGCGTAGGTCACCACGGACTCGACGGGCTTCTCATGACCCTCGTAGCTGTCGGGAACCGGGAAGCCGTAGAGGCTCTTGCCCGCGCCGCCCGCCGTCACGTACACCACGCCGTCGGTCTCCGGACGGGCCGTTCCGCCGATCGGCACCTGCCGGGCCACCGCGCCGCCCTTGATGGCGTCGGTCCGCTCGTAGACGTGATTGTGGCCGTTGACGACGAGGTCGACCTGGTAGCGCTCGAACAGCGGCACCCACGCGTCCCGGACACCGCCCTCGGAGGCGTGCTGGTTCGTCGTGGAGAAGGCGCAGTGATGGAAGAACACCACGATGAAGTCGATGTCCCGGCGCTGGCGCAGCGTCTTCAGCCGCAGTTCCAGCCAGGCCGTCTGCTTCCCCTTGGACAGGTTCAGGTTCGCGGGGATCTCGTAGGAGACGTCGTTGGCGTCCAAGGAGATGACCGCGGTGTTGCCGTACTCGAACGAGTACACGCCCGGCAGGTTCTTCGGGTCCGGGCCGTTCTCCGGCAGCGGGAAGCGGGCCTCCTCACCGCCGTAGCCGTTGGGGGAGTACCACGCCTCCATGTCGTGGTTGCCGTAGGAGACCATCCACGGCACCTGCTTGGCGACCGTCTCCGTCTGGGCGAGGAACTGGTCCCACAGGCGCGCGTCATAGTCGTCGGTGGGACGTCCCTGCCCGGAGGCGTCGGCGTAGCAGATGTCCCCGGCGTGCAGGTGGAACACGGGGTTCTGCGCGAGGATCAGGCTGTCGTTCTGCAGGGCGTGGTAGCTGATTCCCTGGTCGCCGAACGCGGTGAAGGTGAAGCGGCCCCGAACCTGCGGTGCCGTGGTGAACGTCCCGAGAGTCCCGGCGAGGTGAGGGCTCGCCGGGTCGAAGCCGTCGTGGCCGACGCCGTAGTAGTAGGTCGTCCCGGGGTGCAGCCGCTCCAGCACGGCGTGGAGGTAATACTGCGTGACGTCCGGGCTCGCGCCCACTCCGGCGGGGGTGTGCAGAGTCCTGACCTCCGCCGGGATCCGGTGGGAGAGGTTCCACGGGCGCGTCCCGATCCGGATGAACGGCCTGCGCACCGCGACGGGCACCTGCCAGGACACGCGCATCTCCGTGCGCGGGTCGGCGCCGAACGTCAGGTGCCGGCCGATCGGCGCCACGAGGGCCCCGTCGACATGCTCCGTGGCGGGGGTCGTGGAGGGGAAGAGAGAGGGAGCGGGACGCAGGTGGGGCGTGGCGGCGGCGGGGTCGGCGAGCACGCCGCCCGCGGCGATCGCGCCCGCGGCGACGGCGCCGCCGCCGAGCAGCCGGCGGCGGGTGAACGCGGACCGGAGGTACTCGTGCCGCTCGGCCATGCTCAGGTGCTCGGCGACGTGCGCGGGGATGCCCATGCGAGGAGTGTCCACGTTAGAGCAGGGTGGCGCGGCCACGTGGCGGCACGGTGAACGCGGAGGGGCGGCCGCTCAAGCGGCGCAGGTCAGGCGCGCGGGGCGGCGAGCGCCTCCCGCGCCGTCGCGACGTCCGGGGCGATGGCGACGCGCCGCTGCAGGCCCGCCACGTCCGTCACCCGGCGGACGATGCCGCGCGAGGGCAGCACGACCCACATCGGGACGCCGAGCTCGGTGGCCCGCATCTGCGACCGGGTGATCACGTTCAGCCCGTTGGAGTCGCAGAACGTACAGCCGGTGAGGTCGATGATGAGGGCCGGGGCCCCGGAGTCGAGCAGCCCGACGGCCTGGTCGAGGATCGCCTCGCCGTTGCTCAGGTCGACCTCCTCGGGGAACGCCAGCACCCCGCAGGTCTCCGTGCTCTCCACTCGTGCCACTCCGAGGTTCATGGTCGGCCCCAAAGTCGATTCCTCACGTGGATGACAGCCGGGGGTACGTCACTGCGACTGTAAGCCTCAAAGCTGGACGAAACCTGAAAGAGACGGTCAAGTCTCGGGACTCGCTCCGCCATTGGCGGGCAACCCGCTTTGACTATGATTAATCCGTATTCGTACTGTTCCGGGGGTCTCATGCGCGAGCCGATCACCGTCGCCGTGGTCCAGCCGCACTGCACGCCGCACGACGTCGGGGCCAACGCCCTCGCGCACGCGGCGGCGGTCCGTTCCGCGGGGGCGCGGGTGGTCGTCTTCCCGGAGCTCTCGCTGACCGGCTACGAACTGGACGCCCCGGCCGTCGACCCCGGGGACCCCCGGCTGGAACCGCTCATGCGGGCCTGCGCGGAGACCGGAACGCTGGCCCTCGCCGGCGCGCCCGTCCGGCACGGCGACGGCGAGGCGATCGCGATGCTCGCCATCGAGACGGACGTCGCCGTCGCCTACCGCAAGATTTACCTGGGCGACGCCGAGGCGGAGCGGTTCACCCCGGACACGGAACCGGCCGTCCTTACCGTCGGCGGCTGGCGCCTCGGCCTCGCGATCTGCAAGGACACCCGCGTTCCCGAGCACGCCTCCGCCACCGCCGCGCTCGGCATCGACGTCTACGTCGCCGCCATCGCCGAGGAGGCGGACCGGGCGCAGGAGCAGGCCGAGTGGGCCCGCCGCGTCGCCGTCGGCCACGGCGTCTGGAGCGTCGTAGCCAGCTTCGCCGGTACGACCGGCGGCCTCGGCCCGGTCATGGGCCGCTCCGCCGTCCGCCGCCCCGACGGAACGGTGGTCGCCGAGGCCGGCCCAGAACCGGGCGCCATGGCCCGCGCGACCCTGACCCCGACGGCACTCCCCGCTGTCCCCGCTGTACCTGTCATGTCCTCTGTGTCCAGAGTCTCCACGGTGCCCGCTGGGCCCTCGATGTCCGCCGTGCCCTCTATATCCACCGTGCCTGCCGCGCCCGCTGCGTCCGCCGTGCCTGCCGCGTCCGCCCAGCCGATCCCGTCCGCCGGCCCGGTCGTCATCGACGGCGGTGACCGGTCATGCGTGCGGCTGCTCCTCGAACTCCGCGCCCACCTCACCGACCTGCCCCCCGGCACCGTCGTCCACCTGATCGCCACCGATCCCGCCGCCCCCATCGACCTGCCGGCCTGGTGCCACCTCACGGGCCACGCCTACCTGGGAACGGTCTGCGGAGATCGGCCCACCTACGCCCTCCAGGTGAGCGAGTCCCCCCGCCCGACCGACCCGGCCTCTCCCTGGCGTCCCGGCTGACGGGCCGGCAGAGCTGACCAGGGCCGAACAGGCCCGATCGGGATCGACCGGGACCAATCGAGGCGGACTAGGACTGACCGAGGCGGACCAGGACTGAACGGGGCCGACAAGGTCCGATCGGAGCTAAGGGCTGATCAGGCGGGCTGAACTGGTCGGTTGGACCGGTGCTGGTCGGGTGGGGCAGCGCTGGTCGGGCGGGCGGGCGGGGGTGGGTCAGGAGTCGAAGAGGTGGAGCCGGTGGGCGGTCGCGGCGGCTTCGCCGCGGCCCGATACGCCGAGTTTGCCGAGGATGTTCGAGACGTGCACGCTCGCGGTCTTCACGGAGATGAACAGCGCGGCCGCGATCTCCCGGTTGCTGCGCCCCTCGGCGACCAGGCGCAGCACCTCGGCCTCCCGCGGCGTCAGCCCGAGCCGCCGCGCCGTCGTCCGGCCGTCAGGCACGCCGTCCCGCCCGCCCTCTGGCCCACTCTCCGGCCCGCCGCCCGGCCCGCCGTCGCCGTCCGACAGCGGGATGCGCGCCCGGCGCGACAGCACGCCGATCCGCTCGCGCAACGGCGCGGCGCCCAGTTTCGCGGCGAGCCGCGCCGCACGGCGCAGCCGGGGGGCGGCGGCTACGCCCTCTACGGGGGCAAGGGAAAGTTCGGGGTCTCGTCCAACATCCGGATCC
>NZ_CAACVB010000108.1 GCF_900659635.1 Actinomadura roseirufa | reverse complement strand
GACCAGGGCCTTACGCCCCTGCGGCTTGCGGTTCAGACGAATCTCGAAGGCCATCGCACTCCCTGGTCAGGGATGTTGCGACGACTCCTCGAATCCGCCCCGATGACCTGGGGGGTGGTGTCTCCGGGCCCGGGGGTGCCGTCGGAGACGCTGATGAGAGGCCCGACCACTGCCTGGCCGGGCGTAATGCCCGGTCGTTTGCGGGCGGCAGGTCTGCATAACGTGGATGCGCGTGTACGACACCTGTGGCCGGTCTCGTGCGAGCAGTTGGAGAGTGTCGGGTTGTTCAACACCCAAGACGTGGGCGTCTTCCTCGGCATGGACGTCGGGAAGAGCACTCATCACGGCCACGGGCTGACCACGGCCGGCAAGAAGGTCTTCGACAAGCCGCTGCCCAACAGCGAGCCGAAGCTGCGGGCTGTGTTCGACAAGCTGACCGCTAAGTTCGGCACCGTGCTGGTCGTGGTGGACCAGCCCGCATCCATCGGCGCCCTGCCACTGGCGGTGGCACGCGACGCGGGCTGCCGAGTCGCCTACCTGCCCGGTCTGGCCATGCGGCGCATCGCCGACCTCTACCCGGGCGAGGCCAAGACCGACGCCAAGGACGCCGCGGTGATCGCTGACGCCGCCCGAACCATGCCACACGTCCTGCGGTCGCTGGAACTCACCGACGAGATCACCGCCGAGCTGACCGTGCTAGTCGGCTTCGACCAGGATCTGGCCGCTGAGGCCAACCGCACCTCCAACCGGATCCGTGGCCTGCTCACCCAGTTCCATCCCAGCCTTGAACGGGTGCTGGGCCCCCGGCTGGACCATCCAGCCGTCACCTGGCTACTGGAGCGCCACGGCTCTCCGGCAGCACTACGCAAAGCCGGACGGTGCGGATCTGATCCGTCCCAAGGCTCCGCGGATGGCCGAGCGGCTGATCGACGAGGTCTTCGCCGCCCTCGACGAGCAGACCGTGATCGTCCCTGGCACCAGCACCCTCGACCTGGTGATCCCCTCACTCGCCTGCTCTCTGACGGCCGTTCACCAGCAGCGACGCGCACTGGAAAACCAGATCACCGCCCGGCTGGAGGCTCACCCTCTTTCCCCGGTCCTGACCTCGATGCCCGGGGTCGCGGTCAGGACCGCAGCAGTCCTGCTGGTCACTGCCGGCGACGGCACCAACTTCCCCACCGCCGCACACCTGGCCTCCTACGCCGGCCTCGCCCCCACCACCAAGTCCTCAGGGACCTCGATCCACGGCGAACACGCACCCAGAAGCGGAAACCGGCAGCTCAAACGGGCCATGTTCCTCTCAGCCTTCGCCGCCCTGCACGACCCCGCCTCCCGCACCTACTACGACAAATGCCGAGCCCGCGGCAAAACCCACACCCAAGCCCTGCTCTGCCTGGCCCGCCACCGCATCAGCGTGCTGTTCGCCATGCTCCGCGACGGCGCCTTCTACGAACCTCGTCGCCCCCAAGCGACGGCTGCATGAGCCATGCCCACAGGCAGTCGATCCAGATCAACACCTTGTGTCGCCTGTCCAGGCCAAGATATCTGCGGCACCCCGACGGACAGCTTCTTCCGAGTCCCGGACGAGCTTCCCGCAGGCTGCTGCGACGTCCCGCACACCATCTGGTCCCACGAGCGCGTCAAATACCCCGGTCTGCAGCCAGTCGGCTTGGTTGTCGTCAGCCTCGGTAACCGCGAGAGCGATGAGCCTTATAGCGGCCACCGTTCCCACCCGGGCCAAAACCTCTGCCGTCTGTCGAATCACCGCCGTGTCCTCGACATCCAGCAGCAACCCCACCAGCGCTTGCGCAGCCTCAGGAACATCAGCGAAGGAAACAAGGTCACGCCCGGCTCGAGCACGTTGCTCCCACGAAGGAGACAGCGCCTCAGCCAAGGCCGCCTCCAACCCACTCATCATCTCCGGCACGACCCGACCGTCTCATGCCCCCGAACAAGATCGAACCCCGGACCGAAGCTGCCCGCACGCTTGACGAAGAACATAGAGGCACCCCCCGATGCCCCAGCCGCGCTGTTCCAGCCCAAGCAAGACCAGACCGACAAAGAGACAGCGCGGCCAGAGCACTGAAGCCAGCGCCCTAATGCCACGCTTGCGGCACGGCAGCCTGTAACGACCCCGCTAAACCCTCAAGGCTCGCGTTCTTTGAGAAGGGCTTCAGGGCCCCAAGCGAAAGAGGGCGATGTTCCATGCGGCTGGCTCACGTCACGATCATGCGGGGAACGGTCCAGACGGCCGGAGGCGGGTCGGCTGGTCCCGAGCCGCTCGGCCTATGAGGGGGACTCAGGGTCCAGGGCGATGAGAGGCGTTCACCCGGGACGCGCCGACGAGCAGCCGGCCGTCTGGACCGAGGTAGCCCCGACCGGGAACTCCTCGTCCGGGGCTGCCGAAGGCCGCGTCTGCGGCCTCTAAACCCTCATTAGGGGCGATGAGGACCCCATGGTAAAGCCGCTGGCTGGATGGTGCATAGGCGACCGCCCTTAGCGCGCTATTGCAGCGAACCCCCGGTCGTGCATGAGACTCCGACGTGTCGCTGAAACGATCAAGGCGAGGCGGGCCTCGGCGGTGGACACGTCCCCAGCATCTCAGGGAGGCGCGGTCTTCGCGCCCTCTTGGGTCGGGCTCTGCCTCCAGAGGCCAGACCGGGACGGCGGGACCGGCCCGTCGAGGCCCGTCGAGCATGTCGGAGGAGGTGGCTCGCATCCAGGATATGACTATATGGTTATAATCGATGTATGAGCTGGGAGATCAGCCTTCACCCGGAGGTCGAAGCGTGGTACCTGGGGATGTGCTCGGCTGATCCGGAGTCTGCGGATCTGGTCAAGGACGCGATCGATCAGCTCGCAGAGGAAGGTCCGACAGCGCGCCGTCCCCTCGTCGATCGGGTCCAAGGTAGCCGCTACCACAACATGAAAGAGCTACGCCCGCCTTCGACCGGGACGAGCGAGATCCGGATGTTGTTCTGCTTCGATCCGACAAGGGAAGCGATCTTCCTGGTGGCCGGCGACAAGGCCGGCAGTTGGAAGCGCTGGTACCGAGAAGCGATACCTCTTGCGGACGAACGCTTCAGCCAGCACCTGATCACGCTCAAACAGGACGAGCAGGAGGCACGATGAGTGCTCGGTACAGCAAATGGTCAGACGTCAAGGCGAAAGCGGCAGCACTCGACCCTCGCGAGGAGAAGGACCGTGCTGCAGGGGAGGCCGTCGCGCGCGAACGCCGCGAAGCATACGTCCGCGGATTTCAACTCGCCGAGATCCGCCAGGCCGCGGGCGTCACACAGGCCGAACTCGCTGACATCTTGGGCGTCAGCCAGGCTCGAATCTCCAAGATCGAACACGGCGAGGTGTCCGGCATTGACGTCGTACGGGATTACATCGCTGCGCTCGGTGGCCACCTGGATCTCGTGGCCACCCTCGGCGACCGGACTTGGAAGGTCGCCTAAGAGCTCCGAGACCGGGCTCACGACGTCGGCCCGCGGCCTTCGTTACGAAGAATGATCAAGGCCCAGGCAGAGATTCTTCTCTGGCCTGGGCCTTCTGGGTGGAGCGGGTGACGGGAATCGAACCCGCGCTGTCAGCTTGGGAACCAAACCGATCTTCCCCCATCAGCGGCCCGACCTGGCGCTCGTCCGTACCGCAAGTGACCGCTAATGCCCCTTGATCACCCTGCCTAATTGCCCGCTAATTGCCCGTCAATCAACCGCTGACCTGCGCACCCATCGCGTTCTCCGGCCCGCGGCTCGCCCACCCGCACGGGCGCTGCACGCTCCGGGGTGCTTGTTCGCGCGAACGACGCGCAACCCGTGACAGACCGTTTCGCGCGAACGAGTGCCCCGGCTCCAGGAGGGGTCTGGGGAACCACGGGGTTCCCCAGTCGCGCACGCTCAACCACGACACGTCGTCTCGCCGTCACTGTCCTTGAGGCTGCGGTGCGGTGATGGTCAGGCGCGGCGTCTCGTTGCGAACCCTCGTAGGGGCGATGAGGACGGACCGCACGATCGCGGTCACCCGTACTGGCTGGCAGTTGCGAACCCTCGTAGGGACGATTAGGACCAGCGGACGCGCTTGCGCGGGAAGGTTCGGTCCTCGAGTTGCGAACCCTCGTAGGGACGATGAGGACTAGCACCCTGGGTTTCACCGTCATCACTCGGGAGTTGCGAACCCTCGTAGGGGCGATGAGGACCGGCAGCCATGGCGATGTCACAATTCCAGAGGCTCAAGTTGCGAACCCTCGTAGGGGCGATGAGGACCCCATGGTAAAGCCGCTGGCTGGATGGTGCATAGGCGACCGTGCATGGCGCGTGATTGCAGCGAACCTCCGGTCGTGCATGAGACCCCGGCGTGTCGCTGAAACGATCAAGACGGATCCCGGCGCGGACACGTCCCCAGCGTCTCAGACAGGGGGCGGTCGTTCGCACTCTTGGGTCGGGCTCTGCCTTCGGGGGCAGATCGGGACGGCGGGACCGGCCCGGAGAGGCCGCACGCCCGCCGTCCCGGGCTGGCCCGGCGGCCGCGTAGCGGGCGCCTTTAAAGACGTAAAGAAAGTTCTCATCGGGCTGGATTAGCCCATTTTGTCCATGGCCCGGCTATGGGGCTGCTGAATGCTGGCGGAATCGTCTCTTTGCAGGTCACGGACATGGCCTGTCACTTTTTCTCCGTGATCGCGTGTGTTCCGGTCCTACTTTTCGGATGTCGTATCCGCTGCGGAGGACGGGATGACCGACGCGAGAACAAGCCTGGAGGATCTGGGCGTAGCGCTCACGGAGGCGGGGTTCAGGGTTCGCCTGGTCGTGGGTGATCCCCCGCTGCTTCACGTGGCCGGCATCGGGTCGACCGAACTGGGTGAGCAGATCGGGTGCCGCGTGAACCCGCTGGACGGCGAACTCTGGTTCCAGTGGGCTGTCCTGGAGGTGTTTCTCGGCCGGGCTTCCGACGTGCGCAGCGGGGTGGAACGCGTGAAGTACGTCTTGCAGGCGCGGGCTGATGAGGAAGGTGCTGAATAGCGCTCCCGTTCCGTGACCCGCATGGCGGCTGAATGGAGGTGTCGTGATGGCCTCTGGCCATGGCTCGTTGGCCATGCTGGGAACGCAGTTGTCCGCGCGTGGTCTCAAGGTGAAACTGACGGCAAGCTCTCTCAAGGTCTGGAAGCTGGACGTACCGGGGTGCTGCGAAGAGGTGTCGTACGCATCGGACACGATCACGTGTCGGCGGCGCGCGGAGGATCGCGGCGTCCGCTGGTTCTACACATCGTGGCAGGAACCGATCGCTCCGACGGACGACATCACGGACGCGGCCGTGTACGTGCTCGGCTATCTCAGCCGGCGCCCGGAGGTTGCCGGAGCGGGGGTGCCGTGATGAACGCCTCGTCCGTCCGGGCTACACGGTGGGCAGCGGGTGAGACGGGCCCGGATCCCGTGCTGGCCGAACTGCGTCACCGGTTCCCTTCGGTGCCGCTGTGGCGCGGGCACGCGACGGGACACTGGTTCGCGGTCGTTCGCCGCGGCACGACCGATCATCTGATGGAAGCCGAGTCGCCCGCCGAACTGGCACGGTGGCTCGATACCGCGCGGAGGCGCGAAGTCTCCCGTCCGGCGCAGCCGTCGGCGCTCCCTGCTCGGCTGCACCGGTCGGCGCTCTCGTCGTCGACGTCACACGCGGAGGGGCTGCCGCCCATTCCACTGCCGGTGCATGGGCGCCATGGGCCGCGGCGGCGGCCGTGGTGGCGGCGCTTGCTTCATGCCCTGGTCGTGATGGAGGAGCTGTGAGCGCGGACGAGAAGGCCCGTCGACCGCCGTCAACGGAAAGCTCGACTGCCGACCGGCTCCAAACTGCTCTGATGCGCCTTGCCGTCGAAGTGGTCGGCGCAGCGTACGAGGAAGCGATGCGTACGCAGGGGATCCTGCCGTACTCGATCAAGATCATCACTGCGAACGCGCGTGCGAACCTCGATGCGCTGGACGGCGCACACGCTGCGACGCTTCCCGCTCGCCAGCGTCCGATGCAGGAGTCCCGAAAGCCGGAGGCGTCCGGCGGCTGAGTCCCCTCCGAGAGGGCGGGTTACCTTACTACCGCGTGGGCCCGACACCCGCGTGCCCGCCCGCTCGGAGGCTTCACCTACCGGGCCTCGCACGCCAGGAAGCAAGACGGCCACATGTTCGGTTTGTGGTGCTTTGGAGGCTGGGCGCGGTTCACGCTCAACATGCTTGAGTGAGCAGTGACCGCCCGGTGGTGACGACGGCAGGGAGAATCGGAACTTAGATGTTCGCTGGTGAGAGGCATCATCCGGACGGAAGTGTCACTTTTACTGACGATGATCGTCATCACGGCGCCTAGGTTGCCAGTGTGGCGAAAGGAGTCCCCCCGCGTGAGTGAAGAGATGACCACTGGCCAACGCGTCGCTCGTGCACGACGGCGCAAGGGCTGGGACCAGGCGACGCTGGCCGATGAGATGGACCGTTCCGTCAGTTGGGTCACCAAGATCGAGAACGGACGGCTTCCGCTCGACCGCGCGAGCGTGCTCGGCAAGCTGGCCAGGGTCCTGGATGTCGAACTGCCCGAGTTGACCGGGCAGCCGTATCGGCACGAGACCGCCGAACTCGACTCGGGCCATGCGACCATCCCCCAGTTGCGGCTGGCCCTTCAACAGGCGACCATGCCGGGCGGGGCCGCGATGGTCGGGCAGCGTGAAGCGAGTCCACTCGCCGAGATCGCCGGCCAGGTCACCCTTGCCGAGAAGCTTCGCCAGGATGCACGGTTCTCCGCGCTGGGCGACATCCTTCCGCAGATCATCAGCGATCTCACCCTGCACACGGCTGACCGGAACTCGCCCGACCGTGACCGCGCCGAGGCACTGATGCTCCGGGCCTGCCACATGGGCCGGGTTACCGCAAACCTGCTGGGTCACCATGACCTCGGCTGGACTGCGGTACAACGCGAACTCGTGGCGGCGGAACGGGTGGGAGCGCCCGAACTGGTGGCGGCGTCGGCATGGGACCTGTGCGGGGTCTGGTTGCATGAGGCGTCCTTGGACGGGGCGAAGTCGGCTGCGCTGGCGGCGCTGGACGACATTGACGAGCACGTGGGAACAGGCAGCGCGAGCCTGCAAGCACTCTGGGGGGCACTTCATCTCCGGGCTGCCATCGCGTACTCGCGACTACTGCACCGGCAGGAAGCCGAAGGTCACCTAAGGGAGGCTGAGCGGGTCGCGGAGGGACTCCCGTCGAACGGGAACGTGTTCCAGACACAGTTCAACCGGGTGAACACGCGCATTCACGCCCTAGAGATCAGTCTCGAACTGGGCCGTCCTCGCGACGTCGTCACGCGCGCGGAACAGGTCGAGATATCCGACATCGCCTCGGGGGAGCGACAGGCGCATTACTGGACGTGCCGGGCGGCTGGGATGGCGATGAACCGCAAGGAAGACAAGGCGGTGGACGCGCTCCTGACCGCTGACCGGATCGCGCCCCAGCACGTTCGGAACCGTCCGCTCGTGCGAAACCTCGTCCGGGACCTGCGCAGCAGCGGGCGTCACTCCAAGGGACCTGAGGTCAGAGCGCTGGCAGCACGCATGAGACTCGACTGACGGCCGTGACGGATCCCCCGTGGCGAGGTGCGGAGGAACACCACCTCGCCGCGGTTGTCGGCACCCACCGACCGCGCAGACGTAGGCACGGACAACACCAAGAGGGGTAATGGCCACCAAGACGGGGCTTACCGAGTTCGAGCGTCAAAGGCTGCTGAAGGAGCTGGCGGAAATCTCGGCCGAGGTGGCGGCGACACAGCGCCGCACGGCACAACTCGTCGCGAAGCTCACAGGTCCTTCGTCCGCTTCTCAAGCTCGTCCAGCCTGAGGTTCTGCCGCCGGAGATGCTCCCTGATCTCCTGGAGCTGGCCCCATAGGAGAGTGAACTCCTGGCTTGGCTCCTCCGGAGCGTCTCCGGCTTCTTCCTGCTCCGGCTTCGCTATCACGACGCTGGGGCTTCCCTGACGGCTCTGGATGAGCCCTTCTTCACGAAGCACGTTCAGGGCCCGTTCCACCGTGGCCTTGGCCGCACCGAACCGCGCGCTCAGCGTGACGATGCTGGGGAGCGACTCCCCGACCGGATAGCGGTCTGAGGCAAGGTCCTGCCGCAGCTCATCCGCTATGCGGACGTAGACCTTCCTCCGGTCCATGTGGCCCTGTTTGCCCATGTCAGCAGCATAGCCCTCATCACAGGTTCCTGGGTTCATAGGAAAGTTCCGGCCAAAGGCTTTACAAACCCACTTTCCTAGGTAACCTATGTTTGTAGGAACTCAAGGACCTGGAGGTCTCGTGCGCAACATCCCTGTGGACATCTCCTCACTGTCGTTCGTGTGCGTCTCGCCCCCGCGCCCGAAGCTCGTGAATCAGGAGACAGGAGAGGTCAAGGTCGACAAGAACGGGGAGGCGGTTTACCAGGTGGGTCTGTCGGCCGCGAATGAGGCGGGTCGTGTGGACCTGGTGACGGTGGCGGTGTCGGGCGACCCCGGTCTCACGCTCGGTCAGGTCGTTACTCCGGTCGGTCTGGTCGGCTTCTACTGGGAGCAGACCCTGAACGGTGAGAAGCGGTCGGGTGTCTCGTTCCGCGCCGAGCGGGTCGTGCCGGTGGGCGCCGATGGCGTGGCGGCTGCCTGAGATGGATACGTCCTTGTGTCTGGTGCTCGGGGTCTCGGCCGCTGCGGCGGCCGGGCTCTGGGCCTGGTCGCGGTGGCATCCGCTGTCGTTCTGGTACGGGGTCGCCTTCCCGGTTCGCCTCGTCCGGGTCTACCTGACGTGGCGGGCTGTGGCGTCGGGCTGCAAGCTGGCGCGGACCAAGCGTGCATGGCGGGTCACCCTGGACGCGATCCCGGTCGTAGGGCTGGCGGCGCGGTCGGCTGCGTCGGTGGTCGAGCAGAAGCGGCGGGTGCGGCGGGTCTCGGTCGAGCAGGCGCCGCGTCTGGGGCTGATGCTCCCGACCCCGTACGGGTGGCGGCTGCGGGTCCGCCTGCACGACGGCCAAGTCCCAGAGGACTACGTCAAGGCCGCTGAGCGGCTGGCGCACTCCTGGCGGGTGCACAGCGTCCGAGTGCTGAAGCACAAGCCCGGCCGGATCACGCTGCTGGCAACGCGCCGGGACCCTCTGATCGATGTCGTGGCGGGCGGTGGGCCTGCTGACCTGCTCGTGGTCCGTC
Source organism: Actinomadura roseirufa (assembly GCF_900659635.1). Lineage (GTDB taxonomy): Bacteria > Actinomycetota > Actinomycetes > Streptosporangiales > Streptosporangiaceae > Spirillospora > Spirillospora roseirufa. The sequence continues at coordinate 17,057 of NZ_CAACVB010000108.1, read as the reverse complement.
CCGGCGTCCTGGAGAACGGGGAGCCGTGGGTGATCGACTTCCGGACGGTGCCGCACTGGATGATCGTCGGCGCGACACAGTCCGGCAAGTCGAACCTGGCGAACGCGACCATCAAGGCGCTGGCACCTCAGCCGGTCGCCCTCATCGGCTTCGACCTCAAGGGCGGTGTGGAGTTCACCCCGTATGCTCCGCGCCTGTCGGCTCTGGCCACCACCCGTAAGGAATCGGTGGACCTGCTGGAAGACCTGGTGGGCGAGGTCGAGCAACGGATGGCGGTGTGCCGGGAGCACGGTGCCCGCAACATCTGGAAGCTGCCCGAAGCGCTCCGACCTGTGCCCGTCGTGGTCCTGGTGGACGAGGTCGCCGAACTGTTCCTCATGGCGGACAAGTCCGAGAAGGACGAGGTCGCCAAGACCGGGACGGCGCTGCTGCGGGTGGCGCAACTCGGCCGGGCGTTCGGTGTCTTCCTCATCATCTGCGGGCAGCGCATCGGCTCCGACCTGGGGCCCGGTGTCACCGCCCTGCGCGCTCAGCTGTCCGGCCGCGTCTGCCATCGCGTCAACGATCCCGAGACCGCGAACATGGCCCTGGGCGACCTCGACCCGGCGGCCCTGGAAGTCGCCCGAGCGATCGCCCCCGAGACTCCCGGCGTCGCCGTGGTCGCCGGACAAGACGGCACCTGGCATCGCGCCCGTGCCGAGTACGTCAGCGAGTCCGAAGCCGAACAGGCCGCCCGCGACTTCTCCCACCTCGCCCCGTCCTGGGCCGACCTGATCGGCCGCCTTCCCGACATCGACGCGGCGTAGCGCTCCCTCTCCCTCTTCGCGGCTTGGCGTGGGCCCTGATCACGCCACGTCCCTACCCGACCCATGCCTGAAACCCCCTGGAGGTGCTCATGTCCGCGAACGCGGTCCCCCTCCGTCCTCGTCTTGGGGACGGGCCGATGACCCGGCGCGTGGTGGCTGCGGTCGCTGACTCCGGGCCGGTGCTCGTCCTGGCCGGCATCGCTGCGGCCGGGTCCTTCACCCACATCCGCGATACCGCCGCCGAACACGGTCAAGGCGGCTGGATGGCCTGGGCCGTGGCGGTGTGCATCGACCTGACCTGCGTCATGGCCGCTCGTGAACGGCAGCAGGACAAGCGCACCAAGCGGCGGACGGCTCCGCTGTCGTGGCCGACGCTCGTCCTGGTCGGCGGCATCGTCCTGAGCCTGGCGGCCAACCTGGCACAAGCCGAACGCTCCTGCTGGGGCTGGCTGTCGGCGGCAACTCCGGCCGTGGCGTTCCTCGTCGCCGTCTCGATGCTGGAACGTCGCGCGTCCGGCGCTCAACCTGTGCCGTCCGCCCTTCCGTCCTCGGACACGGTCACTTCGGCGGCCGTCTCGTCCTCGCCGTGGGTGGTGTGGGAGGACGGCCGTCCCGCCCCCTCCGGCGCCGTCCCGGACGAGCAGGACGAGCAGGACGAGCGGGGTCCGGCGGACGAGGGTGACCAGCACACGCAGGACGAGCCGGACGGCCAGACCGAGATCCCACTCCCCGTCCCGGCGTCCGACGAACCCGCCGCGCCGTCCCCGCCTGCCTCGCCTACCTCGCCTGCGGCAAGTCCGCTCGTCGACTTCGCCCGCCGCGTCGCGACCGAACACCACAACCAGCACGGACGGCCCATCACCCGTGACGCCCTGCGCGCCCGGCTCGGCGTGTCCAACCAGCTCGCCTCCGACCTCCTTCACCAAGTCCGCACTGACGTACCCGCCTAACTCACACCAGCTCAGGAGATCGCCATGTCTGCACAGAACCACACCCCCACCACCGGCACCTCGCACCGTGACCGCACGATCCAGGGGCTTCGGGACCTCGCGGCCTTCCTGGAGGCCAACCCCTCGGTACCCGTGCCCCGGTTCAGCTGGACGCTGGGCGTCCCCTCCGGCGTCAGCCAGGACGCGGCGACCGACCTGCGTCAGCGTGCGGACGTCGACCGCATCGCCGATGCGCTCGACGTGCCCGTCTGTGACGAGATCTCGGACGGTGGCCACTACATCGCCCGCAGGCACTTCGGACCGGTCACCTACGAAGCGACTCACATCCCGGCCCGGCGCATGGAGTTGCACTACGCCGCGCACAGCTACGCAACCAACCTGATCGCCGGTTTCGACGATGAGGCCGCCTGATGCCCCCCGAGACAACGTGGCGGCTGCGGTGCCGGGCCTGCAACGTCACAGGCGGCGGTCTGCACTGGGTGACCCTGCTCGCGCTGCGCGGCGGGCCCTCGTGCTCGGCCTGCGGCTCCGACCAGGTGACCGCGCAGGACCCGGTGACCGGATCGGCCATCGCCTTCCCGCGTCCGCTCGTCCCGCTCGGCGAGTGGTGGCAGTGCTGCAACTGCGGCGGGACCGGCCTGGACTCCCACGGCGACACCTGCCCCCACTGCTCGGGCCTGGGCAACTGCCAGTGACCTGAACGCCCCCGGCGTGACCGCTCAACCGCCAAGTCACGCCGTCACGTCGGGGGCCATCCCCTCATCCGCAACCAACTCGGCTAGGAGATCCGTTCATCGTGCCTCACGCGGTCATCACACCGCAGGACGCCCGGCTGATGGCGAAGATCATCGACCGGCCCGACTTCGAGCGCTGGGCCGCTCGTGCCCGCACCACCGGCGGTTGCTCACAACCGGTCTTCCTCACCGGCACCGTGGAACACGTCCACACTGGTACCGGAGAACTGCTGCACACCTACTCCACCGACAGTGAACCTGACGGCGCGCTGCCGGTGGCCTGCAAGACCCGGCGGGCCTCCCGCTGCGCGGCCTGCGCCGAGTTGTACCGTGCCGACACCTATCAGCTCATCCGCGCGGGCCTGGCCGGCGGCAAGGGCGTCCCCGAGACCGTGGCAGCACACCCGGCCGCGTTCGTCACCCTCACCGCCCCCTCCTTCGGCGCCGTCCACGCGCGGCGAGTCCGCAACGCTGGGAGAGTCGAACGCTGCCACCCTCGCCGAAACGCCGCGCCGTGCCCGCATGGCGTCGTGGCCTCCTGCGGCGCCCGGCACAACGACGACGATTCCCGGCTCGGCGAGCCGCTGTGCCCCGACTGCTACGACTACGCCGGATCGGTGCTGTTCAACGCCATGGCCCCAGAGCTGTGGCGGCGCTTCACCCTCGCTCTACGCCGCTACCTGGCCAAAGCGGCCGGGCTGACACACAACGAGTTCCGCGAGAACCTCGCGGTCTCCTTCGCCAAAGTCGCCGAATACCAACGACGCGGCGTCGTCCACTTCCACGCCGTCATCCGCTTCGACGGTCCCGACGGACCGGCCACGTCCCCGCCCGGCTGGGCAACCCTCGGGCTCCTGGACGACGCCGTCCGGCACGCTGCCGACGCGGTGTCGGTCACCACCCCGGGCACCCCCGCCATGCCCGCGCGGTCGCTGGCCTGGGGTTCCCAGGTCGACGTACGGGCCATCACCTCCTCGGGCGCGCTCACGCAACAGGCCGTGGCGGGCTACATCGCCAAGTACGCCACCAAGGCGGCCGAATGCGTCGGCACCCTGGACCGGCGACTCGATCACGCTGACGACCTGGCCAAGCTGCCTGTCACTCCGCACGCCCGGCGGCTCATCAGCGAGTGCCTCACCTTGGGTGCCCTGGACGAGTTCGCGGACCTCCGGCTCGTCCAATGGGCGCACATGCTCGGCTTCCGCGGCCACTTCTCCACCAAGTCCCGCCAGTACTCCACCACCCTCGGCGCACTCCGCCAAGCACGCATCGACTTCGTCCGCGAACAATTCCCCGGCTGGCAACCACCCCACGGCCAAGACCCTGACCTGATCTCCGCCATCGGCGAATGGCGCTTCCACAGCCAGGGCCTCACACGCGGCGAAGCACTCGTCACCGCCGCACTCACCGGAAGACCTCTCCCTCCTCCCCCTGCACCAACAAACGGGAGTTCCGCATGACCAGAGCATCGCAACCGGCTCCGATTCGTCTGGACGAGCGGCTGCTGACGATCCAGGAGGCCGGCGCGTTCCTCAACACCGGTCCGCGGTTCCCTCGTCGGCTGGTGGCCGAACGGCGCATCCGCTTCGTCAAGCTCGGACGCTTCGTCCGCATCCCCGAATCCGCGCTCTGTGAGTTCGTCTCGGCCGGGCTGGTCGAGCCCATGACCGCTTCCGACGTGTGGAGGGCCGCTTGATGGCCAAGGGAAACAAGCCGGGCCACCGGCGCTTCGGCAACATCCGCAAGCGGGTCTCTGGTCGCTACCAGGCCAGCTACATCGGGCCGACCGGACGGCGCCACTTCGCGCCGACGACCTTCGAGCGCAAGAGCGACGCTGAGCGCTGGCTGTCGCTGATAGAAGCTCAGATCTTCAAGGGGGACTGGACGGACCCCGATCGGGCCAAAGTCCAGCTCGGCGACTACGCGGAGCGCTGGATCGAGCAGCGGCCGAACCTCCGGCCGCGCACGGTCGAGTTGTACCGCTGGCTGCTGAAAAAGCACATCAGGCCGCACCTCGGCGGCGTTCAGCTCGGCAAGCTCTCCACGGCCATGATCCGCGACTGGCGCGCGAGGCTGCTGGAGGCGGGGGTCTCGGCGAGTATGACGGCCAAGGCATACCGGCTGCTGCGGGCCGTGCTGATGACGGCCGTCGTAGAGGACAAGATCCTGTCCCGCAACCCGTGCCAGGTGCGCGGAGCCGGCACCGAACACGCCGCGGAGCGGCCCACGCTGACCGTTGCTCAGGTCTTCGAACTGGCCGAACGGGTCGGTGTGCGGCCGGTCGGCAATATCCGCAAGCTGGACTCTGGTGAATACCGGCTCCGGTACCGCATCAAGGGCGGGATCATGCGCCGGTTCCCGCAGACCTTCGCCACGCGGCTGGAGGCTGAGCGGGTGCTGTGGAAGATGGCCGAGGACGGGCACGCGGACGTCCTCCGGGACGACCGGCTACGCGCGTTCATCCTTCTGGCCGCGTTCGCGAGTCTGCGATGGGGTGAGATCACTGCGCTGCGGCGGTCCGACGTCGACACCGTCAAGCGGACCGTCCGGGTTCGGGCGGCCTTCGTCGAGCGCGCGAACGGGGAGATGATCCTCGGGCCGACCAAGTCTCGGGCGGGCCTGCGTACCGTGTCCATCCCGGCGGCGATCGTTCCGGACCTGATCGCGCACATGGACAAGTACGTCCGGCCCGACGCTGAGGCGCTCGTCTTCACCGGCGTGAAGGGCGGGCCGCTCCGGCGCAGCGGCTTCAACAAGATCACGCGCTGGAGTCACGTCGTGAAAGCGCTGGGTGTGCCGAACCTGCATTTCCACGACCTTCGCCACACCGGCAACACCCTGGCCGCGGACATGGGTGTCTCGCTCAAGACGCTGATGGCTCGGATGGGTCACGACAACGAGCGGGCGGCGCTGCGCTATCAGCACCGTTCCGACCGCGCTGACCGCGTCATCGCTGACCGCCTGGACGCGCTCGTGCGAGCGGAGCAGGAGCCGGATGACGAGGATGACGAGGGCCCGGCCGGGGCGCTGGTGCCGGTGGCCTAATTGCCCGCTAATTGCCCGCAGTGATGAGGGTGATGAAACGATCAAGGCCCAGGTCTGGGGATCATGTCCCTGGCCTGGGCCTTTGGTGTGGAGCGGGTGACGGGAATCGAACCCGCGCTGTCAGCTTGGGAAGCTGAAGTTCTACCATTGAACTACACCCGCGTGATACGGCGGTGGGGAACCGCTGCTCGGTCATCGTACCGGAAAGTCCGTGGGGGCGGGGCACGTGGGGCGTGGTGCGCGAGGGGGGCTCGGGAGCCGGTAGCTTTTCTGACGTGCTGCTCTCCGATCGTGACATCAGGGCCGAGATCGAGTCCGGGCGGGTGAAGATCGACCCGTTCGAGCCGGTGATGGTCCAGCCGTCCAGTGTGGACGTGCGGCTGGACCGGTACTTCCGCGTGTTCGAGAACCACCGGTACCCGCACATCGACCCCGCCGTGGAGCAGAAGGATCTGACGCGGCTGGTGGAGGTGGACGCCGAGGACGCGTTCGTGCTGCATCCCGGAGAGTTCGTGCTCGCGTCGACGTACGAGGTGTTCGCGTTGCCGGACGATCTGGCGGCGCGGCTGGAGGGCAAGAGTTCGCTCGGACGGCTGGGGCTGCTGACGCACTCGACGGCGGGGTGGATCGACCCGGGGTTCAGCGGGCATGTGACGCTGGAGCTGTCGAACGTGGCGACGCTGCCGATCAAGTTGTGGCCGGGGATGAAGATCGGGCAGATGTGCCTGTTCCGGACGAGCTCTCCGGCGGAGTTCCCGTACGGGTCGGCGAAGTACGGGTCGCGGTACCAGGACCAGCGGGGCCCCACGCCGTCGCGGTCGTTCATGAACTTCCACCGTACGAAGGTGTGAGGGGCCGGGCGGCTCAGTCGGCCATGCCGACGGAGAAGCCCACGACGAGGAGGCCGAGGCCCGTCGCGCAGAGCGTCATCACGCGCGGGTGGCCGCTGTGCGCCTCGGGGAGGATCTCGGCGGCCGAGAGGTAGAGCAGGACGCCCGCGAAGAGGCCGAGGTAGGGGCCGAGCGCCGCCTGGGGGACGGTGATCACCAGGGTGAGGGCGGCTCCGGCGATCGGCGCGGCGGCGTCGGCGGCGAGGAGCGCCACGGCGGATCCTCGGCCGGAGCCGTGCAGTGAGGCGGCGGTGAAGGTGTTGAAGCCGTCCGCGAAGTCGTGGGTGATCACGGCGAGGGCGACGAAGGCGCCGACCTCCGTCCCGGACTGGAAGCCGAGGCCGATGCTGAGGCCGTCGATCAGGCTGTGGCCGACGAGCGCGCCGGCGGCGAGCAGCCCGGCCCGGCCGCCCGGCGCGTCGACGCCGGCTCCGGCCGCGTGGCCGTGCCGGGCGCCGTGGGCGTGGACGTGCGGCGCGTACTCGTTCTCGTGCGCGCGGTGGATCGCCACGGACTGCTCCACCACGTGCAGCAGCAGGAAGCCGCACGCGAACCCGATCATGGGGGCGGGGACGCCGAGCGGGCGCGCGGTGGACATCTCCAGGGACTCGGGGATCAGGTCGAAGGCGACGACGCCGAGCATGAGGCCGCCCGCGAGGCCCAGCACGAGGTGCCGGTGGTCGCGCACGCGCATCGCCGCGAGACCCCCGGCCAGCGTCATGAGGAGCGCCAGGACGGACACGAGCACGGCCATCCCCCGTGTCTACCCTGCCTTTCTGAAGAGATCCACTGGACGGCCGGACAAGGCCCCGGGCTCGCGTGCGGGCCCAGGGCCGGCCCTCACTCGGCGGCGACGGGCTCCTTGGGGGCGCTGCCCTCGCCCTTGATGGAGCGGATCAGCAGCTGGGAGACGTCGACGACCTCCAGCGACTCCTTGGCCGCGCCCTCGTTCTTCTTCTCGTTGATGGCGTCGCCCAGCATGACCAGGCAGAACGGGCAGGCGGTGGACACGGTGTCCGGGTCGGTCTCCAGCGCCTCGTCCACGCGCTCGGTGTTGATGCGCTTGCCGATACGCTCTTCCATCCACATCCGCGCGCCGCCGGCGCCGCAGCAGAAGCCGCGGTCCTTGTGGCGGTGCATCTCCCTGGTCTTGATCCCCGGGACGGTGGCCATGATGTCGCGGGGCTGCTTGTAGACCTTGTTGTGGCGGCCCAGGAAGCAGGGGTCGTGGTAGGTGATGTTCTCCTCGATCGGCGCGACCGGGGTGAGCTTGCCCTCCTCGACCAGGTGGGCCAGCAGCTGGGTGTGGTGGACGACCTCGTAGTTCCCGCCGATCTGCGGGTACTCGTTGGCGAGGGTGTTGAAGCAGTGCGGGCAGGTCGCGACGATCTTCTTGGCGCCCGCGTCGTTCAGGGTCTCGACGTTCTGCTGGCCGAGCATCTGGAAGACGAACTCCATGCCCAGGCGGCGGGCCGGGTCACCGGTGCACGCCTCCATGGGGCCGAGGACGGCGAACTTGACGCCCGCGATGTGGAGCAGCTCGGCGACGGCCTTCGTGGTCTTCTTGGCGCGGTCCTCCAGGGCGCCCGCGCAGCCGACCCAGAACAGGTACTCGGTGTCCTCGGCGAGCTTGTCGTCGACGACCTCGACCTCGAAGTCCAGTTCCTCGATCCATTCGAGGCGCTTCATCTCGGACATGCCCCACGGGTTGCCCTTGTTCTCGAGGTTCTTCAGCATGACGCCGGCCTCGGACGGGAACGAGGACTCGATCATGACCTGGAAGCGGCGCATGTCCAGGATGTGGTCGATGTGCTCGATGTCGACGGGGCACTGCTCGACGCAGGCACCGCAGTTGGTGCACGACCACAGGACGTCGGGGTGGATGACGCCGTCCTCGCCGACGAGCTCCTTGTCCACCTGCATGGCGAGCTTCTGCTCGTCGGTGAACTTCTCCCGGGCCTCCTCGGACGCGGTGAAGTACGGCGCCTTGGCCAGGGCGTGGTCGCGCAGTTCGAGGATGACCATCTTCGGCGAGAGGGGCTTGCCGGTGTTCCAGGCCGGGCACTGCGACTGGCAGCGGCCGCACTCGGTGCAGGTCGCCATGTCGAGGAAGCCCTTCCAGGTGAAGTCCTCGATCTTGCCGCGGCCGAAGACGTCCTCGTCGGGGTCGGCCTCCTCGAAGTCCAGCGGCTTGCCGTCCGACATCATCGGCTGGACGGCGCCGAGGCCGTCCGGGCGGCGCTTGAACATGACGTTCAGCGGGGCCAGGAAGATGTGCAGGTGCTTGGAGTTGACCACGAACACCAGGAAGACCAGCGCGACGCCGATGTGCAGCAGCAGGCCGACGGACTCCAGCACCTCCAGGGTGTGGTCGCCCGTCCCGTCGAAGAGCTGCCCGACCGCGTAGGACGCGTAGGCGCCCTTGCCGTAGTCGAGGTTGCCGCTGGCCCACTCCACGCCCCGGAAGAAGAGCATCGTCCAGATCACGTTGAAGATCATGAATAGCGTGATCCAGGCGCCCGACAGGTGCGAGCCCTTGAACCGCGACCTGCGGCCGATGCGCTTGGGCGAGTTCTTCACCCTGATCGCGGTGAACACCGCGAGGCCCGCGAGGCAGGCGAGGGCGATGGTGTCCTGGACGAACCCGATCGGCGCCCATGTCTGCAGGCCCGGGATGTGCGCGTCGAGGCCGAACAGCAGCGCGACGCCGGCTTCGAGGTAGACCGTGGCGAGCAGGAAGAACGCCCACATCACCGCCGCGTGCGCGGCGCCGGCGACCGTCCACTTCAGCAGCTTGCGCTGGCCGAGGACCTCGGTGACCTGGCCCTCGATGTCCGCCTTGGGGTCACGCTTGACCTGCAGGACGCGTTCGGGGTCGGGCTGCCCGCTCTTGGCGATCGCGGCGAGGAACAGCACCCGCCGCCCGGCGAGCGCCAGGGCGGCCGCCGTTCCGGCGAGCCCAATGATCAACGTGATCCAGAACACGGTTCCGTCCTCCTGGGTACGGGCGATGGCAGTCAGCGTAGGGCTCGTGACCGGCCGTCGCCCCGTCCGGGGTCCGAATATTATTCGGTAGTAGCTTACGCGTCACCCGCGCAGGTCAGCGGCCGGTCCGCACGTCCTCAAGCCTCGCGACCACCTACCCGCCCTAATGTCGTCCCCACACCATAGAGACACGCCGCGGCGATGAGTATCGCGAGGTCCCCAAGTCCGTATAGCGGAACGAACAGGACGATCGGACAAGGGAGCCGACCATGACGTCCAACCCCGACCTCGCCCCCGCCGCGCACCGGCTCGGCCGCCTGCTGGCCGCCGTCCGCGACGACGAGCTCACCGCCCGCACGCCCTGCGAGCACTACACGCTCGGCGATCTCGCCGACCACGTGAACGGGCTGTCCCTGGCCTTCGCCTGGGCCGCCCGCAAGCGGTTCCCGGACGGGCCGTCCCAGCCCCCGTCCGGTGACGCCTCCCGGCTCGCGCCCGGCTGGCGGGCCCGCGTCGTCGAGCAGCTCGACGCGCTCGGCGCGGCCTGGCGGGCGCCCGAAGCCTGGGAGGGGATGACGAAGGCCGGCGGCCTGGACCTGCCGGGCGAGGTCGCCGGACGCGTGGCGCTGAACGAGCTCGTGATCCACGGCTGGGACATCGCGCGCGCCACCGGCAGCCCCTACGAGGCCGGTCGGGACGAGCTCGACGCGTGCATGGCCTTCGTCGGCGAGGCGGTCAGGGAGAGCGGCGGCGCGCGCATCGAGGGCCTGTTCGAGGCCGCCCGCACTGTCCCGGACGACGCCACACCCCTTGATCGCATGATCGCCATGACGGGCCGGGACCCTGGCTGGACCCGCCCCACCCCCGCCTAGGCCCCTTGCCCGGCCTGCCTCTCCAAGGGCGGGGCGGCCGAGGCGGCGACGCGTCCAATGGCGGGGGTGCCGCCGGGCTCCGGTCCTGTGGAAGGTTGAATGCCGGCAACGGATCGGCGGGTGCTTGGAGGCGGCGATGGAGCGGTGGACGCGGCGGGCGACGACGGTGCGGGTGATCGGCGCCGGGGCCATGGGACGGGGGATCGCGCAGGTCGCGGCGGCCGGCGGGCTGATCGTGGAGGTGGCCGACATCCGCATGGAGGCCGTGGTCCAGGCCGTGGAGCAGGTCAGCGCGATGTTCGACCGGCTGGCCGTCAAGGGCCGGATGACCGTGGACGAGGCGGCCGCGGCCAAGGGCCGGCTGCGCGCGGTCGGTGAGCCTCTCACCCCGTTCCGGGACTGCGATCTCGTCATCGAGGCCGTCCAGGAGGACATCGAGGTCAAGCGGGGGCTTTTCACGGCCTTGGAGAAGGTCGTCCCGGCGCACACGGTGCTGGCCACCAACACCAGTTCGCTGTCCGTCACGGCGATCGGCGCGGCGCTGGCCGACCCGGGACGGCTGGTGGGCCTGCACTTCTTCAACCCGGTGCCGTTGATGCGCCTAGTGGAGGTGATCCCCGGTGCGCGGACCGCGGCGTGGATTCCCGACGCGCTGACCGACCTCGTCCGGAGTCTCGGCCATGAGCCGGTGCGCGCCCCTGACACACCGGGGTTCCTCGTCAACCACGCGGGGCGCGGCCTGAGCACCGAGGCGTTGCAGATTCTGTCCGAGGGCGTGGCCCAGCCGGTGGACATCGACCGGATCGCGCGTGACGTCCTCGGCCTGAGGATGGGGCCCTTCGAGTTGTTCGACCTCACCGGGATGGACGTGTCGCAGCCCGCGATGGAGTCCATCTGGACGGGGTTCTACACCGACCCGCGGCTCCGCCCGTCCCAGATTGGACGGGCCCGCCTGGAGGGGGGACTGCTCGGGCGTAAGACCGGTGAGGGCTTTTACACCTACGTGGACGGCGCCAAGCAGGAGCCGGACGAGATCTCCGCCCCGGACGTGCAGCCCTTGCCGGTGTGGATTCACGACCAGGAGCCGGGGGTGCGTGAGGGTCTGGGCGCACTGTTCGCTGAAGCGGGGGTGGAGGTCGAGTCCGGGGACGAGCCGTCCGGCACGGCGATCGTGCTGGTCGCGCCGTACGGGCGCAGCGTCGTGGACATCATCCGGGCCGAGGGACTTCCTGCAGAACGCACCTTGGGCATTGACCCGTTCGGTGGGTTCTTCACCCGCCTCACCCTTGCCGTGCACCCCGCCGTGGACAAGGAGACGGGCCGCGCCGCCGTCGCGGCGCTCACCGCGACGGGGCGTCAGGTCAGCGTGGTCCGGGACGCGCCCGCCACGGTGGCGCAGCGGCTGCTGGCCTCGGTGGTCAACGTCGGCTGCGGCATCGCCGAGCGGCGGCTGGCCGGTCCCGCCGACATCGACACCGCCGTCCGACTCGCCCTCGGCTACCCGCGCGGGCCCCTGGAGTGGGGCGACCACGCGGGCGCCGATCGCGTCCTGGACGTCCTGCGCGGCCTGCACTCCGCCACCGGGGACCCGCGCTACCGTCCGAGCACCTGGCTGGTGGAAAGGGCGGCGCTCGGCCTCCCCCTGGCGGAGGCCGGCACCGCCCCGTCCGACCTCACGGCGTAGAGGCCGCCCCTGGGCTCGCCCGGCCCTGTGGCCGGGCGAGCCGCACCGGTCGCCTCAGGGAAGCCGGGGCTCCGCGGGCCCGGAGTCGGTGCGTCCGCTCTCCAGAACGAGGCTCGCCGAGCCTCTTGGGAGCTTCCCCCCCTGCTCGCCCTTGCTCGTCTCCGACAGGACGAGGGAGGTCTTCGGTTCGATCACCAGGTGCCGCGTCCCCGGGCCGGTGCCGATGTCGAAGCCGACCCCGGCGCGGCCCCGCTCGTCGGTGGTCCTACCGGTGATCTTGACCCCTGGGAGCCCGGCCAGCACACGGTAGGCCGCACCGCGCACCTTGGCCGGAGCGGGCGCTTCCCCCAGGAGCCCGGTGGCGCAGTCAGCGAGGAAGCCGCGCTGCGCCCCTGGGGGAACCGGACCGTCGTCGTTGTGAAGCATGGCCTGGGTCAGTGCGTTCCTCAACGCTCCGGGGTCGCTGGGTAGAGCCCGCACCTGCTTGTAGGACATCTCCTTGTCACAGAGAGCGAAGGTCTTCGGACCGCGAGCCTTGGTGACGGTTCCGGGCTCGGGCTTGACGGAGATGGAGAGCGTACCCTCACCGTGCGTCACCCACTTGGAAGGCGAGCCGTCGCGCGTCCAGGCCGCCTTGTCGGCCGCCGAATGCGGCCGGGCCCCCGCCCGCCGGTAGCCGGACCACACCTGCCCCTTCGAATCGACCCATGTCTCATGGATGATCAGCACGTCCATCCAGTACTGTGCGCCCTTCGGCCCCACATTGACAGGCCTCGTGCTCAGGCTCCGCGTGTGCCAGTACTTGCCGTCCTCGGGGGCGGCGTCGGCCGTGCGCGCGGCCGCCAGCAGCACCGACTGGGCCGACACCGGCTGGGCCTTCACGGTATCCGGCGCGCGGGGCGTCGTGCCGGACGACAGCAGGACCGCGCCCGTCGCGGCGGCGGCGGTCGCGGCGAGGCCGAAGCCACCGAGGACGGGCCAGCGCAACCGGCGGGGCGGATTGCGGTGGGGCTCGCGGATCTGCGCCGCGAGGCGCCCCCGGCCGCGCGCGGCGGCGTGCGGCGGCGGCTCCTCGGCCAGCATCGAGGCGATCATTCGCAGCTCGTCCATGATCAGATTCCTTCCGTTCCGGCGGGCAGGCAGGCCCGCAGCTTCTTACGGGCCCGGTTGAGGCGGGAGCCGACCGTGCCATAGGGGATGCCGAGCACCGCGCCGATCTCCTCGTGGGTGAGCTGGGCGAGGGCCTTGAGCAGGACGACGTCGCGGTCCTTGCGGGACAGCCCGGCCAAGGCCCGGGCGAGTTGCGGCTGCATCCGTCCCGCGGACACCGAGGACGCGACGCGGTCCTCGTGCCCGCCGGGACCGGTGTCGGGGACGACCCGGGCGAGCGCCTGGTAGCGACGGGTCTCGGCGCGCCGGTGCTGGGCGACCTCGGCGGTGGCGATGCCGTACAGCCAGGGGCCGACGCCGCCCTTGGCGGGGTCGAAGGACGCGCGGCGGCGGAACGCGGCCAGGAACGTCTCGGCGACGACGTCGTCGGCGACCTGCGGCCCGAGCCGGCCGGCGACGTAACGGTAGACGGCCGGGAAGTGCCGGTCGTAGACGGCCGTGAAGCGTTCAGCGTCGTCCACGGACGCGACGACGAGAGCGGCGTCGTCCTCGTCGCGCGTGCCCTGTGGCTCGGCGATGTCGGGCGGGGCCGTCACTCGGCCGTCCCGCGTGGGGGGTTCATGAAGTACCTCCGGGGGTCGGGTGTCACCCTTTATCCGTCGAACCCCCGAATCGCTTTCACGCCGGTTTCCCAGAGCAGACCCGTGGACGGCCTGGAGGCCCGCCTCTCCAGGTGAGCACGCGAACGCCCGCGCGGGTGTGAGCCGCGCGGGCGGGTCGCCCGGCCGGTCCGCCGGCCGGACGTGTCGCTCAGAAGGGGAGGTCCGCCGGGGGCTTCGGCTTGGCGTCGCTCCAGCCGGAGTCGCGGACGACCCAGTAGTTGATCACGAAGCCCGGGCGCTGGTCCCGGTAGGGGCCGCCGGCCCGGGTCAGCACCCGCTGCTGGGCCAGCAGCGCCCCGGTCTTCGCGTCGAAGATCAGCTCCACCCGGGAGCCGTACTCGCCGCGGTCGGCGGCGGGGTCGCCGTACTGCCCGGTGATCCGGGTGACCGGCTCGTCGGCGCCGAGCGCCACGCCCTTCCGGCCGAGCGGATCGACCGCCGTCCCGAGCGCGCGCACGCCGGGCTGCGCGGCCAGCGCCCGCATCAGCCCCGCGCGGACGGCCGGCGGGACCGGCGCTGTCTCAAGGACGTCCTCCACCCGGAGCACAGCCTGGGCGGGCGTCAGCGGCCCGTCCTTCTTCCCCGCCTTGGCCATGGCCTTGGCCTTCGGACCCTTCAGCCCGAATCCGTGGAAGAACAGTTTGGCGAGCTGTCCCGGGTCGGTCGGCAGGTCCTGGACTTGCTCCGTGGTCATGCCGTCCAGCCACGTCCCGCCGTCCTTGGGGCGCTGGGGGTCCATCCGCCACGGCCCCTTGCCCCGGCCGTAGTCGGAGTAGTGGTCGTTCGAGAACACCTTGAACTTCGCCGGTGACCCGTCCTTGCGCCACAGCTTCTCGTCCTGCGGAGTCAGCGGCCGGGACGGGATATCGCGGCCGTAGAACCCCTGGCCCAAGCCCGACTTGGCCCCGGACCACGTGAACGTCTCGCTGTGGGCGCCGACGATCGCGTAGCTTCCGGTCTTCGGGCGGATGATGTAGGACTGGCCCTGGATCTGCTCTGAGTGCCAGTAGTCGCCGGTCGGCGCCTGCTCCGCCTTGGACGCCGCGGCGAGCACCGCCTGCTTGTCGAGGTCGATCCGCCCCGGCCGCGAGGACGGCGCGTCCGGTGCTCCCGAGCCGATCGCGGCGACGGCGACGGCCGCGGCGGCACCCGCGGCGACCAGCCCCAGCCCCGCGTTGAGCCGCCACCCGAACCGCGGGCGGCGGAGGAAGCCCCCCGGCCCGGCGGCGCGCCGGGCAGCGGGCGCGACACCGGGCGCGGGCTCGGCCCACAGCAGGGCGCGGGCCGCCCCCGTCTCCTCCGGCGTGGGCGGCGCGGCGGTGCCGTACGCCTCGCGGATCATGCGCAGTTCGTCCATGTCAGTCCTCCACAATCATGATCGGGTTGCTTCCGCCCAACGCCGCGCGCACCTTGCGGCGGGCCCGGTTCAGCCGCGAGCCGACCGTCCCGTACGGGATGCCGAGGGCCGCGGCGATCTCCGCGTGGCCGAGGTCGGCGAGCGCGACCAGCAGCAGCACGTCCCGGTCGCCGTCCGACAGCCGGGCGAGTGCCCCGGCCAGCGGGCCGCGCAGCCCCTCGGCGCTGACCCGGGCGTCGACCAGGTCCGCGTGCCCTCCGGCGTGCGGGGGCTCGTCCGGCCCGAGCCGCGCGGCGGCCCGCAGCCGCCGCATCTCCCCGCGGCGGTGCTTGCCGATCACGTTGGTCGCGATTCCGTACAGCCACGTCCGCACGCCGGCGCGTCCGGCGTCGTAACGGGCCCGTACGCGGAACGCCTCCAGGAACGCCTGCGCCGCGACATCAGAGGCGACGTCCGGACCGAGCCTGCGGGCGGCGTAACCGTGGATCTCCGCGAAGTAGGCGTCGAAGATCTCCCCGAACCGCTCGGGTTCGTGTACTGAGAGCCGCAGCACGGCGGCCTCGTCCGCCTGGTCCGGGCTGCGCGGCCGGGGCGGGTGGGCGATGAGGGGTTCCCCCATGGTGTGGTGCCTTTCCTTCGCGGATGGCGGTCACGTCGTATCACCCGCACACCTCCGCCCCTTTCACGCCCCACCTCGGCCGATCTCGCCCGGCCCGCCACGCGTCGCGGAGGCCGCGCCGGGAACCGGAATAGGGGGCTCAAGCGTCCTGTTGTAGAGAGCGTCAGCAAAGTTGAGCCGGGTCGACTCAAGTCATTTGACAACGGCCACCCGGGGAGGCAGTCTGGCGGACAGACGACTCGACCGGACGCACACCCTGGGGGACGCGACCGGAGCGTGATGACCGGCAAGAACGACGGAGGACGAGAGACATGGCACGAGCGGTCGGCATCGACCTCGGGACGACCAACTCGGTCGTCGCGATCCTGGAGGGCGGCGAGCCCACCGTCATCGCGAACGCGGAGGGGTCGCGGACCACGCCGTCCGTCGTCGCCTTCGCCAAGAACGGCGAGGTCCTGGTGGGCGAGGTCGCCAAGCGCCAGGCGGTGACCAACGTGGACCGGACGATCCGCTCGGTCAAGCGCGAGATGGGCACCGACTGGAAGACCTCGATCGACGGCAAGGACTTCACGCCGCAGCAGATCAGCGCGTTCGTGCTGCAGAAGCTCAAGCGCGACGCCGAGTCCTACCTCGGCGAGACCGTCACCGACGCGGTCATCACGGTGCCCGCGTACTTCTCCGACCACCAGCGCCAGGCCACCAAGGAGGCCGGCCAGATCGCGGGCCTGAACGTCCTGCGCATCATCAACGAGCCGACCTCGGCGGCGCTGGCCTACCACCTGGAGAAGGAGAACGAGGCCACCATCCTGGTGTTCGACCTCGGCGGCGGCACGTTCGACGTGTCCCTGCTGGAGGTCGGCGACGGCGTGGTCGAGGTCAAGGCCACCAGCGGTGACAACCACCTGGGCGGCGACGACTGGGACAACAAGGTCGTCGACTGGCTGGTGGAGAAGTTCAAGAACGCCAACGGCGTCGACCTGTCCAAGGACAAGATGGCGCTGCAGCGGCTCCGCGAGGCCGCGGAGAAGGCCAAGATCGAGCTGTCCGGTTCGTCCGAGACGCAGATCAACCTGCCCTACATCACCGCCTCGGCGGAGGGCCCGCTGCACCTGGACGAGAAGCTCACCCGGGCCGAGTTCCAGCGGATGACCTCCGACCTGCTCGACCGCACCAAGGCGCCGTTCCACTCGGTGCTCAAGGACGCCAACATCTCGGTCGACGGGATCGACCAGGTCGTCCTGGTGGGCGGCTCGACCCGCATGCCCGCGGTGTCGGAGCTGGTCAAGGAGCTGACCGGGGGCAAGGAGCCCAACAAGGGCGTCAACCCCGACGAGGTCGTGGCG
>NZ_CAACVB010000107.1 GCF_900659635.1 Actinomadura roseirufa | reverse complement strand
GTAGGCGGGGCCCCGCCACCGCGCCAGCGCGCCCTCGGCGGCCCGCCGGGCGCCCGCCGGGTCGCCGGTCTCCAGCAGCGTCCCGGCCGTGTCGATCAGCGCGTCGAACCGCCAGGCGTCCACGGCCCCGGCCGGCAGCCGCAGCGCGTAGCCGGGAGGCTCGGTGACCAGCACCCGCGCCGGGGTGCGGGGCGGCCGGTCGGGTTCCAGCGCGCGCCGCAGATGCGAGACGAACGACTGCAGCCCCGCCGCGGCGTGCGGCGGGGCCGTGCCCGCCCACAGCTCGTCGACGAGCCGCTCCGCCGGGACCATCCGGCCGTGCGCGGCGGCGAGCCGCGCCAGCACCGAACGGCGGCGGGGCCCGCCGAGGTCGGCCGGGCTCCCGCCCACCTCCGCGCCGAAGGCGCCCAGCACACGCACGGTCGTCATGTCCCGACCAGCCTAAACCGGGACATGACGAACCGCGGCGCGGGTCCCGCGCTAGGCGATCACACGGTGCTGTGCCGCGCCTCGGCCGGCGCCGTCGCGGCGGGCTCGCCGCCCCCGTGCAGGTCGATGGTCGGCAGGACGCGCGCCAGCGGCCCCGGCAGCCACCAGTTCGCCCGGCCGAGCAGCGCCATCGTCGCGGGCACCAGGACCAGCCGGACGACGGTCGCGTCCAGCGCCACCGCGACCGCGAGGCCCACCCCCATCTGCTTGATCACCACGCCGGGGTCCAGCGCGAAGCCGAGGAACACCGTGACCATGATCAGTGCGGCGCTGCTGATCACCCGGCCGGTGGCGGCGAGGCCGCCGGACACCGAGCCCCGCGCGTCGCCGGTGCGCAGCCACTCCTCCCTGACCCGCGACAGCAGGAAGACCTCGTAGTCCATCGAGACTCCGAACAGCACCGCGAACATCAGCAGCAGGATGAAGCTGGACACCGGCACGCTGTGCGGCAGGCCGAGGAGCTCCGCGCCCCAGCCCCACTGGAACACCGCCGTCAGCACCCCGTACGCGGCGCCGATCGACAGCAGGTTCATCGCCGCGGCCTTCAGCGGCGCCAGCACCGACCGGAACACGATCACCAGCATCACGAACGAGGTGGCCACCACCGTGCCGATCACCGGCCAGAGCCGTTCGGCCAGGATCCGCGACAGGTCCACGTAGGTCGCGGTCAGACCCGTGATCTCCGCTCCCGGCGGCAGCGCGCCGTCGCGGATCCGGTCGACCAGCCCGGTGACCCGCTCGTCCTGCGGGCCGTACGCCGGCGTGACGGTGATCACCGCGGCGCTGCGGTCCGGGGCCAGCCGCGGCGGCGCCACCGCCGTCACGCCCTCGGTGCGGGCCAGCCTCTGGCCGAGGCCGGGCAGCGCGTCCGGGCCGGTCCGCTTCAGGTCCACCGCGACGAACAGCGGCCCGTTGGCGCCGTCCCCGAACCCGTCGGCCAGCAGGTCGTACGCCTGCCGCACCGTGTTGGACGACGGCTCGCTGCTGGCGTCGCTCGGCCAGGTGCGCATCCCGAGGGCGGGCGCGGCGAGGGTCAGCATCAGCAGCAGCGCGGCGACCAGCCACGCCCACGGACGGCGCCCGACGTGCTCGGCCCAGCGCCGCACCCGAGCCGAGTCCGTGCCGATCACCGCGCCGGGCGCCCGGTCGCGGCGGCGCAGCACCCGGCGGCCGGCCAGGCCCAGCACGGCGGGCAGCAGCGTGACCGCGCTCAGCACGGTCGCGGCCACCACCAGGCCGGTCGCGAACCCCATGGTCATGAACCCGCGGATCCCCGACAGCAGCAGCCCGCACAGTGCCAGCAGCACCGTGAACCCCGCGAAGATCACCGACAGGCCGGCCGTCGCGATGGCGCGGCCCACCGACTCCGGGACCTCCAGGCCCGCCGCCAGCCCCTCGCGGTGCCGGGTGAGGATGAACAGCGCGTAGTCGATGCCGACGCCCAGCCCCACCATGACCGCCAGGGTCGGGGCGGTCGACGCCACGTTCACGAACGCCGCCAGCACCGTGATCCCCGACACTCCGGCGCCGAGCCCGGCCAGCGCCACCGCGAGCGGCAGCCCCGCCGCGACCACCGACCCGAACGCCAGGAAGAGGATCACCAGCGCGGCCACGATGCCGGCCGCCTCGGCGGCACCGCCGGGCGCCGTCACATTCTCGGGCACCTGCCCGCCGAACTCGACCTGATAGCCGGCCTTCTCCAGGTTCCGTGTCGCCGAGCGCAGCCGGTCGAGCGACGGCTTCGGCGCCAGATCGGTCACCGGCACCGAGTACCGGACGGTGATCAGCGCGGTCGCGCCGTCCGCGCTGGGCTGCGCCGGCGCCACCGCGCTCACGTGCGGCAGCCTCGCCAGCTCGCCGCCCGCCGCGTCCAGCGCCGCCCGGTCCAGCCCGCCGGACCGGGCGTGGACCACGACCCGCGCGTCCGCGCCCGACAGCGCCGGGAACCGCTCCTTCAGCAGGTCCGTCGCCTGCTGCGTGCCCGTCCCCGGCAGGGTGTAGTCGTCGTGCAGGGCCCCGCCGGCGACCCCGGCCAGCCCCGCCATCGCGCCGACCAGCACGAGCCACACCACGATCATCCGCCATGGGCGCAGCGCGGCGGCCCTCCCAAGGCGGTAGAGCAAGCGGGACATCTCATCTCCCCCAGGACTTCTCCATCGGACCTCCCGAGGGTGGCCGCACCCCCTTGACACCGACTTGGCGGCGACTTGCCGCCCCGGAGCCGGGGCACTTGCGGCAGGCTCCGGCGACCGCGGACGCGCGCCGCCCCGTACCCTGGGGGCGTGAGCGAGCTGAACCCCGAGGACGCGAAGATCATCACCCTGGCCCGGGCCGCCCGGGCCCGCACCGGCGCCGCCGAGGGCGCCGCCGTCCGCGACGAGACCGGCCGCACCTACTCGGCCACGAACGTGGACCTGCCGTCCCTGCGGCTGACGGCCCTCGCCGTGGCCGTCGCGATGGCCGTCTCCAGCGGCGCGGAGGACCTGGAGGCCGCCGCGCTCGTCACGGCCGCGGGCGCCGCCGCGTCCGAGGACATCGCCGCCGTCCGCGACCTCGGCCCCAAGGCCCCGGTCCTGGTCGCCGCCCCCGACGGAACGGTGTTGACGTCGATCCCGGCCCACGGCGCTCGCTAGCGCCCGCTGTGTTGATCGCAAGCCCGGCCCAAGGGCTCGCCTGGCGGCTCGCCCTTGACAGATCTTGTGCGAGCGCGAATCGCTTCGCGATCTTCCCGGCGGGGCTCGCCTCCGGCATCGCCCGTCGGTCAGGGCGCGCGCTCGCGTGATGGCCGGGCCGGGTCCTCCGGCCTCCGTCCCCTGACAGAAGTCGTGCCGATGTCGGCTGATGCTCTCGGGAGCCTTGGCGGGTCAGGTGGCGCGGTCGGTTCTCGTCGTGGCGGCGTGGGCGCCGTCGCGGACCAGGCGCCGCACCAGGACCGTTCCGATGCGGTTGCGGCGGCCGGCGATGGTCTCGGCCTTCAGTGACAGGACGGCCCCGCCGCCGTCGCCCGCCGACCCCACCCGCGCCGTGGAGCCCTCGATCGGGACGCGGCCGAGCGCGTGCGCCAGCAGGCCGCCGACGGTCTCGACCTCCTCGGCGTCGAGTTCCACGCCGAACAGCTCGGCGAGGTCCTCGACGGGCAGCCGGGCGGTGACCCGGGCGGCGCCGTCGGGTAGCCAGGTGACCGGCGGGGTCTCCCGGTCGTACTCGTCGGTGATCTCCCCGACGATCTCCTCGAGGATGTCCTCGATCGTGACCAGCCCGGCGGTGCCGCCGTACTCGTCGATCACGATCGCGAGGTGGATCCGCCGGGCCTGCATCTCGCGCAGCAGCTCGTCGATCGGCTTGCTGTCGGGCACGTACGTGGCCGGGCGCATCACCGAGTCGACGGTCTCCACCGACTCGCCCTCGCGGTGCTCGTGGCTGCGCCGCACGACGTCCTTGAGGTAGGCGATGCCGACGACGTCGTCCTCGTTCTCACCGACCACGGGGATCCGCGAGAAGCCGCTGCGCAGCGCCAGCGACATCGCCTGCCGCAGCGTCTTGCCCCGCTCGATGAACACGATGTCGGTGCGCGGCACCATCACCTCGCGCACGAGCGTGTCGCCCAGCTCGAACACCGAGTGGATCATCTCCCGCTCGTCCGGCTCGATGAGGCTGCGCTGCTCGGCCAGGTCGACCAGGTCGCGCAGCTCGGCCTCGGACGCGAACGGCCCCTCCCGGAAGCCCTTGCCGGGCGTCAGCGCGTTGCCGAGCAGGATCAGCAGCCGGGGCAGCGGCCCGAGCACCCGGGCGACCGGGTGGATCACCGCGGCGCCCGCCAGCGCGATGCGGTCGGCGTGCTGGATGCCGAGCGTGCGGGGCCCCACGCCGATCACGACGTAGCTCACCACGATCATGATCGCGGCGGCCACCACGTAGGCGCGCCAGGTCTCGTCCAGCCAGGAGATGCATAGGTCCGCGACGATCACGGTGGCGACCAGCTCGCAGCCGATGCGCAGCAGCAGCACCACGTTGACGTAGCGGGCCGGGTCGGCGACGACCTCCGCCAGCCGCCGGGCGCCGCGCCGGCCGTCCCGGACGATCTCCTCGACCGTCACCCGCGACACCCGGGCGAGCGCCGTCTCCGCGCCGGCCAGCAGGCCCGCGAGCAGCACCAGGAGGACGGCCAGGGCCGACAGCCAGCCCTGCGCGCCGCTCATCACCGGCCGCCCGGCGCGCGCGCCGTCATGACCGGCCGCGTTTCTCCTGCCAGGAGCCGAGCAGCCCGGCCTGCAGGGCGAACATCTCCTTGTGCTCCTCCGGCTCGGCGTGGTCGTAGCCGAGCAGGTGCAGGATGCCGTGCGTGCACAGCAGCTCCAGCTCGGCCTCGGTGCTGTGCCCGGCCTCGCGCGCCTGCCGCTCGGCCACCGCCGGGCACAGCACGACGTCGCCGAGCAGGCCCGGGTCGGCGTCGCCGTCCTCGTCGGCGCCGCCGGACAGGTGGCCGGGCCGCAGCTCGTCCATCGGGAAGGAGAGCACGTCGGTCGGGCCCGGCTCGTCCATCCACTTCTCGTGCAGCTCGGTCATCGCGGCCTCGTCCACGATCAGGACCGACAGCTCCGCCAGCGGATGCACGCGCAACCCGTCCAGCACGTGCCGGGCCAGGTCGGCCAGGTCCTTCTCGGCGACCGGCACGCCCGACTCGTTCAGGACCTCGATGCTCACTGCCGGCCCCGCTTGCGGGACTGGCCGCGGCCCCCCGCGCCCTGGTTGAGCTCGGGCACGCGGGACTCGTCATAGCGGTTGTAGGCGTCGACGATGTCGGTGACCAGCTTGTGCCGGACGACGTCGTGGCTGTTCAGGCGGCAGAAGTGGATGTCGGCCACGCCCTCGAGGATCTCCTGCACGACGCGCAGGCCGCTCAGGTGCCCGCTGGGCAGGTCGACCTGGGTGACGTCGCCCGTCACCACCACCTTCGAGCCGAACCCGAGGCGGGTGAGGAACATCTTCATCTGCTCGGGCGAGGTGTTCTGCGCCTCGTCGAGGATGATGAACGAGTCGTTCAGGGTCCGGCCGCGCATGTAGGCCAGCGGCGCCACCTCGATGGTGCCGGCCGCCATCAGCCGGGGGATCGAGTCGGGGTCGACCATGTCGTGCAGCGCGTCGTACAGCGGCCGCAGGTAGGGGTCGATCTTCTCGTAGAGCGTGCCGGGCAGGAAGCCGAGCCGCTCCCCCGCCTCGACGGCGGGGCGGGTCAGGATGATCCGGTTGACCTGCTTGTCCTGCAGGGCGCGGACCGCCTTGGCCATCGCCAGGTACGTCTTGCCGGTGCCGGCCGGCCCGATCCCGAACACGATCGTGTGCTTGTCGATCGCGTCGACGTAGCGGCGCTGGTTCAGCGTCTTCGGGCGGATCGTGCGGCCTCGGTTGGACAGCACGTCGAGGGTGAGGACCTCCGCCGGGCGGGCGCCGCTCTCACCGCGCAGCATCGCGAGGCTGCGCTCGACCGCGTCGGGGGTGAGCTGGGTGCCGCCCTGGAGCAGCTCGACCATCTCGGTGAACAGCCGGGACACCAGCTCGGTCTCCTCGCCGGGGCCGGTCACGGTGATCTCGTTGCCGCGGACGTGGATGTCGATGCCGTCACCGAACGCGCGCTCGATCGCGTGGAGCGTCTCGTCCCGCGAGCCCAGCAGGCTCACCATCGAATGGTCGTCCGGCACCACGATCTTGATCTGGGAGCGCGAGCCCGCACGGTCGTCGCGCCGCCGTTGAGTTGATTCGACCATCAGCCGGGCCTTGCGGCCTCTCAGACCTGCCTTCTGTCCGCTTCCGGGTGTCCAGCGTGTGTCCCGTCCATGGTACTGGGCACTCGCGACGGAACGCCGCTCGATTTCCGCCCGTCCCTGTCGATTCGGCGGCGGGCGCGGGGGGGCGGTGACCGCGGGCGGCGGCCCCTGCGTCAGCCGGGCGGCCAGTTCAGGCCACGGCCGCCCAGGACGTGCGCGTGCACGTGGAACACCGTCTGCCCGGCGCCGGCGCCGGTGTTGAACACGACCCGGTAGCCGGTGCCGTCCACGCCCTCGTCCACCGCGACCCGGTGGGCCTCGCCGAGCACCTCGCCGAGCAGCCCGACGTCGGCGGCGGCCAGCTCCGCGACCGACGGGTGATGATCCTTGGGAATGACCAGCACGTGCGTCGGCGCCTGCGGGTTGATGTCACGGAAGGCGACGACGCGCTCGCCCTCACGGACGATCGTGGCGGGCACCTCACCGGCAACGATCTTGCAGAACAGGCAGTCGGACATGGGTCTCCTCGGTCTCCTCCCGGGCGGACGCCGCCGCCGGAGATCCTATCGAGCCCCGCGCGAGCGCCCGTGGGCGGTGCCGGGTGACCGGCGGGTCGTACTGATCGATCTCCGCTTGTCGAGCCGCATTCCCACCCGCCACTCGTTAAGGTTGTCAATTCAAGGCGTACCCCCCGGTCCGCAGGCATTTGCGGCACGCCCCGCCCTGGCACGGAACGCCCGTCCGTGCCGTCGCGCAGGCGTCGTCCGAATGGACGGCCGGAGGACGGCAAAGGCGGCGAATAGGTGACCGAGGCAGACCAAGAAATGCCCTTTCGTAAACCGGACGAGGAGGGTGCGCGTCCCACTGACGTGACCGAGACCCTCGTGGCCAGGGGCGCGGCGGGGGCCGTCGCCGTCGCCTGGGACGCCGATCAGGCGGTGACCGCGCTCTACAGCGCCAACTACCGCTCGCTCGTCCGGCTCGCCGCCATGCTCGTCCGGGACGCGGGGACCGCCGAGGAGGTCGTGCAGGACGCGTTCGTCGCGATGCACGGCGGCTGGCGGCGGCTGCGCGACCCCGACAAGGCCCTGTCGTACCTGCGCCAGTCGGTGGTCAACCGGTCGCGATCGGTGCTGCGGCACCGCGCCGTCGTCGAGAAGTACGCTCCGAAGGGGCTCCCCGACGCGCCGAGCGCGGAGGCCGGGGCCATCGGGGAGCTGGAGCGCTCGGCGGTGATCGACGCGCTCTCGGGCCTCCCCGCCCGGCAGCGGGAGGCGCTCGTCCTGCGCTACTACGCCGATCTGTCCGAAGCGGAGATCGCCCACACGATGGGCATCTCCCGCGGCGCCGTGAAGAGCCACACGGCGCGCGGCATGACCGCGCTACGCAACGTCCTGGAGCAGTTCTCATGACCACCGACCCCCACGACGAGCACGGCGAGATCCTCCGCCGCGCCCTGCACGCGGAGGCGGACACGGTCACCCCCGCGGACGACGGCCTGGAGCGCATCCGGGCCCGGATCGCCGACGGCGGCGGCCGCCGCCACTTCCTCCTGGACCGGTTCGGTCCCGCCCGGTTCACGATGGACCGGTTCAGCGTCGCCTGGGCCCGCCCCGTCCTGGCCGTCGCCGCGGCCGTGGCGGTCGCCGGAATCGGCGTGACCGCGCCGCGGACCATCGACCTCATCCAGCATTCGGTGGGCGCCAACGGCGCCTCCGGCGGGCCGCGCGACCAGGCCGACGGCGACCGCTCCGACCCGCAGGGCCGCCCGGTGTCCCCCGGCGCCCCCACGGTGTCCGGGCCGAGCGCGACCGGCTCGCCGAGCGAGACGCGGCCGCCCCGGACCAGCGACTCGCCGGGCATGTCGTCCTGCGTCGTCTCACCTGGCGCGACGGCGTCCGCGTCCTCGCGGTCGCCGAAGGGGGAGACCGCTCCCCCGTCGTCGATCCCGGCGTGCCCGCAGGAGTCCCCGACGCAGAAGCCGACCCACGCGACGCCGACCCCGACGCCGACCAAGCCGACCGAGCCCACGCCGACCGAGCAGCAGCCCACGCCCTCCACGTCCAGCGAGCCGGCCATCACCTCCGACCAGAGCTCCGGGACCCCGTGATCTAGAGCCCGGCCGGGCCCCTTCCCGCGGCGTCACGGCGGCGAGGGCTACCAGCGGCCGGTCGCCGCCAGGAGGACGGCGGCGGCCGCGACGCCCGCGGTGGACGTGCGCAGCACCGTCGGGCCCAGGCGGACGGGACGTCCGCCCGCCGCGGCGAAGGCCGCCAGTTCGTCCTCGGTGACGCCGCCCTCGGGTCCGACCACGACCAGGATCTCGCCGTCCGCGGGCGTCCCGACGGCGCTGAGCGGCTCCTCGGCCTCCTCATGCAGGACCAGCGCGAGCGACGCGGCGCCGATCCGGGCGGTGACGTCGGCGGTGGAGGCGAGCTCCGGCACCTCGGGCAGCCGGCTCCGCCGCGCCTGCTTGGCCGCCTCGCGGGCGGCGTTCCGCCAGCGGCCGAGGGCCTTGTCGCGGCGGTCCGGGCGCCACTGCGTGACGCAGCGCGCCGCCGCCCACGGGACGATCCCGTCGACGCCGACCTCTGTCATGGTCTCCACGGCCAGCTCGCCCCGGTCGCCCTTCGGCAGGGCCTGGACGACCGTGAGCCGGGGGGCGGGCGGAGGGAGCCGGTGCCGGGCCATGACGTCCAGCGTGAGGGACGCGCGGTCGGCCGCGGCGACGACGCACTCGGCGAGCAGCCCCGCGCCGTCGGTGAGATCGACCCGCTCACCGGGCCGCAGCCGGCGGACGGTGGCGGCGTGCCGGCCCTCGGGCCCGTCCAGGACGACGCGGCCGCCCTCCAGCGCCGCGGTCTCGGCCAGGAACACCGGCGGGCTCATCCCGCCCCCCTCTCACGGCGGGCCGCCGCGGCGGCCTTCGCGATAGGCCGCCGCGGTCGCGTTTCAATGCTGGTTGAACACGTCCCGGATCCGGGAGAACATGCCGCGCTGCCCGGGCGCGAACTTGCCCGGCGGACGCTCCTCGCCGCGCAGCTCGGCCAGCCGCCGCAGCAGCTCCTCCTGCTCCTCGTCGAGCCGGTTCGGCGTCTCCACGTTGACGTGGATCATCAGGTCGCCGCGGCCGCTCTCGTTCAGGTGCCGGACGCCGCGCCCGTACAGCGTGATGACCTGGCCGGACTGCGTGCCCGGCTTGATGTCGATGCCCTCGGCGGCGTCCAGGGTCTCGATCGTGACGCTGGTGCCGAGCGCCGCCGCGGTCATCGGGATCTCGACCGTGCAGTGCAGGTCGTCGCCCTCCCGCTCGAAGATCGGGTGCGTCTTCTCCACGATCTCCAGGAACAGGTCGCCCGCCGGGCCGCCGCCCGGGCCGACCTCGCCCTCGCCGGCGAGCTGGATGTGGATGCCGTTCTCGACGCCCGCAGGGATCTTGACCTTGACGGTGCGGCGGGTGCGGACCCGCCCGTCGCCCGAGCACTCCGGGCACGGGTTGCGGATCACCGAGCCGAAGCCGCCGCACGCCGGGCACGGCCGGGCCGTCATGACCTGGCCGAGGAACGAGCGCTGCACCTGCTGCACCTCGCCCCGCCCGTGGCAGGTCTCGCAGGTCTCCGGGTGGGTGCCGGGGGCGCAGCCCGTGGCCTCGCAGGCGGCGCAGGCCACCGCGGTGTCGATGGACAGCTCGCGGGTGGTGCCGAACGCGGTCTCGGCCAGGTCGAGCTCGACCCGCAGCGTGGCGTTGCGGCCGCGCCGGGCCCGCGAGCGCGGGCCGCGGGAGGTCGCGGTGCCGAAGAAGGCGTCCATGATGTCGCTGAAGGGGAACCCGGCGCCGCCGAAGCCGCCGGCGCCCGCCCCGCCCCCGGGCGCGAACGGGTCCGCGCCGAGGTCGTACATCTCGCGCTTCTTGGGGTCGGAGAGCACCTCGTACGCCTGGGTGATCTCCTTGAACTTCTCCTGGGTCTCCGGATCCGGGTTGACGTCCGGGTGGAGCTCCCGCGCGAGCCGGCGATAGGCCTTCTTGACCTCGTCGGCGCTGGCGTCCCGCCGGACGCCCAGGGTCGCGTAGTAGTCGTTGGCCACTTACGACCCCGCCAGGATCTGTCCCACGTAGCGTGCCACTGCCCGTACCGCTCCCATCGTGCTGGGGTAATCCATGCGTGTCGGCCCGAGCACTCCCAGCCGGGCCAGCGTGAGGTCGCCCACGCCGTAGTCGGCGGCGACGACCGAGGTCGATCGGAGCCCCTCATCGGGGTTCTCGGTGCCGATCCGCACCGTAACTGTAGAGGAGTCGCCCGTCTCGCCGAGCAGCCGCATCAGGACGACCTGCTCCTCCAGCGCCACCAGGACCTCCCGCAGGCTCTGCGAGAAGTCGACGGCGGCCAGATTCGCCGCACCGGCGAACACGATCTTCTCCTCGTGGTTCTCGACGAGCGTCTCCAGCAGGACCGACAGCACCGCCGCCGCGAGCGGACGATCGTCGGACCCCACCTTGCCCGGCAGATCGGCGATGGCCGTCGGCACCTCGCCGAGCCCCACCCCGTCCAGGCATGTGTTGAGCAACGCCCGCAGGTGCCCGATCGATTCCTCGGAGATCGCGGCGCGCTGCTCGGAGGCGGTCGCCCCCGCGTACGGCCCGATGTCGATGAGGCGCTGCTCCACCCGGCCGGTGTTGGTGATCAGGACGAGCAGCAGCCGGCCCTCGGCGACCGGGACCAGCTCGACGTGCCGCACCGAGGAGCGGGTCAGCGAGGGGTACTGCACGACGGCGACCTGGCGGGTCAGCTGGGCGAGCAGCCGCACCGTGCGGCCGACCACGTCGTCGAGGTCGTAGGCGCCGGTCAGGAAGGTCTCGATCGCGCGGCGCTCGGGGACCGACAGCGGCTTGATCGTCGACAGCCGGTCGACGAACAGCCGGTAGCCCTTGTCGGTGGGGACCCGGCCGGCGCTGGTGTGCGGCTGGGCGATGTACCCCTGCTCCTCCAGCACGGCCATGTCGTTGCGGATGGTGGCCGAGGAGACCCCGAGGTTGTGCCGGTCCACCAGGGCCTTGGAGCCCACCGGCTCGTTGGTGGAGACGTAGTCCTCGACTATGGCGCGCAGGACCGCGAGTTTCCGGTCGTCCAGCACGTGGTCACCTCCTTCTCCCCAGCCGCGGGCCGCCCGGGGCGTCGCGCCCGGCCCGTTCTCCTGGCACTCCGTCCCTCCGAGTGCCAAGTGTACGGCCCGGCGGCGGCACTCTGGAGTGCCCTCGCCCCGCGCGCTCGCCCGGCGGCTGCGCGATCTTATCCACTGAGGCCTCCCACCAGGCAGATCCCGGCAAACACATCGTCATCCACAGGAAACCGGCCATCCACCCCGGGGCCGCCCGGGGCCGCGCGGGCGTTGCGCCGCCACGCCGCCGGACGAGGGGCGACGCCACCGCGGCCGGTCTTGCCGTTAATCTGCGGACCCGTGCGGAGCAAGGACTATGGAAACGACGCGCTGACCGGCGACTGGCGGCGCCCACGCAAGGGCCGGATACCCGAGATCGCGGCCGAACCCGGCCTCGTCGCCGAGGACCCCGACAGCGGCTTCTGCGGCGCCGTGGTCGGCTGCGACAAGTTCGGCGTCACGCTGGAGGACCGGTTCGGCAAGCGGCGGGTGTTCCCCCTGACCCGGTCCGGTTTCCTCATCGACGGCAGGCCGGTCACCCTCGTCCGCCCGGCCGCCGCCCCCCAGGGCCCCGCCCGGTCCGCATCCGGCTCCATCGCCGTCCAAGGGCTGCGCGCCCAGGTCGCCAAGGAGAGCCGCATCTACGTGGAGGGCCTCCACGACGCCGAGCTGGTGGAGAAGATCTGGGGTCACGACCTGCGCGTCGAAGGCGTCGTCGTGGAGTACCTGGAGGGCGTGGACGACCTGCCCGCCATCGTCGAGGAGTTCGCCCCGGAAGAGGGGCGCCGGCTCGGCGTCCTCGTGGACCACCTCGTGGCCGGCTCCAAGGAGAGCCGCATCGCCGCCCAGGTGACCTCCCCGCACGTCCTCGTCACCGGGCACCCCTTCATCGACATCTGGGAGGCCGTCAAGCCCGCCGCCGTCGGCATTCGGGCCTGGCCGCGCGTCCCCCGCGGCGTACCCTGGAAGGAAGGGGTCCTCGCCGAGCTCGGCTGGGGGGACGACGTGGGCGCGAGCTGGAAGCGGATCCTGCGCGCGGTGAACGCCTACACCGACCTCGAGCCCGCCCTTCTGGGGCGCGTCGAGGAGCTCATCGACTTCGTGACCGCACCCTGACTCCGGCCCGCCCGCGGGCGGCGCCGCGAAGGAGCACGCGATGACGCACGGGCAGCCGGAACCGCCGGGGCAGGACGACCGGGCGGCCCGGGGATACGGAGAACAGGCGGGGCAGGGCGGGCAGCCCGGCCAGCCGGGCGGAACCGATCCCGGATACGGGCAGTACGGGAACACCCAGCCGGGCATCGGCGGGCCCGCGTACGGGCCCGCGGGATACGGGGGCACTGGCTCTGGCTACGGCCAACCGGCCTACGGGCAGCCCGGATACGGGCAGCAGGACTATGGCCAACCCGGCTACGGGGATCCGGCCTATGGGCAGGCGGCCGGATACGGGCAGTCTTCCCCGTACGGGCACCCTGGATACGGGCAGGCGGGCTACGGGCAGCAGGGCTACGCGCAAGGGGGCCAGCTCCAGCCGTACGGCGCTCCCGGGTACCCGGTGGTCTCCTCCGACGACCGGACCTGGGCGATGCTGGGCCACCTGGGCATGTTCCTGACCGGCTTCGTCGCCCCGCTGCTGGTCTACCTGATCAAGAAGGACCAGTCGCCGTTCCTGCGCCACCACGGCGCCCAGGGCCTGAACTTCGCGATCACCCAGTTCGCCTACCTGATCATCAACATCGTGCTGATGTTCCTGCTGATCGGGTTCCTCACCTGGTTCGCGCTGGCGATCGCGCAGCTCGTGCTGGTGATCATGGCGGCGGTCGCGGCCAACCGGGGCGAGTGGTACCGCTATCCGTCCTTCATGGCCTGGCCGATGATCACCTGAGCCGGTCCCGGCGCGGGTGGCCGGGCTCAGGTCAGGTCGCGGACGACCGCGTCCGCGAGCAGGCGCCCGCGCCGGGTGAGGACCGCGCGTCCGCGCTCGTACGGTCCGGGCTCGACCAGCCCGGCGCCGATCGCGCGCCGGGCCGCCGCGTCGTCGAGCAGCCCCGCCGGGCAGCCCGCGGCCAGCCGCAGCTCCAGCATGATCCGCTCGACGCGGCGGTCGGCGGCCGACAGGACCTCCCGGGCGTGCGCCGGGGTCGTGCCCTCGGCGAGGCGGGCGGCGTAGGCGGCGGGGTGCTTGACGTTCCACCAGCGCGTCCCGCCCACGTGGCTGTGCGCGCCCGGCCCGACCCCCCACCAGTCGGCGCCCGTCCAATAGAGCATGTTGTGGCGGCAGGCGGCGGCCGGTCCGGTCGCCCAGTTGGAGATCTCGTACCAGTGGAGCCCGTGCGCGCCCAGGAGGTCATCCGCGATGAGGTAGCGGTCGGCCATGGCGTCGTCGTCCGGCATGGCCAGCTCGCCGCGCCGGACCTGCGCCGCCAGGCGCGTTCCCTCCTCGACGATGAGCGCGTACGCCGACACGTGGTCGGGCTCCGCCGCGAGGGCGGCCTCCAGGGAGGCCCTCCAGTCGTCGTCGGTCTCCCCTGGCGTCCCGTAGATGAGGTCGAGGTTGATGTGCTCGAAGCCTGCCTTGCGCGTCCACTCCACGACCTCCGGGACGCGACCGGGGGTGTGAGTGCGCTCCAGGACGGCCAGCACATGCTCGCGCGCGCTCTGCATGCCGTACGAGACGCGTGTGAACCCCGCTTCGCGGAGCTTCCCCAGGTACGCCTCGTCCACCGACTCCGGATTGGCCTCCGTGGTGACCTCCGCTCCCGGCGCGAGCCCGAACTCGGCGTCGATCGCGGCCAGGACGCGGCCCAGATCGTCCGGAGGGAGCAGGGTCGGTGTGCCGCCGCCCACGAACACCGTCTCCACGGGCAGATCGGCTTCGCCGAGGACACGCCGCGCCATCCGCACCTCGGCGATGGCGGTGTCGGCGTAGGAGTCGCGGCTCGCGCCGGGCCCGAGCTCCGTCGCCGTGTAGGTGTTGAAATCGCAGTAACCGCACCGGGTCACGCAGAAGGGGACGTGGACGTAGAAGGCGAACGGCCGCGCGCCCAGCTCCTTCAGGGCGCCACCGGGCAGCGCACCGTCGGCGGGTACGGGATCACCATCGGGCAGTGTCGAGGGCACCCTCCAAGTCTGCCGCGCCCGGAGCCCTGCTCGATCCGCCGGGGTCCCGGTCGGTCAGGGCGCGGTCGGTCAGGGGCACGGTCGGTCAGGGGCACGGTCGGTCAGGGCGCGGGGGGCGGGGGCGCTGCGGGTCAGGCGTCGCCGAGCCTGGCGCGCAGCCAGCCGGGGATGTGCTCGTCCGTCCGGGGGAACCGGTCGAGGTCGAGGGCGAAGGCGGCGGGCGTCAGCGGCGGGGTGAACTCAGGCTCGCCGTCATAGTCGAACTCCGCGCTGAAGCGGCCGGAGCGCTCGACCTCCAGCCGGGCGGTGAACCAGGCGCCCTTGCCGCGCCGGTACATGGCGCGGCGCAGCTCGTCCATCCTCCCGACGGCCTGGCCCGGCGGCATGGCCTGGCGCCGCTCCCCGCCCGCGTCCACGACCTCGAAGGACGCGCTGTCGATCCCGACCGTCGCGCGGAACTCGAAGCAGAGCCGCTCCCAGCCGGCGGGCGCGGCCGAGCGCAGCGCGCGGACGGCGCCGTTCACGGCCTCCCGTTCCGCCGGGGAACGCAGGACCTGCTCGGGCCGAGTCACGTTCGAACCTCCGGGAGGTCGGTCGGGTCGGGCCGGGCACGGGTCCCGCCGCGGCCGCTGCCCTCCGACCGTACCGACATATCCGCCCTGGCCAAGCAACGGCCGCCGTGTCGCGGCGAAACCGGCCGGCCGCGCCGCGGCCGACCGGGACGATCATGGTCGAGCCGGACGGCCCGCCGCGGCGGGGCCACGGCGGTCCGCCGGGGCGCGCCGGGAGAGGGGTGAATAGGGCATGCCGTACCGCTTGGCCGGATAGGGTCGTCGGAATGCGGATTGAGGAGGCGGCGGCGGGGTACGCGCGGGTGCCCGCGCGCGTCCTGCTGCGCGGCGAGCCGGACGGCTGGCACTGCGTGGTCGTGGACGGCGCCGGTGCCGAGCGCCGCACGGACCTCGCCGGCGCCGGGACCCGCTGGAGCAGCGCGCGCGCCTCCGGCCCCGAGCCGCCCTGGTGGGGCCGCAGGCTCGCCGAGACGGCCGAGAGGCTGCGCGAGCTGGTCGCCGAACGGCTGACCGACGCCGTCTTCGGCGAGTTCGGCGCCGAGGCGGCCATCACCTGGTTCGCCGTGGACGAGCCCGTCGAGTGGGAGGGCCTCGTCACCCTCCAGGAGCCCGACCCCGCGCGCTTCCCGGGCCGTGTCGCGCCCTACGTCATCACGCTCGAACCCGGGCGCGGCGCCCTGCTCCCGGACGTGAGCCTGCTGTTCTCCACGCGCGCGTCCGACGCCTGGACGGCCCTCGCCGGCGTCGCCGAGCACTGCCGGACCGCTCCGCCGCAGGCGTCGTTCCTGTGCGGCTGGGCCGACCACCGCAGCGTCCGGATCGGGCGCGGGCGGCTCGCGCTGTCCACCGAACGCGGCGAGGACGGCGTCGAGCGGATCGCCGAGATCGTCGGGACCCGCCGCCCCGGCTGGAGCGGCAACCCCGAGCTGCGCCTGCGGCTGGACGGCGTCGATCTGCTCGACGAGCCCGCCGCCGACGTCGCCGCACTGCTGCGCGGGCTCGGCCACGAGATCGTCCGGCCCTCCGGCGGGCACGGCGGGACGCTCCGGGTGCCCGCGATCGGCCTCAGCCTCTACGGTCCGGACCCGCGCGACCGCGCCGAGCCCGCGGGGCCCGGACCGGCCGGCCCGGACCGCTTCGCCGCCGCGTCATTCCAGCTCCCGAGCGCCCTCGCCGCCCTCCGCACGATCACCTGACGGCGCGCTCGCGGGGACGCGCGGCCATCCCATCCGGCGCGGGGACCCGCCGCCGTGCCCGGCCCGCCCTACCGGTGCCGTCACTCGGGAGCCGTCGGCCCGCTACGCGTCCGACACGCGAGGACGACCGGCCCGTCACCCCGGCGCAACCCCGCGCTCCTAAGTTCGCCGATCATGAGAAGCCGTGTGCGTTCCGCCGTCCTCGCCCTGACCGGCGCCGCTCTCGCGAGCGCGCCCCTCGCCGTCGCTCCCGCCCACGCCTCCGCGGCGCCGGGCACCCTCCAGATCCACCGGGGCGGTCCGGCCCGGTCGCTGTCGTTCACCGCCCGGCACGACGGCGAGGCCGTGATCGGCTTCACCGCCGCCGCGCCGGGCGTCTCCTGGGCCGTGAAGGGCGCCGAGTCCGCCGTGGTGTCCGTCGCGGTCGACGGGCACCACGTCACCGACCTCGTCGTCCCCTCCGCCGACCCGACCCCGCGCAGCCTCGGCCTCGGCCCCGTCCGGCAGGGCCGGCACCGGGTGACGCTGCGGTTCGCCCGCGGCAGCGCCCCCGCCGCCCGCCGCGTCACCCTGGCGCGCCCCCGCGTCTCCGTCCCCCGCACCGACCAGACCGTCCTGCGGCACGCCCCCGTCGTCGTCGGGCGCGTCAACGGGCCGCTGAACGACCCGTACCAGAACGCCGTCACCGACACCCCGCTGATCGCCTGGCACGAGACGCGGCCCGCCGCCACGCCCGGCCACCAGGTCATCGAGTACTCGGTGGTGTGGAGCAACGAGGACGGCGGCACCGACTCGCCCGCGCTGATGGCCCGCTGGGGCCGCACCACCGACATCGAGTGGATCTACCGCGTCGAGGTCGACGCGCAGGGCCGCCGCGTGGACGGGACGAACGTCTACCAGGCGCCCGAGCACCAGACGCTGCGGTTCACCGGCCGCTACGACGGCGACCACCCGCTGCTGCAGACGTGCACGCAGAACAACAACATGTGCGACGCCGTCGCGCCGGTCTCGCCGCTGCGCTTCCTGCTCGACACCACCGCCACCCGCCCCGACGGCCGCACCCGCGAGGTCGTCATGGACCGCGAGCCGTGGACCTACCAGATCATGGCGCAGGAGATGCTCCGCGAGGGGAAGATCGAGAAGCCGTCCGACCCCGCCACCGTCCAGGTCGGCGACCAGCGCACGTACCTGTACGCCGAGCTCGCCAAGACCACCGGCGCCGCCACCGGGACGGGCTCGCGGCCGGGCGTCGCGCTCGGCGTCCGGCTGAAGTCCGACCCGTCGCGCCTCTTCCGCTCCGACCACGACCAGCCCACCTGGTCGATCGACCGGGACGGCGCGGCCGCCACGACCGTGGAGCTGCCCGAGGGCACGCGGGCCTCCGACATCGCGAGCGTCGAGGCGATCCGGCGGCCGACCGGCACCGGCGACAACGGCGCGCCCGCCACGGTCACCGCGATCAACCGGGGCTTCTTCCTGGACGCGTCGTACCTGCCGCAGGCGTCCGCCGTCTCGTGGACGGGCTCGGTCACGCTGACCCCGCAGCAGCCCACCAGCGTCCTCTGGCGTCCCTGACGCCCCCCGTCGCCGGCCCGTGACGCGAATCGGTCACGGGCCGGCGAATCCGGGAACCGATGCGAACTCCGGGCGCGTCGAAGGAGTCGTACACTTCGCCAGTAGCTCGCAGGTGAGCTCGCACAGCGGACTCGGAGAGGACACTCGCCATGGCCTACGGGCCTCCCCCGTCGCCCGGCCAGGGTCAGCAGCCCGGATGGCAGCAGCAGTCCCAGTGGCAACAGCCGCAGGGACCCCAGTGGCAGCAGCAGCCGCCACAGCAACCCCAGCAGGGCTCCGCGTGGCAGCAGCCCCAGCAGAGCGGGCCGCAGAACCCGGGCTGGCAGCAGCCGCAGGGGCAGCCGGGCCCCGCCCCCGTCCACACGGGTCCCGTCACCGACGACGACAAGACGTGGTCGCTGATGGCCTATGTGGGCCAGTTCGTCGTCGGCGCGATCGCGCCCGCGGTCGTCTACCTCGGCAAGGCCCGCACGCCGTTCGTGCGACGCCACGCGGCGCAGGGCCTCAACATGGGGATCGCCGCCATCGTGGTCTGGATCGTCGGCGGGCTGCTGTCCATGGCCGCGGAGATGCTCATCTGGATCCCCCTGATCTTCACCGCGGTCGTGATCTTCTTCCTGGTGTACGCGGCGCGCGCCGCCAACCGCGGCGAGTTCCGGCGAGTGCCGTCCGCCGTGGCCTGGCCCATAGTGAAGTAACCGCCCACACGACGCGACCGCCGGCCCGGCGTGACTGCTCACACGACGCGAACGGCGGCGCGACGTGAACGCCCACACGACGTGACCGCCGGCGCGATGCGACCGGCGGCGCGACGCGACCGCCAGCCCGACGTGAACGCTGGCGCGACGCGACCGCCCACACGACGTGAACGCCAGCGCGACGTGAACGCCGGCGCAATGCGACCGGCGGCGCGACGCAACCGCCGGTCCGACGCGACCGCTGGCGCGATGCGACCGCCCACACGACGTGAACGCCAGCGCGACGTGAATGCCCCACACGATGTGACTGCCAGCGCGATGTGACCGGCGGCGCGATGTGAACGGTGGCACGACGTGGCCGGTGGCGGGTGAGGCGTGTGGGCCGGGCGGGTGGTCAGCCCGCGGGTTCGGAGGCCGGCCGCGTCTCCTCGGTCGGCCGCGCCTTTGATCCGTCCGTGCCGGGTCCGGCCTGGGCGGCGCCGGGTCCCGGGCCGCCCGGGCCCGGCAGGATCGTCATCGTGCCCGGCTCGCCCGGCCGCTGGTCGAGTCGCACCACACGCCCCGGATAGGCGCGGGCGGCCATCTCGACGTCGCGCTCGTCCCATTCGCCGTAGAACACCGGGCACCCGTCCCACAGCTCGGCCTTCTCCGCGCCCGTCGGCCACCGCCGGCCGAAGACGTCCACGAGGATCGGCTCCTCGCAGTGCGGCATCCCGGGACCGGCGCCCGGGCCCCCGCCGTCGTCGCCGGACGGGAGGTACTCGGACATGGATCTCCTCCTGGGGAAGCCGGGCACCTGCGGCGGCTCGAAGAGCTCGGCGGGCGCCACCTCGATGTCGAAAGGCCGGGACGACCGGCGGGACTTCCCCCACGGCACGCGCTCGCGTCCGTACCGCCCGTCCGTGCCCAGTTCGTGGATCCACACGCCGGGCCGCGCGGGGTCAACGGTGTCGACGACCCAGTAGGACTCGACGCCGAACCGCTCGTACAGAGCGCACTTGGCCAGCAGATCGGCCGCACCCGAGGCGGGGGACGCCACCTCGACGGCCAGCAGAGGCGCGCCCCGGAGATACCGGAGACCCTCCACCTGCTCCTTGTGGAACACCATCAGGTCGGGCCGCAGCCAGGTATCGGCCGCCAGTCGCGCGCCGAAGCCCGTCGTGTGCTCTTGGCCGGGCCGTTGCGCCAGCGCGAACGAGACGGCCAGATCCGAGACGAGAAACTGGTGCAGCAGGGTGTGACTCACGACGTCCAGTGTCCATGTGTGAGCGTTGCGTCACCACCCGTTTGGGGGAACCCGCCGTCCCTGCTACTTCTTGCCCTTGTCCGTGGGCTCGCCACCGGTGGACAGCGCCGCGACGAAGGCCTCCTGCGGGACGTCCACCCGGCCGATGGTCTTCATCCGCTTCTTGCCCTCCTTCTGCTTCTCCAGCAGCTTGCGCTTACGGGAGATGTCGCCCCCGTAGCACTTGGCGAGGACGTCCTTGCGGATCGCCCGGATGTTCTCCCGCGCGATGATGCGCGCGCCGATCGCGGCCTGGATGGGCACCTCGTACTGCTGCCGCGGGATCAGCTCCTTGAGCTTCGCGGTCATCATCAGCCCGTACTCGCGCGACTTGTCCTTGTGGACGATCTGGCTGAACGCGTCCACCGACTCGCCCTGCAGCAGGATGTCGACCTTGACGAGGTCGGCCTCCTGCTCGCCGCTCGGCTCGTAGTCGAGCGAGGCGTACCCGCGCGTCCGCGACTTGAGCTGGTCGAAGAAGTCGAAGATGATCTCGGCGAGCGGGAGGGTGTAGCGGATCTCGACGCGGTCCTCCGACAGGTAGTCCATGCCGAGCAGGACCCCGCGCCGCCCCTGGCACAGCTCCATGATCGCGCCGATGTGCTCGGCCGGGGACAGCAGCGTCGCCTTGACCACCGGCTCGTACACCGAACCGATCTTGCCCTCGGGGAACTCGCTCGGGTTGGTGACGGTGTGCTCCGACCCGTCCTCCATCTCCACCCGGTAGACGACGTTCGGCGCGGTCGAGATCAGCGACAGGCCGAACTCGCGCTCCAGCCGCTCCCGGACGATCTCCATGTGCAGCAGCCCCAGGAACCCGCAGCGGAACCCGAAGCCGAGCGCCGCCGAGGTCTCCGGCTCGTAGATCAGCGCGGCGTCGTTCAGCCGCAGCTTGTCGAGGGCGTCCCGCAGATCGGGGTACTCGTCGCCGTCCACCGGGTACAGGCCCGAGAACACCATGGGCTTCGGGTCCTGGTAGCCGCCGAGCGCGCCGGGCGCCGGCCGCGACGCGCCGGTGACGGTGTCGCCCACCCGCGCCTGCCGGACGTCCTTCACACCGGTGATCAGGTAGCCGACCTCGCCGACGCCGAGCCCCTGCACCGGCTTGGGCTCCGGGGAGATCACGCCGACCTCCAGGGTCTCGTGCGCGGCCCCGGTCGACATCATGAGGCTCTTCTCGCGCCGCGAGAGATGCCCGTCCATGATCCGCACGTAGGTCACGACGCCCCGGTAGGTGTCGTACACCGAGTCGAAGATCAGCGCCCGCGCGGGCCCGTCCGGGTCGCCGACCGGCGCCGGCACCTCCCGGACGATCTTGTCGAGCAGCGCGCCGACGCCCTCGCCGGTCTTGCCCGACACCCGCAGCACGTCCGCCGGGTCGCAGCCGATGATCCCGGCCAGCTCCTCGGCGTACTTCTCCGGCTGCGCGGCGGGCAGGTCGATCTTGTTCAGCACGGGGATCAGGTGCAGGTCCGCCTCGAGCGCCAGGTACAGGTTCGCGAGCGTCTGCGCCTCGATGCCCTGCGCCGCGTCCACCAGCAGCACCGCGCCCTCGCACGCCGCCAGTGACCGCGACACCTCATAGGAGAAGTCGACGTGGCCCGGCGTGTCGATCAGGTTGAGGACGTACTCCCGGTCGCCGGACGCCCACGGCAGCCGCACCGCCTGGCTCTTGATCGTGATGCCGCGCTCGCGCTCGATGTCCATGCGGTCGAGGTACTGGGCGCGCATCTGGCGCTCCTCGACCACACCCGTCAGCTGCAGCATCCGGTCGGCGAGCGTCGACTTGCCATGGTCGATGTGCGCGATGATGCAGAAGTTGCGGATGATCGCGGGATCGGTCTTGTTGGGCTCAGGCGCTGGCACCGGGGTCCGTTCGCAAACTCACTGGTGGACATGGATCTGTACCCCCATGGTCCCATGCCGCGCGCCGTGCTCCGTGCAGTCCCCGCGTCCGGCCGGTTTGGGGCGGGCTCCCGGCATTGGTAGGCTGTGCGACTGCGTGTGGCGTAGCGTCGTGCCCCGGGGGCACCGTCCGCCCCCGTTGGACATTCGTTGGAGCCTGCCGCATCGAGCAGGCGTGGATCGCAACCAAGCTGAGGCACTACGACGTGGCTAACATCAAGTCCCAGATCAAGCGCAACAAGCAGAACGAGAAGGCCAGGCTGCGCAACAAGGCCGTCAAGTCCGAGCTGAAGACGGCGATCCGCAAGTTCCGCGAGGCCGCGGAGTCCGGCGACGTCGAGCAGACCATCGCCGCGCAGCAGCACGCCGCCCGCAAGCTGGACAAGGCCGCCAGCAAGGGCGTCATCCACAAGAACCAGGCCGCCAACCGCAAGTCGGCGATCGCCAAGCAGGCCGCCGCCCTGCAGGCGAAGTAACGCGCGTACGCCAGGGGCCGGCCGCGTGCGCCGGCCCCGACGCATGTCCATGGACGAACGCCGCGCGGTGAAGATCTCCAAGTATCTCGCCAAGCACCTGCGGCATCGCCCCGAGCGGATCGGCCTCACGCTCGACGCCGCGGGGTGGGCGGACGTGGACGCGTTGCTCGCCGCCGCGGCCCGGCACGGCTTCGCCCTCACCCGCGACGAGCTGGAGCACGTCGTCGCCGTCAACGACAAGCGACGCTACGCCTTGGAGGGCGACCGGATCCGCGCCCTCCAGGGCCACACCGTCCCGGTCGAGCTCGGCCTCCCGGTGACGCCGCCGCCGGACCTGCTGTACCACGGCACGCCCGCCGGGGCCGTCGAGACGATCCTGCGCGAGGGCCTGCGGCCGATGGGCCGTCACGCCGTCCACCTGTCGGCCGACGCGGAGACGGCCCGCCGCGTCGGCGCCCGCCGCGGCGAGCCCGTCGTGCTGACCGTCGACGCGGCCCGGATGGCCGCCGACGGGCACCAGTTCCGCGTCAGCGCGAACGGCGTGTGGCTGGCCGGTTCCGTGCCGGCGCGATATCTTCGCTGATCCGCGCCGCCTCCGCCCACGACCCGACCCGCCGCACCCAGTCCGGCCCCTCCTGCGGGCCGAACAGATACCGGTACGGCACGATGTCGCGGATCGCCCGGTGCACGTCCAGGCGGTCATCGATCATGTGCGTGATCCCCAGGTCCCGGCAGTGCTCCGCCTTCTCCGCGCGCCTGCGGCAAAAGCGCACGTTCTCGCGCGGCAGCCCCACCCGCGCGTAGAAGCCGGCGTGGTCGAGCCAGGCCAGCGTCCGGTGCCGGACCCGCTCCCCGCACTTGGAGATGATCCAGGCGCGTCCGCCGAAGGCCGCCACGAGCGCGGGCAGCACCTCGAACATCCCCTCCGTGGCTGGCGAGGCGAGCGCCTCCTCCAGGCTCCCGTCGAGGAAGGCGGTGTCGGCGCCGCCGGGGGCCAGCGGCCCCCCGTGGATGACCCGGCCGAAGTCCACGCCGAGTCTCGGTTCGATGTTCATGCCCCCACCATCGAACCTCGCTTCCTCAAGCGGAACTATCAATGAGGCGTCGAACTATAGTCCGGCACTATGGACCTCGATCGCCTGTCCACGGACGCGCTCGCCTCGTTCGCCGTCTTCGCCGACCACCTCAACTTCACCCGCGCCGCCGAGGACCTCCACATCTCCCAGCCGTCCCTGCACGTCAAGGTCCGCAAGCTGTCGGAGTCCCTCGGCCGGCCGCTCTACCGCCGCCGGGGACGCCGCCTCGTCCTCACCGCCGAGGGCGAGGCCGTCGCCCGCTTCGCCCGGGACCTCGACTCCCGCGTCACGGCGTTCCTCGCCGACCTGTCCGGAACGTCGCCGGCCCGCGTCCCCACCCTGGCCGCCGGGGAGGGCGCCTACCTGTACCTGCTCGGCGACGTCGTCCGTTCGGGCGTGCGCCTGATCAACGGCGACCGCGCCCGTACACTCACGGCCGTTCGCACCGGCCGGGCCGACGTCGGCGTCTGCGTCCTCGACGTCCTGCCCGGCGACGTCCGCGCCGTCCCGCTGGCCGCCTACCCGCAGGTCCTCGTCCTGCCCGGCGACCATCCGCTGGCCGCCCGGCCCGCCCTCACCCTCGCGGACCTGGCGGGCGCGCCGCTGGTCGTCCCGCCCCCGGCCGGTCCCCATCGCATCGCCCTGGAACGCGCCCTCCGCGCCGCCGACGTCCCGTGGACCCTCGCGGTCGAGGCCGAGGGCTGGCCGCTCCTCCTGCACTTCGTCGGCCTGGGCATCGGCCTCGCCGTCGTCAACGGCTGCGTCACCCCGCCGCCCGGCCTGGTCCGCCGCCCGATCACCGACCTGCCGACGGTGCCCTACTACGCCCTCCACCTACCGGAACGCGAAGGCGATCCACTGGTGACGACGCTCCTGACGAGAATCCAGGAGACCATCCCCACCCCCTGATACTCGGCCCCGGCTTGAGCACGACAACACCACGCGGCCGCGCTCAGCGGCCCGGCCGCACCTCACCCGGGACGCCAAGATCGTGGCCGAGGACTCCTAACTTCGGGCGGCGACGATTTCGGAGACGGTCTTCTCGAGGGCGTAGGCGGGGTCGGCCGCGCCGCCCTTCACGGCGGCGTCGGCCTCGGCGACGGCCGCCAGCGCGCGGGCCACCCCGTCGCCGGACCAGCCGCGCAGCTGGCGCTGCACCCGCTCGATCTTCCATGGCGGCATGCCCAGGTCCTTGGCCAGCGCCGCGCCCCTGGCCCCGCGCGGCGCCCCGCCGACCTTGGCCAGGCCCCGGACGCCCTGGGCCAGCGCGCTGACGAGAAGCACCGGCGCGACGCCCGTCGCGAGGGCCCAGCGGAGCTGCTCGAGGGCCTCGGCGAGCTGCCCCTCGATGGCCTTGTCCGCCACCGTGAACCCGCTGACCTCGGCCCGGCCGCGGTAGTAGCGGGCGACGGCCGCGTCGTCGACCTTGCCGCCGGTGTCGGCGACGAGCTGGCTGCAGGCCGCGGCGAGCTCGCGCAGGTCGTTGCCGACCGCCTCGAGCAGCCCGCGCGCGCCGTCCGCGGAGATCTTCCCGCCCGCGCGGCGGATCTCGGCCCGGATGAAGTCGACCCGTTCCCCCACCTTGGTGACCTTCGGACACGTGACCTTGCGCGCCCCGAGCTTGGTGAGCCCGTCCACCAGCGCCTTGCCCTTGGCGCCGCCGTGGTGGACGGCGACGAGCGCGACGTCGTCCGCGGGGGTCTTGGCGTACTTGAGCACCTCGGCGGTGAGGTCCTTGCCCAGATCCTGCGCCGCCCTCAGGACGAGGACCTTGCCGCCCCCGAACAGCGAGGGCGAGGTCAGCTCGGCCAGCCGTCCCGGCTCCAGCCCGCCGGGCGCCAGATCGGTCACCTCGGTGTCGGGGTCCGCCGCGCGGACCGACGCGACGACATCGCCGATCGCCCGCTCGACGAGCAGCTCTTCGTCTCCCACGATCAGGGTGATGGCCTCAACAGACACCCCTGCAGCATCCCACGCCCGCTCCCCCACCGCGGCGCCTTCCCCCGCCCCACCCACCGAAGACCGCCATGCGCTCCCCACCTCCCCAACCCCGCTTCGCCGCTCACCCGTGCCGGCACAGCTCACCCGCTCAAACGCGCCCCTCCCCAGCCGAACCCATCCGGCCGCATAAACCCTCCCCACTCGCCGCCTCCGCTTCCCGGCATGGCAGGCCAGCGGCGACTAACACCCACGACCCGGACGGCGATCCGAACAATGGCGACGTCCCCCTAGCCGGTGCGAAGCACGCGTCCGGACGCATAGGCCCCCTCACCAACCCCCGCTCTCCCGAGGTGGCGGGTCAGTGGCGGGGGACGGCGGCGACTCCGGTGGCGGTTCGGATGATGGCGATGTCTCCCTCCTGGTCGGTGCGGTGCACTTGGGTGTGAAGCCGGTGCAGGAGGCCGATGGTCGACGAGGAGGGGTGACCGTAGTCGTTCCGCTCGCCGACCGAGATGAGCGCGATGGAGGCTCGGGCGGCGGCCAGGAAGAGCGGATCCTGGCTGCGAGAGCCGTGATGGGGCACCTTCAGCACCTGGACGCGCGGGACGGCCGTTTCCAGGGCGCGCTGAGCCTGGGTCTCGACGTCGCCGGCGAGCAGGGCGCTGAAGCCGGGCCTGCGCGCCACCAGGACGACGCTCGCGTTGTTGATCGTCGTGCCGTCGTCGCCCGGCAGGAGGGACGGGCCCACGGTGGGGGCGAGCACCGAGACGGTGAGACCTCCGGTGGACCAGCACTGGCCCGGGAGGGCCGGGCCGCCGGGCAGGCCCGCGGTGAACCGCGCC
Source organism: Actinomadura roseirufa (assembly GCF_900659635.1). Taxonomy (GTDB): domain Bacteria; phylum Actinomycetota; class Actinomycetes; order Streptosporangiales; family Streptosporangiaceae; genus Spirillospora; species Spirillospora roseirufa. The sequence goes on along the minus strand of NZ_CAACVB010000107.1, from coordinate 303 downwards.
TCGCGCCCCGACGTGCGGGGAGTCGTCAGGACTTCGTGGACCGTGCGGCCGTGCCGGACGCCCGCGGTGCCGTTGACGTGGTCCGCGTGAGGGTGGGTCAGGACGAGCAGCGGGACGTCCCGGACGCGCAGACGGCTCAGGCAGCGATCGACCGGCGCGGGGTCGGGCCCCGCGTCCACGACAACGGCCCGGCCCGGACCGGCGGCCAGGACCAGCGCGTCGCCCTGGCCCACGTCGCAGGCGACCATCTGCCAGCCCGGGGGCGGCCAGCCGGGGGCCAGGACGCGCAGGGCGACGACGGCG
>NZ_CAACVB010000106.1 GCF_900659635.1 Actinomadura roseirufa | reverse complement strand
CGCCGGACCTCGCGCGCGCGCCGGCCGCGCGCCGTCCCGTCCTGCCGCCGCGCGCTCTCGCGCCCCTGCTCGGCGAGGGGGCGCCCGCCGAGGGCGACGTGTTCCACGTGCCCGGCTACGTCATCTTCGTGCTGCGCGACTCGCCGGGTTGGGACGACGAGCACAAGATCTACTTCGTGCTGCTGCCGCAGGGCGAACGGCTGCACCGGGACGCGCAGGGCGGGCTCGCGCTCGACGAGGACGGCTTCCCGGTCGCCGAGCCCGAGCAGGGCTTCCTGCCGCCGCCCCCCGCCGAGGGCACCGTGGCCGACAAGGACTTCGCGCTGCGCGTGCCGAAGCCGGCGGACGGCGAGAGCTACACGCTCCTGCACTTCGATCCGCTGCCCGGCCCGGGGTTCGTCGACGTGAGCGGCGCGGTCGCCGCCGGTGAGCCGATCACCTGGGCGGTGAACTGGGCCGCGCGGCTCTACGCCGGGGGTTCCGCCGAGCGCCGCGTCGTGAACCAGGCCACGGGGGAACCGGGCGCTCCCACGCCCGTGCAGGACGGGCTCAGCCTGGCGGAGCACCTCGCCAACGCCTTCAAGCAGAACTACTCGGGCGCGGGAGACGGCGCCGTCGCCCACCCCGTCGGAGACCCCGGGGCGCTGCCCGGCTACCGCCCGCCGGTCAGCGACCCACGGGTACAGAACCCCTCCGACAGCTCCTTCGAGGCGGCGGTGCGCGGAGCGTACGAGCAGTTCAGCGGCTCGCCCTTCCTCAAGCGCGACCCCCAGGAGCTCTACGGGCAACTGCTGGAGTCGGCCTTCAGCCCGGGCACGACGATCTACGCTCCCGACGGCGCCGCCCAGGACGACGGCGATCCCGGCGCCGTCGGCGCCGTCCAGGCCGACCAGCAGGCCCACCAGCTGCGCGGCGTGATCGTCCACGACATCATCTCCGATCTGCGCGCGTTCCACGCCGAGGGCGACCAGGCCGAGCGCGACAAGCTGGTCGCCGGCTCGGCGGCCTTCCAGATGGGGCTGGTGTTCGCGGTGAGGACCGCGAACAACCGCCGGCCCGCCTGGCTCGACCAGGTGGCGACGGACCCGGACGCCCAGCCGTCGATCAGCCAGCGGGAGCGGCCCGAGGCGACCGGGCCCGGCCCGGCGAGCGAGGGCGTGCGCACCTTCAACGTCGCCCAGGCCCAGTTCAGCCTGTTCCCGCCCCAGTTCGAGCAGGTGCGCCAGTACAGCGACGCGAGCACGATCGCCCTCTCCTGGGAGCTGAGCTGGCGACGTGAGGTCATGCCGGGGATGAGCCGAGCCCAGAACGACCCCGACCACCACCTGGCCCATTACCTCGTGCGCAGGCGCGCCCTCGACGGTGGCGAGGCCGAGCGCACCACCACGGTGAAGCCGGTCAAGGTGCTGCATCGCCACACGACCGACGTCGCCGGCGCCGAAGGGGCGGAGGCCACGCCGACCGACACCCTGTCGCTGCTCCAGCCGCGCTTCCAGGTGGTCGACCACTTCCCCGACACGGCGAGCGACCGCGCCGCCCTGCCGCGCGAGGGACGCGGCTACGTCTACACGATCACCCCGGTCGACTTCTCAGGCGGCCTCGGGCGCCCGCTGACCCTGATCGCGACGCGCTACCCGAACACCCCTCCCGCGGTGCCGGTGGACGGCGATCTCACCGTGAGCTACAGCATCGCCCCGTCCGACCTCGAACCGGCGGAGAGCGCGGCGACCCCCCAGGTGATGCCGCCCCGCCAGGTCTACGTCGAGTGGAGCGAGCCGGCCCGCCAGAACGGTCCCGCCGTACCGATCCGCGCCTACCGGCTGATCTTCCGCCGCGAGAGCACCGTGCCGATCGGCTCCTACGGCCTGGACAGCACGACCCAGCGCGGGCGCACCGCCGGCCTGCCGACGTCGAACGCCCGCCCCCTGCCCACCGACATCAAGATCGACCTCGACCACGTCTTCGGGCCGCCCGGTGCGCGCGGCGCGGTGGTCCCGGTCGCCGCCCTGCGCGAGCGGGGCGTGCTGCCCGGTGGAGCGTGGCGCCCCGAGGCGTGGCGGGTGTTCTTCCAGACGATCTCTGACCGCGACGTGCCGTCGGCCCTGGCGCCGGTGCAGCTCAAGCTCGCCGCGGAGGCGGTGGCCGCGCCGCCCGCGTCCCCCGCGCCGGCCGACCACATCGAGCGCTCGGGCGCTCCGCGTGAGGAACGCCGCCCGGCCGAGCTGGAGTGGCTGCCGCGTCCGGCGGGTTTCGTCGTGGTGCGGCCCGAGGACGAGCGGGCGGAGCCGGGCGCGGCCCACATGCCGATGCCGCTCCAGAGCGTCGACCGATCCGGGGCGGAGGGGGACGGCCCGGCGCCGTTCGTCTTCACCGGCGCCATCGGCGAGATCGTCGGGTTCCGGCCGCATCCCCTGGGCATCCGGGCGATCCGCTTCCGCTGGAACCAGGGCCCGAGCGGCGACGCGGCCTTCCCCCTGGAGCTGACCGCGGGCTACCGGCTGTACGAGCTGGACATCGACGCGGCCACCACCGGCACCTTCGCCGACGGCGCCCGGCTCGCCGAGGAGCTGCGGCTTCTGCAAGAGGTCCAGATGCTCCCGGCCGACGACCTGCCGCTCGTGCCCGGCGACACGCTGAACACCGGCCAGTGGGAGGCGTGGTACCCCGGCGCCGTCCAGCGTCGCCGCCGCCCCGATCCCGCCGCCCAGGGCGTCAAGGACGAGCGCGGTCCCTGGTACTCATGGCAGGACTCCTATCTGGAGTGGCCGGAGTGGAAGGGCGTCACCCAGCCCGGGGGAAAGCGCAAGACGGCGGTTCACCCGCTGCTCGAACGCCTGGTGGAGCGGCTGCGCGGAATGCGCCCCGGCAGCGTCACCGACCCGCGGGGGCGGATCTCGGACGGCTACGCCGCGGCTCTGCAGATCGGCCCGCCGACGTTGCCCAACGATCTGGCCGACTTCCTGGCCAGCTGCCCGCCCGGCGCCGACCGGTACGGCTGGGGCGCCCTCCAGCGTCTCGGCCTGGCCGTGACCTTCAGCCTCCACGACCCCGTCACGGGCGCCCTGCGCGGCCCGAAGCTGCTGGAACTGCTCCAGGGGCTCTTCGCGCGGCTCGGGGGCGGCGGGATCGCCCCCGACGCCCCCGACCCCGACGCCCCCGCCTTCGCCGCCTTCCGCCGTCACCTCCATGTCGAACTGCTCTTCCAACCCGGGCGCAGCGTCCGGCTCGGCGAACACCCGGCCGAGGGCGACGATCTGCTGGCCCTGGTCCAGATCAGCCTGCGGCCGACCGTGCGGCAGCGGCTGCGCTACCGCGCCGTCACCATCAGCGGGCGTTCGAACGCCGACGTCGAAGTGCGCTTCACGGTCACCGCCCCCTGCAGCCTGGTCGGCCGGCCCGACGGCGGGACCGGCCAGGTGGAGCTCGAACCACAGCCCGCCCCGATCACCCGCACCATCAGGCTGCCGCTCAACGGCGAGGCGACCCTGCTCCTGCGCGGCGCGGCGCTCCCCGCGACGATCGAGGCGCGCCCGTCGGCCCGGCTGAGCGTGGATCCCCAGCCCTTCGACGCGGCGATCGCGCCCCTGCTGAGCTACGACGCGGGCCGCAAGGTGCTCAGCGCCCGCACCATGCTGAGCGCCGACCAGATCAGGCTTCTGCGCCCCTCCCTCGCCGCGGCCGACCTCCAGGCCGTGGAGAGCCTGGCCGGGACGGCGCGGACCGAGGAGTTCGGCCCGACCGACGAGCGCACCCACCACTTCACCGTCGCGACCGACGCGCTGGCCAAGGTGTTCGCCACCGCGGACGACACCCTGCCCGAGCACGTCCAATGGCTGCGGCTCAAGTACTACCTGGAGACCCTGAACAGCAACGACCCGAAGGTGCCGGACACCGGCAGGGTCAGCCTCCCCACCGGCCAGGCCGAGATCGCCAAGGCGCTGCCCGATGTGCTGGCCTGGACGGCGCGCTTCTTCGACGCCGGCGGCGCGGTGTACGCGGGGCAGGGCGGGCTGGCCGAGACCGGCGCCGGGCCCTGGGTGGCCACGGCCTACCCGCGCGCGGGATCACCCGCGGTCGCCACGCCCGACGCCGGGGGACGCCTGACCCACACCCAGCTGCTCGAGGACCGCTGGGCGCACGCGCTGCGCTACTACTTCCAGCCTTACGGCCGCTACGACCTGCTCTGGCAGAGCCTGCGCCGCTCGCCCACGCTCTTCCCCGGCCGCGCCGCCGCCGAGGCCGACGTCCCGGCCGTGACGGTGGACCCCGCCGCGGGCGGGCTCGACGTGGTGATCGACCGCACGCAGGCCGTCGACGCCCCGCTCATCCTCGGCTCGCGCCGGCTCGACGAGGCGGCCACCCCGGCGCGCCCGCCGGCGCCCGGCGCGATCTGGGAGGTGATCGTCGCCCGGCATCACGAGCAGGCCCTCGCCGAGCGCAACCAGACCCTCGTGCGCCGGCTCGCCTTCCGCCAGGTCGCCTTCAGCCTGCTGCGCCGCTTCGGCTACACGAGCTGGTACTACTGGCTGCTCGGCTTCGTCGAGGACCACCAGCGCGAGCTGCCCGTGCACCTCGTCGAGGACGAGTACCCGGCCATCCCGGACCGGCTGCCGGACCGGCCGGACCATCTCGTCCTCGACGGCACGGCCGACCAGGACGAACTGCGCGGCCTCGATCTGCCCGAACGCGTCGGCGACTTCTCGCAGGGCGTCCTCGCCCTGCAGTGGCGGGCCCTGCCGTTCTACTACGAACACCGCCTGCTGGTGATCGCCCAGACCGACGGCACCGTCTCGCCGGTCAACAGCGTCACCCAGCGAGACCTGACCTACCGCTCGCCCGTGCCGAACGCCGCCGTGAGCGGCACCGACATCGTGTGGCACCGGCTGCCGCCCTTCCCCGCCGGGGTCCCCGGCGACGCTCAGCTCCAGTCCGACACCCGCGTGCGCGCCATCACCATCCCGCTGCGCCGGTTCTGGGACGGCCTGCCCGACGAGGCCCAGCGGCGCTGGCCCGCCGAGACGCCCGACCCGGCGGACGGCGGGGCGACGGCGCGCAAGCTCGGCGCCCTGCCCGACCCCGAGGTGGTCTACCAGATCGTCGAGCTGTTCAGCGGCAACATCGAGGTGCAGGCCGAGTGCTTCTTCGACGCGGCCGCCGGGAAGTTCGCCCACCGTCAGCTCGGCAAGCGCTTCCTGGTGGCGCGGACCGCGCTGATGCCCCCGGCGGGCGTCCTCGGCGACTTTCCGCTGGCGGTCGATCTGGTCCAGGTGAGCGAGGAGCAGCTGAGCCACGGTTACTCGACGGCGAACCTGCCGCTCGACACGCGCAACCGGGCGGACATCGACGAGCACGGGCGTTTGCTGTTCGCCGGGGTCATGACGAGGGGGGACCGCGACGCCCTGACCGGGTCGATGAGCACGGCGGACGCGGCGAAGATCCGGCGGCTGTTCGAGAGCTGGTACGCCACCGAGCCGGTCAGCGCCCCGGCCGGGGACCTGCCCGGCCAGGTCGAAGGGCTGATCGACTTCCTGCCCACGCAGACCTTGACCCTGGTCTGGGAGGGCCCCTCGGACGCCGCCGCGGACGATCTGCGGAGCCTTCCGGGCGACAGCGCCTTCACCGGGGCGACCGAACAGATCATCGCCCAGGCCGCGGGCGCGGGCCCGGACACCGTCACCCGCGTGGAGATCCCCGTCGGGCCGGAGCAGATCCCCGACGAGCTGCAAGACAAGGTGGAGTTCGCGCGCAACGCGCCGGGCACGCGGTTCATCGCCATCGGGTGGAACGGCGCGATGAGCGGCGCGGACATCGCCGCCCTGCGGCGCTGGGCCCGGTTCCCCGAGTTCGCCGAGGCCGTGGAGAAGCTGATCGTCGCCGTGCACGACGCGGGTGCGGGCGACGCGCCGCCTTCGGTCACGGTCCCCTTCGCCGTCGCGGTACGCCCCGTCCAGGCGGCGCTCGCCGGCGTCCTCGCCGAGAAGCTGCTGCTCGGCGCCGTACTGATGCGCTATCACGGCATGATGCGGGCGGACGACCCGGCCGCGCTGCTGGGGCACTACCCCGGGCGGCCCGACCAGCTCGCCCTCAGGCGGCTGCACCACGTGAGCCAGGGCAGTGGCATGCGCGGGCGGTCCCTGGTGGTCCGCGCCCGCCGAGGCAGCGCCGCACCGAGCGAAGCCCGGCCGATCGAACCCGCGGACGTGTAGGCGGAACGGCCTCTGACGGCGGCCCACGAGGCCACGAGCGGACCAGGAGCAGCAGATGGCCAAACTCCCCGAGCTGCCGAAGCTGAAGATCGTGGGCCCCTTCTGGACGGCCGAGGCCGAGGTGATCCGGCTGGCCGATCCGGTCGGCAACCTCGCGTTCCGCACCCTGTTCGCGGACACGACACCGCGCCAGGCGGCCGGCGAGAACAACGTGCTGCTACCGGGCTCCCTGCTGGCCCTGGTCTACGTCACCGCCGTCACGATCAGCCCGACCGGCGGCGGCGCCCCGCAGTACGTGTGGAAGCGCGGTGGCACCAAGCCCGACGGCAAGCTCCCGCCCGCGGCGATCCGGGCGGCGATCAGCGCGGGCACCGCCAGCCTGCTGCTCCTGCAGGCCCCGGCCGACGGCTGGCCCAAGGGCGTCGCCGGCAAGCTGCCGGCCTTCACCTGCCTCGGCGGCGAGATCATCCTCGACCCGATGACGGCCCAGGCTGGCGCCGTCCAGAAGCTGTACACCGCGCTGGGAATCGGGCCGGCGGCGATCACGCAGCGCACCGGCCCGGCCCGGCTGCTCGGCGCGCTCGCCGTCCACGCCGGCGGCCTGTCGGCCTTCGGCCAGGTCCGCCTGCTCTGGGACACCGCGCCGGTCAAGGCCGTGTTCCAGCTCGCCCGGGTCGTCCCCGATCCCGAGCCCGCGGGGGCCGGGATGCGCGGCTTCCGGATGACGATCGAGGACGAGCGGCTGACGGAGGGCGAGCGTGCCGCGATCATCGGGTCCTGGCGGCGCCTCAACCGCTACCTCAACCCGAACAACCCGCTGAACGGCCTGGCCGAGCCGGTGCCCGCGCCGGAGTGGGCCACTCTGGAACTCGCCGACCCGCTCGCCGTCCCGCGTCTCTTCTGGGACATCGCGCCCTGGCAGGAGCAGCCCGGCACGCGCCCGATCGGCTTCGCGGGCGACGAGTTCGGCGTGCTGCTCAGTGACCGCAGCCCCTATGATCCGGCCGCCCAGCCCGGGACGCTCGCCCGGATCACGCCCACCGGCGCGCGCCTGGCCGCCGACGGCGGGAACCTGCGGGTGGACCTGACGGCGGGCGGCCCGCCCGCCGGTTCCACCGGCACGCTCGGCTACCGGGCCGGCCGCGAGGGCGCCGGCTGGACCGAGCGGGTCACCCTCGGCGCCACCACGCTCGCCTTCGACCCGAACGAGGCCGCGCGCCGGCTCCGCGCCACGCTGCAGGTGCCCGAACCCTCCTGGAACCGGCCGGCGGCGGGTGAATCCCGGCCCGTCGCACCGTCCGTGCTGTGGGGATTCACGCCGCTGGACGACGGCTGGGCCCAGCTTCCGCTGCCCAACCTGTCCGAGCAGATCTACCTCGACGCGGGCGTGGCCCGGGAGGAGCCCGCCCCGGCGCCCGGCAACCTGCTGCGCGGCGCCGTCGGTTTCGGCAACGACGATCCGGCCGGGCTCGGCCGGGTCCCCGGCGAGCAGCCCTGGAGCCTCACCCTCGCCGCGGCCCAGCGCATGACCGCCACGTGGGTGCTCGGCCCGGCCGGCGGGGAGTACCGGCTCCAGTCGGCCGAGCTGGCGCTGGACGCGCCCGAGGTGACGCTGAACGGCCTGTTCTGGCTGAGCACCGAGGCGCCGACCGCGGCCGACGCGCTGCCCGGCCTCGACGACTGGATCGGTGGCCTGGAGACCGTCCCCCTGCACACGGTCACCGGGCGCGAGCTGTTCGCGCCCCTCGTGCGGCTCGCCTTCGAGACGATCAGTTTCGCGTGGCGGAGCAGGCCCGCCCCGTCGGCCGGCCTCGGTGCCTGGGCCTTCCGGTACGACCTCGACCCGGCGCTGCTGCGGGCCCTGGTGGACCACGGCGTCCTGCCGTCCGACACGTTCGGCGCGGCCCTGCCCCTCGTGTGGCGTCGCCACCCGACCCTGCCGATGGTGCAGGCCCTTTCGCTCACCCAGAGCGTCAGCCCGCCCAACGTGCCGATCGCGGGCCGGCAGCTCGTCCCGTTCGAGCTGCCGGTGACCCGCCAGGACGGCCTGGACCTGCCGGCCGGCTGGCGCTTCGCGGCGGAGGGCGCCACGGGCTGGCCGCGTTACGGCGGCGGTCTCTCGCCCGCCCGCGAATGGCTCGGCGCGAATGACGAGAAGCTGTACGACCTGCCGCTGGTGGCGCTCTCGCTGCCCGGCCTGGTGCTCGACCCGCGCCCCGACGGGGACTCGCCGCGGAGCGACGCCGCGCTCGGCCTGCCGATCCAGTATCGCTACGACCTGCCCTACACGGACGAGATCCAGGCGCTGGCGCAGCTCCCCAAGATCCCCAAAGACCCTCGTGAGAGCTCGCCGCTGCCCGACACGGCGCGTCCCGAGCCGCCGCGTCCGCTCACCCGGGCGGACTACGCCGCGCACTGGCGGCGCCTCGCCGAGCGCGCCGGCCTGGCCGCCGCCGACGGCGTGGCCGCCTTCGCCCGGCAGGACGGCCGGACCGTGCTGCGTCACCTGGCCTCCGTCCACGACTGGCCGGTCCGCGCCGCGATCGTCCTGGACGGCTATCCCGGCGAACTCCGCCTGGACAACGCCGACCCCGCCCCGAGCGCGCCCCTGACCCTGACGCGCGAGACGGCCCTGTCCGGCATCGACGGCGATTTCGCCGACGGGGAGGGCGGGCTGCGCCGCCTGCCCGCGGACGCGCCCGCGGACTCGGCCCAGTACCGGCTGACGGCCGGGAGCATGGCCGCCGGTCTCGCGGGCGACGGCGGCTACGCCGACCAGCGCGGCCTGGTGCGCGGCGCGAGCGTGTCCGCGTCCAACCTGATCAGGACCCCGCTGACCCATCCCACCGCGGGCGAGGTGCGGCTGACCACCACCCGCGTGCCGATCACCCTCGGCCATGGAACGGCGACCTGGCGGCTCTGGTTCCGCGACCTGCCGGCCCAGGGCTCCACCTTCAGCAAGGCCTCCGCCCGCTCGCCCAAGGCCGTCGAACTCGATCTCGACGGCAACGACCCCGAGGCGCGCAGCAGCGACTACGAGCACCGCACCGGGTACGAATGGCGGCTGCGCCCGCTCGACGACGATCCCGACGCGCCGCCGCCCGGCCTCGACCTGTTCGGCCTGCGCTTCTTCCCGCTGGTGCTCGACCGCGTGGTCTTCGCCGGCGATGGCGTGGCCGCGGTCGAGGTGATCGGGCGGCTGCAGCTCCCGGTGGCCGGCTCCGGCGACGAGCAGGCCGAGCTGAGCAACTGCGTGCGGCTGACCTTCTCCGGCGACGGCACCGCGCTGAGCCTCAGCGCCGCCGGCCTCGACGGCGAGGCGCTGGAATGGCCGCTGGCCGTCTCCGCCGGCGAGGCCGGGGACGCGCCGCGCCTGCGGGCCGGCGGCCTCGCGCTGGCCGCCGGTGGCGCCGGCCTGACCGTCGAGCGGGTGCGGCTGTACTTCCACCTGTTCCAGGTGGAATGGGCGGCCGGGCTGCCGCCGATCGGCTTCCCCGACCCCACGACGCCGCCCTTCACCCTGCCCGGCGCGACCGGCCCGGACCCGATCGTGCCGCAGCGGGTCGCCCTCGGCCTCGACATGGCCGGCGGCGAGCACACCCTGACCCTCACCCTCGCCGTGCGGGTCGGCAGGCCGCCGACGGGTCTGCAGGCTCTCTACCGCTTCGACGAGGGCGGCGGCACCACCGTCCACGACTCCTCGGGCACCGGTGATCCGCTGCACCTGAACGCGGCCTCGGCGCAGGGCATGAGCTGGAGCCCCAACGGCCTGAGCCTCACCAAGGCGACGCTCATCCGCTCGGGCGTTCCCGCCGCGAAGCTGAACGCCGCGGTGAAGGCGAGCGACGAGATCAGCATCGAGGCGTGGGTGAAGCCCGTCGCCGGCGGGCTGACGAACGGGCAGTTCAACATCGTCACCGTCTCGTCCGACGCCGGGCACCGGAATGTGACCTTGCAGCAGCGCAAGGGGCTGCTCGACTCGTCCTTCGCGGACGTGTGGCTGCGCACCGACGCGACGAACGACCAGGGCGCCCCTGACCTCGCCAGCCCGTCCGGTTCGCTCAGCACCGCCCTGACCCACCTGGCCTACACCCGCTCCGCCGACGGCCGAACGCGGATCTACATCAATGGGCAGCTCAAGGCCGAGCAGAACGTGGGCGGGAGCCTGGCCGCCTGGAAGGACCAGTTCGAGCTGGCTCTCGGCGACGAGATCACGGGCGGCCGGGCCTGGCTGGGCACGTACCGCATGGTCGCCGTCTACAGCCGTGCCCTCACCGCCGAGGAGGTGTCCGCGCGCTTCGGCTCGGGCCCGGCGACGGCGCCCGCCACGACCAGGGGAGAGGCCGTCGCGGCCGCGCTGACCTTCGACCTCATGGCGAAAGGGACGGCGCGCTTCACGCTCGACGCCGCGAGCCTCTTCGGCGACCTCACCCTCGCCGTCACCCTGCCCGACGGCTCGCCCGCGGCCCTGGCCGGTGACACGACGCTGCAGTTCGGCTGGAACGGCTACAGCGCCTCGCAGCCCGAGGGCCTGCAATTCCTGCCGGGGATGCGCCTGGCCGACGCCGGGACGCCCGGCCTGGGCGAACGCGCCGCCCCCGGCTTCGCCACGGTGACGTTCCGCCCCACCGCGTGTCCGGACGACCTGCCGAAACTGCCCCTGACCGGTGCCTTCGTGGAGGCTCTCCTCGTCGCCCACTGGGGACGCTCGCTGCACGACCTCGGTCCCGGCCGGAGCGCCGAGGCCGCGGACCTGTACGGCTCCTCGGCCGGTGACGTCGTGGTGGGTTACACGTCCAGACTGGAGGGCTCGGACTGGCGGGAGGGCTTCCTGCTCAACGGGATGCTGACCGCGACCAACCTGATCTCCTGGCCGCGGCAGCTCAACTACGACGCGGGCACCGCCCGCATCACCCTGCCGGCGGCCCGCGCGGCGGGGACCCCGCCCCTGACCCACCTGCGCCACACGATCAGGGTGCTGCTGAACCAGCACGAGCTGCCCGGCTCCACCCTGACCGGCGCCGACGGCCCGCTGCTGTTCAATTTCGCCGAGGGCCGGAGCTGGCAGACCCTGGCCCTGGTCGAGCACCAGCTCGCCGAGGTGGCGCCGGCGGCCGGCGGGGGCGGCGGGACCCTCGGCCGCGAGACCCGCTGGACGGCCGTGCAGGAGGTGCGCCTGCTCGCGCCCCGGCGCGCCGCGCGGTTCCTGCGCGCCATGGCCGCCTTGGAGACCACCGATCCCGTCGAGGGCGTCAGCCCGGTCGGCGACGTCGGCGGCGGCTATCTGGGCGCGGGCCTGTCGGCCCTGCTCGCCGACTCGGGGGCGGCGCTCGACGCGCTGCCCCGCGACACCCTGCTCGTCGAGGCGAGCGCCCACCACCTGGTCAGGCTCGCGCCGGTCGCGGAAGGCGAGGCCACCACACTGCAGTTCCTGCCGACCGGCAGCCAGGGCGCCCTGCTCAGCGGCCCGGCGGACTACGCGCCCAGCGACCCGGCCGACCCGCGCTGGCTGCTGCTGACCATGCCGTTCCTGGGCCGGTTGCAGGACACGGCCCGTGACCTGGCCCAGCCGGCGGCCGGGCAGCCCAGCCCGCTGCAGGTCGACCCGCTGCTGGTCATCGCCCGCCTGCGCGCCGCCGCGCCCGGTGCCGCGCTGCCCGTCCTGGCCCTCGCCCTCTGCGGCTGGGCCGACAGCGCCCCGCTGGCCGTCACCTTCGCCGGCCTGGACACCGTGGCCGGCCGCAGCTTCGCCCGGCTCGACCCGCCGGCCTTGGAGGAGAGCTGGTTCCGCGCTCAGAATCCGGCCCCCGAGCCGCAGGACGAGCCGCTGCGGAGCGTCCTCGCAGCCCTCCCCGAGACACCCGCCCGGCTCAGCCGCCCGGTCGCCCTGCGCCAGGCCTTCGACCCGCGGCGTCCGTTCTACCCGCCCCGGCCGGACGACCTTCCGGCACTGGCCGAACCGTCGCCGTACGCCGACCCTGTCTGGCGCGAGGACGGGCTGCTGCTGACCCAGGCCGTGAGCAGCCTGACGCCGACCGGCAAGCCGCCCTACGGCTGGACCCTGGCCGCCGCGCTCATCGCGAGCAGCGGGCTGCTCGGCCCGCCTCCCGCCGACGGCCAAGGCCCTCGCCGCTACCCCGCGGCCACCCTCATCCCCGCGCCGCTCACGCTCGGCGGGACCGGCAACCCGCGTCCGCTGAACATCGTCGTCAGCCCGTACCTGGGACTCCAGTGGCGGCCGGCTCCGACGGTGCCGCCGGGCGGTCCGTCGCCGCTGCGGCCCCGGCTGCTGCTGGCCGAGTTGCTCTGCCTCGCGCCCAGCACCGACCTGCTTCAGCCCGTGGCGAGCCGCATGTGGAGCGACACCCTCGGGTCGGCCGACGAGGGTCGGCTGCGCGCCCAAGCCCAGGACTGGGCCGTCCAGTCCCAGCGCCTCCTGGCGCCCGAGTCGCCGATCGCGGTGCTGCGCTACCGGATCATCAGCGACAACACCCGCCCGGACGACCTGGGGGAGGCGGCCCTGACCACGGGCTACGCCTTCGCCCTCGTCCGGGTGACGACCGCGCCGTCCTTGGCGAAGCGGCTGTTCCGCATCCGCCCGGCCCTCGCCGGTCTGCGCTACCGCGAGGGCCAGTGCAATATCGCGGCGATCCCCGCGGCCCCCCACGACTTCGAACTCGCGCCGCCGCAGACGGCCGGGGTACAGCCGCTCTACCTCACTCAGCGCCCCGTGCGCGGGGACCTGCCGCCGTGGCCCTGGGGTCTCAGCGCGCTGCGCGTCAGCGTGCACTACACCGAGGGACAGCAGGGCGTCATCGGCGCGGCCACCCCCGGCGCGGCGGGCCAGACGCTCTGGTGGCAGACCGTCCAGCGCACGGTGCAGTTCCGTTCGGCGTTGCACACCGACCGGCCTGCGGGGGGCCTGCCACGGCTCTTCCGCGCGCCGGCCGTGCGCAGCCTGCTCCCCGCGCCGCCCGACCCGCCGCTGCCCGCACTGACCGGGCCGGTGTTCGATCAGCCGGACCTCCCCAAGCCGGACGACGGGCAGCCGGGGATCCCCGAGGGCCTGGCGCTGGGACGCTGGCAGCCGGTCCTGCCCGGCGGACTGCGCTTCCTGGTGAGCGGCGCACGCGCCGGTGTGTTCGTCACCCTGCGTAACCATCTCCTGCGCCAGAGCGGCGTCATCCTGGCCGGTGAGCGTCCGCGCCCGCGCGGCCTGGCCATGCTCTCCGGCGGGTTGCCGGTGGAGCACCGTGCCCCGCGCCCGGTTCCGCTGCCGGCCAACGTCGATGGACGGCAGGAGGTCGCACTGCGCACATGGGCGAGCCACTTCGACCCCGAGAAGCCCGCCCTGGTCACGCCGTCCCCGGCCGACGAGGCGTTCCGTGCCGCCTTCAACGACCCGCAGGAGAACCCGGCCTACCGGCAGACCGCCCAGCGCCTGCTGCTGCAACTGGCCGCCGTCGAGCGCTCCACGCTGGACGTTGGCTGGGACGGAGTACTGACCTTCGTCTACCGGGTGGACGGCAGCGTCACGCTGGTCGGCGGTCAGAAGCCGGAGACGCCGGAGGCAGGCATCCTCGACTGGGCCCTGGACCTGGAACTCGTGGGGGCCGGCAGGGTCACGGCACTCGCGAACATCACCACCCCGACTCTGGTACTGACACCGGCCCTGCGAGCCCAACTCGGTGCGGTGGGCGTGCCCTTGCCGGGGCCTGAGGTCGACACCATCGAGACGGCGAAGTTCGCGATCTGCCAGTTCGGGCTCCCCGGCGACGCGAAGGCCCGTGCCGGCTGGGCCCGCGACCTGATCGCCGGCCTGCCGCCCGGTGCGGCGATCCAGGCGCGCGTCAAAGCGCGGTTCGTCCCGCACCAGCCCGGCGCGGAGCCGTATCACGACGGTTACAGCCATGTGCTGCGCTTCCCGCTCCGGGTGGCCGACCCGAGCGCGCCCTACCTTCCCCTCGTCCCGCGCCACGTCCATTTCGAGGATCCCGAGTACAACCGGCGGCTCGCCTCGCCTTCCGCCCACGTCAGCGTCCCGGTGCAGTTCCCGCAGCAAGCGGCGGGCGGCACGAGCCCGCAGCGCGTCATCACGCTCTCCGCCGAGCGGCGGGAGTGCAATCCGGACGGCACGCTGGCCCTGCGCTTCGACTGGGACGAACCGCCCCCGGGCAGCCCGAAGGTCACGCTGACCCTCCAGAAGATCGACCTGGATCAGACCCCGCGCGACCTGGCTGACCCGGGCGCCTCAGGCGGGCCGCAAAGGCCCGGCCCGGGCAAGCTGCTTGAGCTCTCCTTGGCGGCGATCCAGAAACTGAACGGCCCGTTCACCCCGGGTGAGCGGCTACGGCTCGTTCTGCACGTCGACTCGGGCCCGGTGAAACCGGCCGTGGCGCAGCTCGACGTCACCATCGTCGAGGCTCCGGTGATCCCCGCCACCGAGGCGGCGTACGCGCTTCTGCGCAGGCAGACGGCCGGCGACCGCGCGTATGTCGAGTGCGTGCGCTTCGCCTGGGGTCCTGAGGCACAGCGAGTCGAACTGGTGAACCCGGCCGACCTGCGAACGGAGGTGGTGCGCCGGCGTGCGGTGTTCCAGTTCGCCGACTCGACCCGTCCCGGCAGAGAAGAGTCCTACGCCATCCAGAAGCTCGGTCAGTCCGGATCGACACATATTCCGCTGGACACTTGATCTGCCCGCGGCGCGAACGCGACCGGCGGCGGGCGTCGCTCTCCGCGCGACACAGGTGGCGGCGGGCCCGCTCAGGGTGAACTCGCAGAGTTCAGGAAGCTCGCGGACGAAGTGGCCGGCTCGCCGTTCCATTGCAGTCCGTCCTTCCCGTGGGGGAGGACGGAGTGAAGATCGTCACCCTGACCCGAAGGTGGAGCGCCATGCGCCAAAGGCCGGGGGATCCTCGTCCCAGACCCTTTCGGGCATCCTCCTCGGGCCTTGTTCTCGTCGGCGGAGGGGCGGCCGAGACGGCCGGCAACAGCCCCGTGACCGGACAATCCGCGCGCCCTCGACAAGAAAGGCGCGACAGCCGGGCGGCCAGGTGAGCTGCGCCCGCCGCGTGCGCGCCTACGGGCGACCGCGGCTCGGATAGCCCGTCATTGAAGCGGTGGAGATAGCGCTGACCGGCGCATGATGCCTGGCTTGCAGGGCACATAACCGGCGACTTTCGGGGCGAACGCGACACCGGTTCTCCCAAACGAGAGCGCCCGCCGTCCATTACCGGTGATCCGCGCGCTGCCGCTTGCATTCGACCGGCCCGGGGTAGCATCCACTCAGAGCTTGATATTCTCCGCGGCATAAACCGCGGGATGGGAGCCGACGCTAAGCCGAGACCGATCGGCGGGCTTCCACAAGGTGAATCAACGAGACCGGAGGGACACCATGGCGCAGCAAGTCAAAGTGCATCTGCTGGACGACATCGATGGGGGACGGGCCGACGAAACCGTTCGTTTCGGCATAGATGGCATCGGCTACGAGATCGACCTGAGCGGCAAGAACGCCAAGAAGCTCCGCAAGGGCCTGGAGCCGTTCGTGGCCAAGGCCCGCAAGCCGCCCGCCTCCCGGCGCGGCGGACGAGCCGCCGCGCGCGGACGAACGGCCGGCAGCCGCGAACGCAGCGCGGAGATCCGGGAATGGGCGAAGAGCAGCGGCATCAAGGTCAACGACCGGGGCCGCATCCCCGCGACGGTCGTCCAGCAGTACGAGGCGGCCCACTGACGTCCACCGTCCGCCCGCGCCCGCTCCCCGCGCCGCGCGGTGGCCCTCGTCCGGTCGCGCGCCTCGTCCCCGGACGGCCCGCGCCCTGGCTCCTGCCGGCCGGGGCGCTCGGGCGGCCCAGGGACGAGGCCGCCGTCCCGGTGTCCGCGCTCGTCTCCGCGCTCGTCTCGTCTTCCAACCCGGCTGACCGGGACCGAAGACGACCGGCCGCCCGGTCAGAACCGACCTGGCCCGCTCGTCCGGCGGCCCGAGATCGTGATCTCATCTTCGCCCGTCGCGGAACCTCCAGTAGGCGGCGGTCAGGAAGAGGACGGTGTATCCGGCCAGGGTCAGTGCGGCCAGGCCGGGGGAGGGAACCCGCGCGGCGGGCGGGCCGGTGATCGGACGAGTCGCGGTGAGAGCCTGCGCGGCGTTGACCAGGAGCAGCTTGCTCGGCAGCGTCGAGACTCCCTCGACGGCGCGGGCGACGGGCCAGGCGAGGAACACCAGCCCGAACATGAAGGCCATCGCCCCCGCGGTGTGCCGGATCAGCGCGCCGACCGCGAACCCGAGCAGCGTCACCACGGTCATGTAGACCGCCGCGCACACGACGGCCCGCAGCACGCCGGGATCGCCGAGCGAGGCCGCCGCGTGATGCCGAGCCAGGAAGGGCCGGCCGAGGAAGAACGCGGTGAACGCGCTGAGGCCGCAGATGGCCAGCGTGAACGCCGTCAGGACCGCGAGCTTGGCGGCGTACACGGTGCGCCGCCGTGGCAGTGCCAGGAAAGTGGTGTCGATCAGTCCCGTCCCGTATTCGGAGCTGATGGCCAGGACGCCGAGTGCCGCGAACGCCAGTTCGGCGAACTGGAACCCGGCGAAGGACTCGCCGACCGGGTCGAGGGCGGCCGGGTCGGTGGTCGTCCAGTCGATCGAGGCGACGTCGAGGAGCCCGACGCCCAAGCCCAGCAGAACCGCGACGGCGGGGACCAGGACCGTCGAGCGGACGGTCCGGAGCTTGCCCCATTCGGCCAGGATCGCGCGCTTCATCGGTCACCCGCCCGGTACTGGACGGCCCGGTCGGTCAGCTTCAGATAGGCGTCTTCGAGGGAGCCGTCGCCCAGCCCCGACAGCGGCGTGTCGGCCAGGAGCCGTCCGCGGCCCATCACCACGAGGTGGTCGGCGGTCAGGGCCATCTCGCTGATCAGGTGGCTGGAGACCAGGACGGTCCGGCCCCGGGCGGCCAGCCCGCGCAGCAGGTCGCGGATCCAGCGGACGCCTTCGGGGTCCAGGCCGTTGACCGGTTCGTCCAGGATGAGGATCCGCGGGTCGGCCAGCAGTGCGGCGGCCAGGCCCAGCCGCTGCCGCATGCCCAGCGAGAAGCCGCCGACGCGCCGACCGGCGACCGAGGTCAGCCCGGTGAGTTCGAGGACCTCGTCGACGCGGGCCCGGCTGAGCCCGGCCGCCGACGACAGCCAGCCCAGATGGGCCCGCGCGGTCCGTCCGGGATGGACGGCGCCCGCGTCCAGCAGGGCACCGACCTCATGGAGGGGACGGGCGAGGGCGCGGTAAGGGCGGCCGTTCACCAGCGCCGTGCCGGTGTCCGGCCGCTCAAGGCCCAGCAGGAGCCGCATCGTCGTCGTCTTGCCTGCGCCGTTCGGACCGAGAAAGCCCGTGACCCGCCCCGGATGGATCGTGACCGAGAGCCGGTCGACCGCGATGACCCGGCCGTATCTCTTGGTGACCTCGCGTAGTTCGAGCACCCATGCCTCCTTGGTTAGGTGCCTCCACGGTGTCCGCCAAGGGCCGTCGGCCGCGTCCGCTTCCAGAGCGGTCCGCGCACCCTGTCCGCGGGCCCGGTTCTCTGCCTGAGGGCATAGACCTCCGGGGGGATGTGGGCCCAGCGACAGCCCGCCTACCCTGGGGCGATGAGCGACCGTCCGGCGATCGTGTCCACGCGGGACCGGCCGAGGGCGACCGCCGCCGTCCGCGTTGGGGATCGGCTCAAGGCCGCACTCAGCGCCGGTCTCGCGGCACCCGCCCGGGATCGGCTGGCGGCGATCGCGTTCTCGGTGCCCGCCGCGTTGATGATGGCCAATCACGCGGACCGGAGCGCGTTCGCGGCGCTCGCCCTGGCGACCGGCATCGTGGTGTTCTCACTGCCGATCGCGCTCGTCCACCGGCCGGTGCTCGCGCTCGGTCTCCTGGTGGCCGGGCTCTGCCTGGTCGGCGCGGCCGACCCGCCCTCCATGGCGGCCGGGCTGGTGGCGCTCGGCTACGTCCTCTGGCCCCTGGCGCAGGGACGGCACGCCCACGCCGCCCTGGTCCTCGCCCTGACCTGCGCCTGGACCACGGCGCTGCCCGACTTCCGGCACCGGGGCGGCGCGGTGGCCTTCACGGTGCTCTACCTGGTGATCTGGACGGTCGGCCGCACGCTGGGTTTCCAGCGCCGCCAGGCCCGGGACCGCGCGGAGCGGGCGGCGACCGACGAACGGCTCAGGATCGCCCGCGAGATGCACGACCTTCTCGCGCACGGAATGAGCGTGATCACCGTCCAGGCCGGATACGGCGCCCTGATCGCCCTCGACCAGCCGGAGAAGGCCCAGGCCGCCCTGACCACGATCGAGACGACCGGACGGCGTACGCTCACCGAGCTGCGCGCCCTCCTCCACGTCCTGCGCCCGGCATCCCCCGGCACCGGCATCGATGCCGATGCCGACGTGGAGCCCGCCCCGGGCCTGGGCGACCTGCAACGCCTGGTCGACCGGACGGCCGAGGCCGGGGTCCGGGCCGAGGTCGAACTGGACGGCCCGCTGGACGGCCTGCCCGCGGCCGTCGACCTGTCGGCCTACCGGATCGCGCAGGAGGCCCTGACCAACGTGATCAAGCATGCGGCCACCGGCCACGTGCACCTCCTGGTCCGAAGGACGCGGGACGCCCTCACCGTCCAGGTCACCGACCGGGGCGCGGCGGTGCGCGGGTACCGGCCCGGACACGGCCTGCGGGGCATGCGCGAGCGCGTGCTCGTTCACGGCGGCACGCTCGACGCGGCACCGCTCCCGGGGGGCGGGTTCCGGGTCAGGGCCGTCCTCCCTCTGACCACATGATCAGGGTCCTGGTCGCCGACGATCAGGCGCTGGTCCGGGCGGGCCTGACCGGGATCATCGGCACGGCGCCCGATCTCCGGGCCGTCGGCGAGGCGGCCGACGGGGCGCAGGCCGTCGCGCTGGCGCGCGAACTGGAACCCGACGTCGTGCTCATGGACATCCGCATGCCCGGCATGGACGGCCTGGAGGCCACCCGGCTGATCACCGGCTCCCGCGTCCTGGTCCTCACCACCTTCGACCTGGACCGATACGTCTACGCGGCCCTGCGCGGCGGGGCCAGCGGCTTCCTGCTCAAGGACACCCCGCCCCGCGAGCTCCTCGACGCGATCAGGATCATCGCCCGCGGTGACGCGCTCCTGTCGCCGTCCATCACCCGGCGCCTCATCACCGCGTTCGCCGCCCGCCCGTCCCCGCCCGATCCGGGAGCCCTCCCCAGCCTCACCGCCAGGGAACGCGACGTGCTCCTCCTGGTGGCCGACGGCCTGTCGAACGCCGAGATCGCCGCGCAGCTCGGCATCGCCCCCGGCACCGCCCGCGCCCACGTCGCCGCCCTGCTCGCCAAACTCAAGGCCCGCGACCGCGTCCAACTCGTCATCCTCGCCCACCGCACGGGCCTGACCCCCTGACCAATCACCGCCCCAAACAAGGAACACCAACCCGCACGCCGACGACCTGACGCGCGTAATGCGCGTTATCTGCGTCCGAGACCATCGGGACCGCGAGTGGCCTCCGCCGTCCGCCTACCGAGCCGCTCATCTCATCAAGACCGCGAGAATCTTTTTTGCATTGCATCCGATCCAGGTCCCCCCTTGGCTGCGGGTGAGCCTGTGGTTGTCTGAGCGCTGTGGCCGCGGGCGTTGACCGGCGCCACGGGTTATGCCTGGAAAGGGGTCGTTGTGCCGAAAACCGTGCAACTGAGGACGTACACGATCAGGGACGGGCTGCTGGAGGAGTGGGCGACCAGGTGGCGCGAATCCGTGGTGCCCTTGCGGCTGAAGCTCGGATTCGGGATCGGTGGTGCCTGGCTCGATCACGAGCGCAGCCGGTTCGTGTGGGTGATCTCGTACGAGGGTGAGGAGACGTTCGAGGAGGCGAACCAGCGGTACTGGGCGTCGCCGGAGCGGGAGGCGATGGCCCTGGACCCGTCCGATTATCTGGTCGATCGGGACGTGCGGGTGGTCGAGCAGGCCTACTGATCGGGACCGGGGAGCAGGTGCGCGAGGCGCTCCTCCTCCGCCAGCGGGCGGAACACGCGAGTTCTGGCCCTGGACTGAAGGGCCGCCATATCGACCTCGCAGGGCCAGGTCCGGACGGTGCCGTCCAGGGAGGCGGAGACGACGGTCCGGCTGTCGGGCGTCCAGGTGACGGAGACCACGGGGCCGCGGTGAACGCCGATCAGACCGATCTCGGTGCAGGCCCTGGCCGTCCACAGCCGGACGGTGTGATCGTAGGAGCCCGTGACGATCATGGTGCCGTCCCGAGACCAGGCCACGCCCGAAACCCGATCCTCGTGCGCGTCGAGGACGGCCAGTTGCTCGCCGGTGACGGCGTCCCAGACACGGGCGGTTCCATCCGCCGACCCGGTGACGACCCTGCGTTCGTCGGGTGACCAGGCGACCTGGTCGACCCAGTTGGCGTGGCCCCGGAGCACCACGGCTTCGGCGTGGGCCCCGACGTTCCAGATGCGCGCGGTCCGATCGTCGGAACCGGAGGCGAGGAACGTACCGGTCGGAGACCAGGCCAGGCTGACGACCCAGTCCTCGTGACCGGTCATGCGGTCGACGATGCCGCGGCTCTCGCGGTCCCGCACACTGATCGTGCGGTCGTGCCCTCCGGTCGCGAATCTTCCCGAGCCGCTGTGCCAGGCCACCGCCTCGTGAACGTCGTCGGAGGCGAACTGTTCGCCGGAGACGTCGCCGGGGGATGCCTCGTGCAGGCTCCACAGGCCGATGGTCCGGTCGCTGGAACAGGAAAGGAGGAACGTGCGGTCGGCCGAGCCGGACCAGGCGAGGTCGTGGACGATGTCCTGGTGTCCGGTGACCTCGGCCTGGAGGGTGCCGTCGGAGGCATCCCAGATCCGGATCCTCCCGTCGTCGCCGCCTGTGGCGATCAACCGGCCGGACGGCGTGATCGCGGCGGCCCGGACCGGACCGCGGTGCCCGTCCAGCCGGAGGCTCTCGGCGCCCTCGGGGGTGACGCGCCAGATGCGGGCCGAAGTGTCGGCGGAACCGGTGGCTAGCCGGGAGCCGTCGGGTGCCCAGACGACACCCCACACGTCGTCGGTGTGGCCGCGCAGGACGAAGATCTCCTCAACGGTTCGCGGGTCCCAGACGCGGGCGGTGTTGTCGCTGCCGCAACTCGCCAGGTAGGTGCCGTCCGGTGACCACGCCACGTTCCATGCCCGGGTGCCGTGGCCGCGAATGAGGGCGGTCTGCCCCATCGCGCGAACGTCCCAGATGCGCACCGTCGCGTCGCCCCCTGCCGAGGCGACGAAGGTGCCGTCGGGTGACCAGGCCACGCCTTCGACGAAGTCCTGGTGGCCACGGAGAACAGTGGAGGTGCCGTCGGCGAGATTCCAGATGCGGACGCTCTGGTCGTGGGACCCGGTGGCGAGCCTGTCGCTGCCGGGGGAGAAGGCGATGCCGAGGATGTTGTCGGTGTGGGCACGCAGCTCCGACAGCAGTCCATAGGTGTCCGCGTGCCAGATTCGTGCCACCCGATCGCGGGCGCCGGAGGCGATCATCGAACCGTCCGGCGACCACGCGACGGCCCGGACCACGTCGGCCGCGCCCGCCAGCACGGCCAGCGTGCGGCCGGTGGCGACGTCCCAGACCCGGACGGTGCGGTCGCGGGAGGCCGTGGCGACGCGGCCCGCGTCGGGTGACCAGGCGACCATCTCGACCATGCCCTGATGGCCCTCCAGCACCCTGACGGGGCCTCCGGTCGCCGCGTCCCACAGCCGGCAGGTGCCGTCGCGGGACGCGGTGGCGATCAGGGCGCCGTCGGGCGACCAGGCCAGGTTGCGGACCGCGTCGGTGTGCCCGTCCAGGACGTGGGTCAGATGACTGAAGGCCAACGCCGCCATCAGCGCGCGGGCTGCGGCCGGTGTCGGCGGGCACTCCGAGAGGGCGGCTGTGGCCAGCAGGATCGCCAGCTCTGGGTACCGCTCGGTATTGGCCAGCACATACTGACCGATGCCCTCGGAGACCCTGCGCAGGAAGATCAGGTCCCGCCGCTTGGACGCCTCCACGAACGCGCGGATCTCCACGCTGTCGTGCCCGGCCGCCCCCATGCCCTCCAGCCATTGCAACGCGAGCCGGAGGCGTTCGCCGGTCAGCAGGTAATCGGCCTTCCGCCCGGCCTGGCGCCAGTCCGCCGCCCACCGCTCCAGCTCGGCGCGGCGCCGCAGCAGCTCGGACCGTGCCTCCACCTCCTGGCGCAGGGGAGCCCACTGCCGGAAAAGCGCCTCGTGTGCGACCTGCGCGATCGCCGTCCCCTCCCACATATCGGTGATCAGCAGCCTGGCCTCCACGAATGCGTCGACCACACGCCGCTCGTCATCCCGCAGGCCGTCCAGGGCGACCCGGCGGCGGACGGCCTCGGTGCCGTCGATGGTGACGAACTTGAACAGCACGGCCAGGATCGGCTCGATGCCGTCGTCCCCGCGCAACGTGTTGATCAGCTGATCCGCCTGCCAGGCCAGCGCTCCCGCCACCCCGCCCAGCTCGGCGTAGGACTCGAACGTGGCGACCTTCCCGCGCCCGGCCGCGAAGTACAGTTCCTGCAGCAGATAGGCCAGCAGCGGGAGCGCGTCGGCCGTCCCCGTGTCCGCCACGATCCTGGTGACCAACCCGGGTTCGAACCGCACACCGGCCAGTGCACCGGGCGCCTCGATCACGGTCGCCAGTCCGGTCCGGGTGAGCGCGCCCAGCGCGATCGGCCTGCCGAACAGCGCGGCGTGCCCGGTCTCCAGGAATGAGCGCAAGAACTCGATGCGGACGGTCGCCACGACCCACAACCGGGAATCCGCGCGCAGCGTCGCCGATATCGCGGACAGGAAAAGCTCCCGCTGATCGGCGCCGGCCAGGGTGAACAGCTCCTCCATCTGGTCGATAACGATCAGCACCCTGCCGTCACGGCGGCCCGCTCGCCGCCGCACCTGCCCGACCAGTCCCGCCAGCGCGGAGGGGGCGTTCCGCAGGCGCTCAGCGCCTCCGGCGTCCCCGAGAGCGGCCGCCAGCGACGACACCGGATCGGCCCCCGGCGTCAGCACCGGCTGCACCAACCAGCGGCGTCCCCGCAACCTGGGGATCAGTCACGCCTGCACCACTGATGACTTGCCGCTGCCCGAGGCCCCCGTGATCGCTACGAATCGCTCGCCGTCCCGCTGGTACACCTCCCGCACGAGCGCCGTCACCTGCTCGTCCCGGCCGAAGAACACCGGTGCGTCGTCCTCGGCGAACGCCTCCAGCCCCGGATAGGGCGCCCGTCCCGGATCCCACTCCAGATCCGGAGCCCGCGCCGGACCATCCAGCCGCGCCGACACCACCGTCAGCACCACCAACGCGACGATCAGCACGCCGAGTCCGGGAACGGCGAACTTCCGTAACAGGTCCAGCAGCGGAGGCGCGTTCTCGCTGTTCGTCGCGTAGTTGGTCAGGATGCCGAGTAAAGCGACCACGACCACCAGCAGGACGTTCAAAAACGATGCTCAGGCGGGGCCTCATCCACCGCACCACCGGCGCGTGCCGCTCGTCCTGCCGCCCATGCGCCCCCGATCCGGGCCCCGGAGACGGGCCCGATCCCTCGACGACCAAGCGTCATCATCGCACCTGCGTCGCCGCCCCGCCGCCGGTCGCACGAGATGCCCCGGTCGGCCACAGGACGATTCGGGGCCGGCGCACCGGCGTGCGCCGGGACCTCCCGTCGTCCTCTGGGGCCACCATGCCGGCCCTGAGCTACGCCTACGGAGAGCGGCTTCTGGGTCTCTTGGCTGATGAGAGCGGTGGAAGGGGGCGAGTGTCGTCGGGTTAGGGTTGCTTCGCATGACGCATGGGGAGATCGAGATCACCGGGGAGCTGGTGCGGGATCTGTTGCGCGACCAGCATCCCGATCTGGCCGGTCTGCCGGTGCGGCTCGGTGCGCGTGGTTGGGACAACCAGCTGTGGCGGCTCGGTGACGACCTCGCCGTCCGGTTGCCGTGGGCCACGCGGTCCGCGGACGCGCTGCTGCGCAAGGAGCACGACTGGCTGCCCTCTCTCGCCCCTCGCCTTCCGCTGCCGGTTCCCGTTCCGCAGCGTCTCGGCGAGCCCACCGCGCGGTTTCCGCGGCCCTGGATCGTCACCACCTGGGTGCCGGGCACGCCCGCCGACCGCGCCCCCGTCACGCGCGGCGCGGAGGCGGCCACAGCCCTGGCGGGTTTCCTGACGGCACTCCACCGGCCGGCCCCCGAGCACGCGCCCGCCGGGCGGGGCCGCGGAGGACCGCTGGCCGGTCACTCCGAGGGGTTCGCCAAGCAGCTCGCCTCGGTCACCGAGCGGGGGCTCGTCCCCGACCCCGAGGCCGTCCGCGCGGTCTGGGAGGACGCCGCCGCGGCGCCCGATTGGGACGGCCCGGCGCTGTGGCTCCACGGCGACCTGCATCCGGCCAACGTCCTCACCGCGGACGGTGCCCTCTGCGGCGTGGTCGACTTCGGTGACCTCTTCGCGGGCGACCCGGCGTGCGACCTCGCCGCCGCCTGGAATCTGCTGCCGGACGGCGGCGCCGACCACTTCCACGCCGCCTACCGGCCGGCTCCGGACGCCGCCACCCTGCGCCGCGCCCGCGGATGGGCGGTGCTGCGCGCCCTCGTCGGCATCCTCATCGGGGACGCCGGCGTCCACGGCCGGCCCGGCGGCAAGCCCACGTGGGGCCCGCCCGCCCACGCCGCGCTGCGACGCCTCATCGCCACGACCCAACGCTGATCACTGAGGACGCCGTCCGCCGAGGACGAAGCGGGCGAAGTGCGCGGAGCGCCCGGGGCCGGCGCCGACGTGTCATCGAAGGGCGCGCCGTCTCCCGTGTGCGGCGGCACAGGCGTGGTGCGCGCCGGTGCGGGGCGTGGCACACTCGAACCAACGACTTCTATTCGTGTGTAGAAGACAGGCCGGACGCTCGAAGGTGAACGGCGGTGGGCAGATCGTGAACACGGAACCGGGCGGTGCGGGTGAAGACGGCGCGGGTGCCGCCCGGCGGCGGCGCCGGCCGTCCGGGGGAGGGGAACCGGCGAGGCGGCCGGGCCGGCGGCGTGCCAGCGGTGTGCTGGAGGCAGAGGTGCTGGACGTGCTCCACCGCGAACCGGAGGCGTTGACGGCCGGGCAGGTCCAGCGGTTGCTCGGTGGCGGCCTGGCGTACTCGACGGTGGTGACGACGCTGGCGCGGCTGCACGACAAGCGGGTCCTGACCCGAATGGCGGTGGGACGGGCGTTCGCCTACCGGCCGGCCGCCGACCCCTCCGGGCTGGCGGCGCGCCGCATGCACCAGGTGCTCGCCGATGGTCCGGACCGCACCCAGGTGCTCACGCGTTTCGTCGGTCAGCTCGCCGAGGGGGACGCGGCACTGCTGCGCACCCTGCTGCAGGCCCTGCCTCAGGACGGTTCGCCCGAGCCGCCGGAGCGGGACTGAGCCATGCGGATCGCGGTGTACTTGCCGCTCTTGTTGCCGCTGGCGGTGACGTTGGGCGCCCGCCCGCTGGGTGAGCGTCTGCCGCCGCGCCTGGCGACGTGGTCGCTGACGGTGTCGGCGGTGCTGCTCGCGGCGGCCGGGTGCCTGGCGCTGACCCTGCTGTCGGCGACCGCCGTGGCGCAGATCCCGGCGGTGGCGTGGCCGGCGCATCTGTCGGTGCGGGTGATCGCCGAGGCCGATCCCATCGCGCCGCCGGTCGCCGTGGTGGCGGGCGTGCTGCTGGTGGTGGCGGTCGTGGCCGGGGCGCGGATGCTGTGGCGGCGCGCGCGCACCATGCTGCTGTCGGCCCGGGAGGCCGCCCGCCTGCCCGGGGACGGCCGGCTGGTGGTGGTCGAGGACCCCGCGCCGGAGGCGTTCGCGCTGCCCGGCCTGCCCGGAGGCGTGCCGGGCAGGATCGTGGTGTCGACAGGGATGCTGGACGCGCTGTCGGCGGAGCAGCGGCGGGTCCTGCTGGAGCACGAACGCTCACACCTGCGCTGCCACCACTCTCTGTTCACCGCCGCCGTCCAATTCGCGGCGACCCTCAACCCGCTGCTGCGGCCCGCGGCCACCGCGGTGGCGTTCACGATCGAGCGGTGGGCGGACGAGGACGCCGCGCGCGCCTGCGGGGACCGCCGTCTCACCGCCGGAGCGGTCGGCGCGGCCGCGCTCGCCGCCACCACCGGCCGCCCGGCCGACG